>JAKSDJ010000186.1 GCA_022360155.1 Chloroflexales bacterium | reverse complement strand
GCGGCTGCGTCCGCACATCGAGCCGCTCTCCGCAAGAGAACAAGAAACAACTAGCGCGGCTGCAAGCCGCGCCTACCTATGAGGGCCAAACGGTAACGTCACGTTGGTTATTCTGAAACCATGTTGCAGCAGCGAAATGAAGCGCTTGACAGCGAGCAAAAAAACTCACATAAAATCGTCGATTTCCTCTATCACCTGCTGGATGATGGCGGCAATAACCTTTATATCATCGTCGGTTAGGATGAGGGGGATATGCATGTCAAACAGCCCTTGTATTATTCGGTCGCTCTGCGGAAGATGCTGGGCGGATCGCACATACTCCCAATGATGATGGGCGCTGGTGAACCCCTCGGCGTTGCGCTGCCCGTACCATTTGAGTGAAATCCCACGCTTGTTACAAATATCCCGAAAGCGCTGCATCTGCTCCACAGTCAGATTGTTGACCGAAAATTGAATCGAGCTGGCGACATACTCCTCTTTGGCAGGGCGCTTTGGCACAGAGATGTGCGGAATCGCAGCGAGCTGTTTTGCCAGTTGTTGGTAGCGCGCATTCCAGCGGGCGGCTCGTTCGTCGATCAGCGGCAGTTGGGCGCGTAATATGCCGGCGGTCAAGTTGCTCATGCGCATGCTGAAATTTGGGATCACCCCTTTCCAGCGCTCAAAAACTGCGGCGTCGGGGCGGGCGCCATGCTGCATGTAGAGCATATAGCTGCCCGAATAGAGGATGGCCTTGGCGGCAATATCCTCGTCGTTGGTGACCAGAAAGCCGCCTTCTCCCGAGTTGATGTGCTTTAAGGTCTGGGAGCTGAAGCAGGCCGCCGCACCAAAGGTGCCGGTCATGCGTCCATCCCAGCTTGCTCCCATAGTATGTGCGCAATCTTCGATCAGAGTTAGGCGGAACTCTTTGCAGAGTGCGGTAACGGCGTCCATATCTGCAATGTGACCGCGCATGTGCGAGAGCAAGAGGACTTTGGCTTTAGACTTTGCCGCTTTACGACGCAGATCGTCCAGATCGATCAAATAATCGTCTGTGATCTCGACCAGTACAGGTTCCGCGTTGCAGTGGGCAATCGCGCCCGGAACCGGCGCTAAGGTAAAGGCATTGACCAATACAGGATCGCCTGGTTGCACATCTACACACTTCAGGGCCATAAAGAGCCCACAGCCGCACGAATTGATGCTGACGCAATACTTGACGCCCATATAGGCGGCATATTCACGTTCCAATTCTAGAACATCCTGTTCGTCTCCTTTGGCTTTCCCATAGCGATGCAGATACCCAGTCTGCATAAGCTCCAGGGCGCGCGCTATGCCTGATGGTGGAATCGGGTTCGGTGTATCGAGGGTTTTTGTGAAAACAAGAGGCCTAACCTGTGTAGTCATGTTATTCACTATATTTCTGAATACGTGCATCTGCGCTGCGGGCGTGAGCTTCCATGCCTTCCAAGCGTGAGATGCGGGCTGTGGCTTTACCAAGTGCAATGCTGGCTTCGCGGGTCATCTTTTGGTAGGTGAGGGTTTTGATGAATTTGCTGACGTTGAGCCCTCCGGTATAGCGTGCGGCGGCTCTCGTGGGCAGGATGTGATTAGGGCCGGAAACTTTGTCTCCATAGGCTACCGTGGTTTCTTCTCCAAGGAATAGCGAACCGTAGACAGTCAGGCTGTCGTGCCACCAGTCCAGGTTCTTGGCGTGGACTTCCAAATGCTCTGGTCCATACTGGTCGCTCATCGCGGCGACTTCTTCGCGACTATCACAGAGGATAACTGCGCCGTAGTCGCGCCAAGCCACAGTTGCGGCATCGCGGGAAAGCGCTGGCAATGCGGCAATCAGCGCGGGGATGCGTTGCAAAACCTGTTCTCCCAAGGCGCGATCGGTGGTCAATAACCACATAGGCGATGTTGGCCCGTGTTCGCCCTGGGCGACCAGATCAATGGCGACGATCTCGGGATCGGCGCTGTCGTCGGCAATAATGGCAATTTCACTTGGCCCCGCGAAGATATCGATCCCGACTTCGCCGAAGAGCAGCCGTTTGGCCTCGGCGACATATGCGTTCCCCGGCCCTGCGAGCAGATCAGCAGGATGGCCGGTGAAATAACCGTAGGCCATTGTCGCAATCGCCTGAACGCCGCCTAAGGCTAGGATATGGTCGGCGCCGCAGCAATGCATCGTGTAGAGCAGCGCCGGATGGATGCCGACGCCCTCTTTCGCCGGTGAGCAAGCGATGATCTGCTTCACCCCGGCGACTTTGGCCGTAGTAATGCTCATGATCGCTGATGCAACATGGGCGTATCGTCCGCCTGGCACATAACAGCCTGCGGTATTGATTGGCACATGCCGCTGCCCAAGCGTAATGCCATCCTGGGTGTATTCAAAGTCGGTCATGCTAGCGCGCTGCGCTTGGGCAAAGGTTCGCACCCGGTCAGCGGCGAAGTGAATATCGGCCTTGAGCTCATCCGTAAGATGCGCGGCGGCTTGCGTGATAGCGTCCGCGGACGCGAGAATCGGACCATTCCATTTGTCGAACGTGGAGGCGTAAGCCCGAACCGACTCTTCACCGCCAGTTTTGATGTCAGCAAGGATGGTCCGAACGGTTTCACGTATCGTCGATTCATCAGTCGCGGAGCAATGAGCTGCTTTTTTGAGGTAGATACAAGCCATACCATGGTCCCCATGTCATCGAATCAAAGAAAATGCACACGATTCCGTCCAAGGGAAAGTTCAGTTGTGTAGACTGCAGAAGTAAGCCTGCATTGTTTTTGGCCACTACAGATACATATTTCAGACGTGTTTCACATGTTTCACCTCTTTGATCCCGCTGACGTTATTTCTTGACTGATGTTCATTAAGGCATTAAAATTAAAACATACGCAGTTGCCCGCTTGTGCGCCATTCCCGTCTGAGGGATACCGTGTAGGACGGCGCTCGGGTCGGTCAGGAATTGTTGGACCGCCGGACGGACGAAGGAATGGACAACTCGATAATAGCGCGCTCGTCGCGCGTTGTTATGTCGTGTCTAATTAGGCGGAGATAGGGTGGGATGTACCCACCAATTATGATTGCGTTTTGCATGTGCGCTGTATATGGAACAGCGTTCAACCCCGCAATCCTACCTGCTGCCGTGATGTGGCGACCCGATTGTCTTGATCTAACAGGACATGTTGGTATAGCAAACTATAGGCAGCAATCCATCATTGATGCCCAGTCTGTTGTTTCAATGTCTGGCGTGTCTATTCTCAGTGCCTTGGTGAGTCCGTCACTGTTGTGTGAGGTTCACGCGGTGGCGCTGTGGAAGGCACAACGAACATGTGGGCATTCACTGCCCTCATCAAAATTGGTCAACCGGTTCGTCTCCAGCCGCGTGTGCGGACCGGGTTGCGGCGCATCCATCGAGGTTGATGTATTGGGAGACAAACCTGTATTTGTGCGTCTAACAGTATATATAATACGACGATGGCCGCTCTTCGTCAAGCCGACATGTGGCGCAACAACGAGACGAACAGCGCAAGGGCAGACGGGTGTATCGTAATGCCTTACGCGAGGTTAATCAGGAGCTGCTTTCCACAAGGTGGAAATGTGTGTCTGACCACAAGTGATGGCCCAGTGCGATGACGCGCGTTCGCACTCTACACAATACGATATCAAGCACACCGAGCCGTCCGCTCTCGTGATCTGTCAAACAGTTCTGTTGCGTTTCACAGCGGTATCATATCCCATTCACGCAATAGCACTTGAACTCTAGGGCGACTATAGACGGCGCACCGTGGCTCCTCCAGCAGCTTGGAGGGCGTTTGTGGAACACGATGCCACGCATGGTGAATCTTGTCGTAATCGATACCTTTGGGTCCATGCATTGCCTTACTGCGCTCATATCGCGTACAAACCCAACTGCGTAAGTCCGAAGAGTCTCAAGCGTCCTCATCTTCATTCCCAATAACAACGAAATACAACATCGAACTTTTTAGGCGCTTGCGACGCAACTTTTATCCATCATATACAGAGGAGAAACAGCATGAAAAGGTTCTTCCAGTTATTTGCCGTGCTCTTGCTCGTCACGTTGCTTGGCACGGCATGCGGGTCAGCCCAACCAGAGACGCCTCCGGCGGACACGCCAACGACCGATACTGCTCCGGCGGACACGCCAACGACCGATACTGCTCCGGCGGACACGCCAACGACCGATGACGCTTCTACAGATACGCCAGAGAGCTCTCCTGTTGCAGATACGCCAACGACCGATACTGATATGGCAGCGCCCGATCAGGTGACCATCGGTATTCAAACGTCAACATCAACAGATATCATTGCCAAAAACCAGGGACTAGCCGAAGAAGCGCTAGGTATTCCGGTTGAGTGGGTCGAGTTCCCCTCGGGTAATGATGCCATTTTGGGCCTTGGTTCTGGCAGCGTCGACATGGCTTTGGTTGGCAGCGCTCCTACTGCCAGCGGCTTGTCGACAGGCGTCGATGGCGAAGTTGCCTGGATCTTCGGTTTGTTAGGGGAAGGCGAGGCTCTGGTTGCACAGGGCGACTCAGGCATTGCAAGCCTGGAGGATTTGTCCGGTAAGACCGTGGCTGTGCCATTCGGCTCAACAACACACTACAACATGCTCCAGGCCCTGGGGTTGGCCAATCTTACACTCGATGATGTTGAGCTGCTCGATATGGATCCCACGCAGATGGTAGCTGCTTTTGAACGCGGTGACATCGATGCCGGTTGGATCTGGTATCCGGCGCTGGACAGCATGTACGATGCCGGCGGCGTCTTGGTTTCGGACGCAGGGGCTATGGCTGAGGCTGGCTTCCCTACCTCTGATGTGCTTGTGGTCAGCCGCGAATTCGGCGCAACCTATCCCGATATTGTGGCGCGGTATGTTGGCGCGCTCAATAAGGCGGTCGCGTTTGCAGAGGCGGATTTAGACGCTGCTGCGCAAGTCATGGTCGACGAGTTTGGCTTGGAGCTAGAAGACGCCAGAATCTCCCTGGAAGTGCTGAATCGCTTGGATGCGGACACCCACTTGGAGGCCACCTACTTTGGTACATCCGATACGCCGGGCGCCTTTGCCGACTCGATCTATAGCCAGGCGCAGTTCCTTACTGATCAGGGTTTGATTGCGGCTGCTGAAGATCAGGACTTCTATCAGGAGCGTGTCAATCCTTCGTATATTGAAATGGCTATTGAAAAAGGTTATCACGAATAAGTAAAGCCAACAGTTCATCTCGTTTCGTTGTTTTGGCGAAACGAGATGGACCCTTGTCGCCCGACGGGCTAGAAGAAATACCGCATGGACAAACACTTCATCAAAGTCGAAAACCTCGCCGTCGATTATCAAACGCGGCAAGGAACCTTACGCGCGCTCGATAATATCAGCTTCTCTGTCGCCGAGGGTGAATTCCTCACCCTGGTAGGGCCTTCCGGCTGCGGTAAGAGTACGCTGCTGCGTGTTCTGGCCGGTTTTGTGCCCATTGCCGCCGGCTCAGTCATAGTCAAGTCGGAACCCGTTGTCGGACCGCATTATTCCCGCGGCGTGGTCTTTCAGCAAGCAAATCTGTATCCGTGGTTTACGGCGCAGGGAAATGTAGAGTTTGGGCTCAAAGCGCGCAAGATCGCCCAACAAGAACGTGAGCAGATGGCCGAGTCGATGCTCAAACTGGTAGGACTCTGGGATTTTCGCAATGCGTTTCCGTATGAACTCTCTGGCGGTATGCAGCAGCGTGTCTCGATTGCCCGTTCGCTTGCCAATCATCCGGAAATTTTGCTGATGGACGAGCCCTTCTCGGCGCTCGATGAGTTTACGCGGACGCAGCTTCAGGAAGAAATTAAGACTATCTGGCAAAAGCAGAATCAAACGATTGTTTTTGTGACCCACAATGTCGATGAGGCGCTGTATCTTTCGTCAACCATTATCGTGATGGCATCGAAACCGGGACGAATCACCGAGATCGTCAAACCAACCTTTAACCAGCACGAAAGCGCTTTGACTGCACGTGAAGTGCGCAGTCTGCCGGAATTTCTAGATAAGCGCAATCATCTGATCAACCTGATTGAAGACGCTCATATTGCAGCTTTTGGCAACGAAAGGCAATAGTGTATTGGATGTATCCGCCCAATCATTGAGAGTGTGTCCAATACTCGAACGATACGATAAGGGCTCTGGAAGGTTGTAGTAAAGCTCCGGATTTCGCTTGCTGAATGAGAGCAAGCGTGACCGATCGGCGCTGGAAAACACGAATCATTGCAGGCTGCCAAGATCGCCTTTCTCAAGGCGGATTGTATCTTTGGAATATTGGACATCCTCTGAAGGAGCCATAACAATGACCGATACAGCGAAACAAAAAAAGGCTGTCAACTGGTCGATCTCCATCACTGTCGTCGTCAGCATCCTGTTGGGATGGTGGGCGCTTCGCCAGTTCGAACTGCTCCGCCTAGTGGGAGTAACCTCTAACCCCAATCTGTTTGTCCCCAGAATCGAAGATGTTCTGTTTCAATTTTGGGATACTGCTTTTGGCAGAGGTTACCCGCTTGGAACTTCGCTTTGGGAACACATGGGCTGGAGCCTGTATCGCATGGGCGTCGGGGTTGGTCTGGCTGTCGTTGTTGGTATTCCATTGGGTATGTTGATGGGCTCGAGCAGCAGGGTTGCCGCCGTTTTCGATCCGATCATAGAGTTTTACCGCCCCTTGCCACCGCTCGGCTACTATACGCTGCTGGTCGTGTGGCTGGGCATCGGCGAGGCATCCAAGGTCGCCCTCCTCTTTCTGGCTGCCTTGGCGCCGATCATTATCAACACTCGCGCCGGTGTTCGCGGCGTCCGTGAATCATGGATCGAGCAAGCGCAATGCCTGGGAGCCAGTCGATCGTACATCTTTTGGCATGTCATGGTGCCTGGCTCGCTGCCGTTTATCTTTGCTGGTGTCAAGCTGAGTTTTGGCTTTGCCTATACAACGCTGGTTGCGTCAGAGCTCGTTGCTGCGGAGAAGGGTATTGGGCGCATGACGCTGCAGGCGAGCGATTTCTTGCGTACCGATATTGTGTTCATGGCCATTATTACTATGGGGCTGACTGCAATGGCGATGGACTGGTTGCTGCGGGCATTAGAAAATAAGGTGATACCCTGGCGCGGCAAAGTGTAGTGTTGTGGGAAAGCCTCTTATTCAGGGCGCGGTTCAGATCGGGTCGCACCCTTCTGACTCTGTCTTGCGGATGCAGGCGTGCTGCGATGAAGGCGGCTTACCTGCATCCACAGCGCACTGAGCTGAACAGCAAAGCGTCCACGCAATCACCCATTTGCAGGCAACTGCATTGTCTCAACCCAAAAAGCTTCATTGGGAAAGAAACCTTGAGCAGCCTCTTGCGTACGGATATACCCTGCAGAATATTCTGAGCGCCGATTCGTGCGATATTCCACTGTAGTGAGCAGATTGCCAATGGCGTTGGGGATAGAAGACCTGGCTTTTTAGCTAGGCCCTGAGTCTGGTTGCTTTCTTCGTGGTATATAGCGATGATAGAAACGCTGGACAGATTGCTGTTGCCAGAGAACGATAAGAAATGCGGGTAGATACACCAGCGTAAGAAGATAAGGACCGCTTGCCCAGAATGTTGTGAATTTCTGGCGCACATAGAAGAAGGCGATCCACGAAGTGATGATGAGCAACAGCATTTGGCGTTTCGTTTGTGGGATCATCCAGAGCAAGAGTTGGTCGTAAAACAAACGATGCTGAGGTGTAATCGTGAGCAAGAAAAAGAAACGTGCTTGCGCATTGCGCCAGAAGAAAAGACTACAGAGGAAGACGGGACCGAGAGGGCTTAACAATGGGATAAGACCATCATAGTCGCCGGTTTGGGCAATCCATCGTATTGGCCAATTCGGCATGATCAGCAGTGATACGCCGCCAATAAGCACGATACCGAGGAGACGGGGAATCGTCCAGCGTATCGAGCATGCAACCGGAAAACCAAGCGTTGGCTTGGCCAGCAGGATCGGCGCTAATGCGGGGAAGAACAATACCGCCATGAAGAGCGGAGACCATTGCATACTCTTGACCGCCATCAGGTACGATGGCGTGGCAAACAAGATCAAGCGCCAATACTGATTGTCGTGGAGTACACCATAAGCCAACAGACCAGTCGCTAGGCCAAACAGGAGTATGAGTCCAATGTTACCAGGTAAGATGGCCCATGGAGCGACGATGATAGCAGCCGTCAGCGGATAAGGAACGAGATTCGCGGAGACAGGATGCCGATACGGATCACGCTGGGCTATGAGGTCGCGCGCAGCATTGAATGACCAACCGAGATCGACCAGTGTCCCATCGAGGCGTGGGTTAAGCATACCGCACAGCAGGCCAGAAAGCGTACCAATACCTATGGCGATCAACAACCGGCGAGAAATGGCGTGAGGTTGTTCAGGGAAATTCATAAGCGGTGTAGCGTCGATGCGAAGATGCTTCTCGCACTAGTCAGTGAGCAGGCGATTTGCTACATAATACGTACATAACAGAACTGCGTCAAATGACAGCGCCCACAAGATCAGGGTTTAGGTTTTAGTACTACAATTGTACTTGTCTGAAAAATAGCTAGTTGGAAAGCCAAAAAGTTTTCAGACACCATTCAATTTGATGGCTTCCAGAAACCATATTCTGCTAAGTGCAACTGTGGTAATTAGAAGCTGTCTGAAAAGTTCGATCCCGATCCCCAGATCTGACCGGTGCGGCGCTTGGGTCTGTTTGGGGGATGCAGGGAGCTGCGGATGCCGCACCGGTCAGGTTTTGATGGGGACTTTTCAGATAAGCTCTTGGCCCGCAGGGCCCGCCTATCAGGATGAGTTAGGTTCTGTTGACATTTAGCGTAACCAAATGATGGCACTGACGAGCGCGAGAACATCGGCATAGCGACAGGCTCGCTTTTCGTAGCGCGTAAACACGCGCCGATAGTGCTTGATTTTGTTGATGAAACATTCGATTAGATGACGCTCTTTGTACACTTCCCGATTAGAGGCCATCGGCTGCACCCGTCGTGGATGCGGCGGGATAACGATGTCGGCTTCCTGGTCAGCAATCATCTGTCGTACGGCGTTGGTATCGTCGGCGCGGTCGGCAATCACATCGTCGGCCGCATAGCCGTTAAGCAGGGCCGTCGCCGGAGGGCTATCACCCGCCTCCCAGGGGTCAGGGTGAGCCGCAATGGTTTGCCCAAGCCATCAACCGCGCTATGCACTTTAGTACTGAACCCGCCCCGCCTGCGCCCCCAGGCTTTGTCGGCGCCTGGCGCCCCATCAAGCGTTTTTTGGGGCTGCTCCAGCAGCGCAGGGATGGGCCCGCACCACCCTGCTGTCCAGCAACAGGTATTCCAGATCCGGGTCATCAGCACCGTGGTCAAGCAGCGCCTGCCAGACGCCTTTCTCACCCCAGCGGGCATACCGTTTAGACACACTATTCCCGCGACCATAGGCGGCGGCAAGAAGCGCCACTGCGCACCCATGCGAGCAATCCACAGCACCGCTTCAACGAACTGGCGACAATCATCTTCCTGCCCCGTGTAGATGCCGAGATAGGTGCGCAGGAAGGCATACATGCGTGTCCATTGGTCATCGCGTAAGAAGGTATCTGGTGTCATACCACCAGTCTAGCAAACAATGTCAACAGAACCTAGGTCAAGCGCCGAAGATCATGTTGATCGAACACACCCTTCATACGTGGAACGTGTATGAGATTGACTATCGCGGCGTTGCTGATGTGCAGGCGCAAGCGCTGATCGAACGAATGCTTGATGTAGGCGAAGGGTTCTCATCTGAAGGGCAATGATGCGCCATCTTTCCTGGATAGACACCGAGTTTCTTATGCCCTACAAAGCGAAGATCGCGACTCATTTCTTGTCTGCCTGGCAATTTGTCTGGGATCTCCAGGCAAAAAACCCAATGGTTTGATCTGGGATCAGTGTTGCATGTGGCGCCGCTGAATCGTCATATATGTGGGGCCAGTGACGGTTCGAGCGGCCCGTGGCGCATGCCGTCCGGCGCAGCGCAGGCGTGGTGTTCGATACGAGGCGTTACGAAAGGAGGCGAAGCGGCGAGGAAATGACGAGACGACGAGGCGACAACACCCCAACAATAGCCATGCGCTGTCAACCACCCGTGCGCGTGTGCCGCGATGCATCCCTCGCAGTGGAGGCATCCGTCACCAAGCATGCGCACGCCAGCCACGTCACCTGCGGAGGGGTCTGGGGAGACGAGGAACGAGGAATGCGCCGCTGCCTGACGTTGCGCAGCTTTGTGTCAGCAGGAACGATTCCCGCGCCAGCCCCCTTAATCCCCTGCATGCGGGTGGATTAAGGGGACTGGCGGCTGCGCAGCCTTGAACTGAAGTTCAGGCCGAATGCTCAAGTGCGCTGCAGCGCACTGTCCCGATTCGGCTTCAGCCAACTTATGCGCTGAGCCCGCACTTCAGCAGGGCGCGACAGGCGTGCGCTGCCAACCACCCGTGCGCACAGCGCTGTCATTGACCGGGCGCAACGTCTGCGATCAGGCGCAGGGCGCTGGTTTCAAGACTATTGGAGTTCGCATGGGCTCAATGACGCGCGCCTGACTACCACCCAACAGAGTCTCGCTCTCTTCGGTCTTCCGCTCACTTCGGCGCAGATGGAGGTCAACCCGACCGATGGCCAAACCTACCTGACCCAGCATTTTGAGCGCGCCCGCTTCGAATGACATCCCGACAATCCGGCGCCCTACCATGTCTTGCTGGGCTTGCTCGGCAATGAGGCGGCCCAGGCGCCGCGCCTGATCGCGGGCGACATCGTGGGCCTGCCCGCAGTGACCAAGAACTACCTATTCTAGGTGGATAACCGCGCCGCGAATCTTCCCATCTATGGCTACAACTTGGCTACCCAGGCGGAGTTTCTGGTGACCGATCAGTCTGGCGTGAAGCGGGCGCTCGTCAGCGATGGCACGACCCTGGCGTGGATCGACGAAGGCGGGCAGGGTCGCCAGCGCATTCAGGGCTACATTATCGCGACCGGTCAGGTTTCTACCATTCTGACGGCGACCGACAGCAACGGGTTTGGCGATCTCGCGCTGGCCGACGGAGTGCTCTACTACCAGGATCTTTCCCCGCAGCGCCGCAGCTTTTTCGGCTATGAGCTGACGACCCGCGCCGAGTGGCCGATCACATCCACGGCGCTCAAGCCGGTTGCCCACGACGGTATGCTGCTCTGGAGCGACTTTAGCGTGCGTGGGAGCGGCCCGGAGTATATCGAAACCTGGCGTCTGTATCGGCAAGCCCTCAACACGGATCAGCCGGCGATCGTTTTGGCGGAGGCGGAAGGCCAGGGCGGGTTCAGCGGTTACGTGGTGTCTGACTACAATGTTGTTTGGAGCTTCGCCTCTGCGATGCCCGACCAGCGGGCGCATCTCCACCAGATCAGGAGCGATACGACGCAAGCCATCTCCGCTGGGGTGGCATTCTCGCCAGTGCTGTAGGGTGACCTGATCGCCTGGATCGAGTGTCCGTCGGATTCAGTGCCATTCTGGTCGGTGCAGCTCTACGACATCCGTTCTGGCGTCACGACAACGCTCCCCCAGATCCAAGAATCGTCACTGTTTCGGATGGCGGGGATTGCAGGTCAGGATGCGCTGGCGTACACCACGAGCACTGCTCAGGGCGCCACTGCGCTCTGGCTCAGCAGGTTGCCGTGACGCTTTGTTCTCTTTATGCTGCGCTGCCCGCTTGCATCCTGGGCGAGCACCGAGCGGGCAGCAGTGACAAAGCGCCGAGCGGGCAGCGGTAACAAAGCGCCGTGCTGCTTCGTTATGTTTACAGGCTTGTGATGCTGCTTGACGCTACAACGATGTATGAGAGGGAGGTTCATAATGCGACAATGGTTGATTCTGTTGCTGTTGACCGGAATGCTGGGCGCCTGTGTCAATCAGGCGCCGCCGCCACTCATTCTCACCAGTGCGAAGGTGCAGTAGGCGCCGCCAAACAGCGCCAGAGAGGCGACAGGCAGTGCCGCAGCGGAGACGGACGAGACTCCCGCCAATACGCCCGCTGCCCTTGACGAGTCGGCGTGGATTGCTGGCGTTCCGGGACGCACGACTCTGTTCTGTGTCGCCCACCGCGACGGAACGCAGGTCAGCGCTGAGGACATGGCCAAGATCGAACAGGCCTTCACTGTTTCTTCATGGACGCCGGACTGGATCGCGGAGAGGGGCCGCCGATTGTAGCCGGGCGCCCCACCGCGTCAACTCTGAGCACTGAGCATCATGGGCGTCTCATCGTCGATCAACTTGGCCCGGTCCATACCTACGTCTTCATTGCGCCGGAAGAGGAGCTCCAAAAGACGCAGTTCAAGTATTATCCACGAACCATCCCGCAAGAAACAATGTGTCGCGGAGATATGTGTGGGAGTGTCGCCAATGCTGTCTACATCACACCCCAGGAACTCGCGGACCGCCAAACCCTCGTTGATGCCCTGACCGCCGGTCTGGGCTTGCCGCTCGATGAAGCGCCGCAAGACCCAGCAAATAATGGATTGACGCCTGATACCAAGCGCAAGGATGAACACTGCTTGCTGGCCTTCCTGTGATCGGGTGATGCAGGTGCGCCAAGTACAAGCAGTACGATCAGCCTGGAAAGGAATAATTCGGTACGATGCGCCGGATCATGATGAGCTTACTGATTCTCCTCGCGGGTTGTAACGCTGCGCAGGATGGCAGGTCGGCGCTCATGTGAAATTTGACAATCAACATAGGAATCTGTTGCTGTGCCGCCTTCGAGCTGTTTGAAAGCAGCACGACGAGGATCTTGGCTATTATCTGGCAATGGGCCAGCAAACATCTGCGTTGACCTATGTTCATGTATCACCTGCGCTCTTTCAGGATTTTGGCGTAATGCTATAGACGAATCATAACGCTTGATACAAGGGTCCAAAAGTTGTATATATGTCTCGGAAGCTTTCATCGTACTATAACTTTGATAGAATGGCCGCGACTAACGAGCGGGCATAGCAAGGCATATCAGTGGGCACAAATGCCGACACGGGATAGCACGCTGTCACGTTGCCATTACCACCGTAACGGCGGGATGAATTGGTAGGGAGTAGTCATTCACAATCTGCCGGTGATTAACCTGCACTAGTTGACCACGTCTACTCTCCAGCATGTAGATTACCCTGACCATGGAACCAGGAAACGCTTTGCATTACTACCCTCTTGTATGGCTTTATAGCTGACATAGCAACCTTTTGTGTAAGGGCATCCTGGTAACTTTATACAAGCTGCCGAGTTGTGAGCTGCTTTTGCTGCTTGACAAAAATCTTCAGCTTAACTTATACTCGCAGCTGCAAAGGCCATGGCGCTTCCTGATTTACTTAATGAGACATCCATGCAGCTGTGTTGCACACTGATGCATGAAAGTAGTCGTCCGGCGTCGATGCTATCGGTTATTGACTATTGGTCTACACTGAAAAGAGGCGATCAACGGTGCCGCCGCCACTCCTATTTTCATGCGCTCCGGTGTGATGCAGGCTCATGATCAGCTATCGGATCTTCTCACATCAATGCTTATGAATATCCTCGACCGATATATAACAACACCGCCCAGCCCACAAAACGCGATAGACATTTTTTGCGACGCTTGGTCCACGAGCTTTCCTGCACCTTTAGATAATGTAGTTGCTGGCCCTCACCCGCTTTTTGAGGATATTCGTATATCCTGGGCAGCGGAACATTTAGGCGGCTTTCAAGGGAAGACCGTCTTAGAATTAGGCCCGCTAGAAGCTGCACAGTCATACCTCCTAGAGAAGTCGGGTGCAGACAGAGTGCTCGCAATCGAGGCAAACACGTCCGCTTATTTAAAGTGTTTGATAGTCAAGGAACTCTTCAAACTCCAACGGGTTGAATTCTTATGCGGCGACTTTATGCCGTATCTCCGTACGAACAGTGCGACGTTTGATATTGGTTTTGCGAGCGGCGTTTTGTATCATATGAGACGGCCTGCTGAGCTGATCCATTTGTTGTCTCGGGTAACAGATCGATTATTCGTCTGGACACACTACTATGATCACGATATCATCAAAGGAATGCCGCAGCACAAAGGTCGATTTCGCGGGAAAGGGCGGGCGAAATACGCAGGTTTCGAGCATACTTTGTACAGGCAAGAGTATCAAACATTTCTCAATTGGGATGGTTTTTGTGGCGGAAACGCCGCATACAGTTATTGGATGAGTCGCTCAGATATCATTGCCTGCTTGAAATACTTTGGCTACGATGAGTTGCATATCGGCTTTGAGGACACCGCTCACTATGGAGGTCCGAGCTTTGCCATCGCAGCGATACGCTCTCAAAAGACTTCAGAACAGATTGCTAGCCACGCACTGCCATTGGAGTATTGGATTGAGGAAGCGCTCGTTGAAAAAGAAACGAATTGGCAAGATCACGCTCGATCCGAGATGAACGGGCAGGAAGTCTCTCGTTCACTCACAGAACAAGACATGCAACAGAGCGTTCTGGCTGAGCAGAACGCCTACATATCGCGTCTAGAGCAAACGATCAAGGAAAAGAACAACCATATAGCCGCTTTGGAGCAGCTTCTGCACCGCATTAATGATGGTCGCCTGATGCGTTTGATGCATGCGCTCCAGCGCTCGAAAAAGTGAATGGGTAAACCTTCCCCAAGATCTGACAGATCTCGGTTAAGGCTTTCTAAAGCGCTTATTTAGGCCTGTCAGACCTTATGCTAATTCACCATAAACACCACGCAGGTCACGCTGAGTACAGCCAAACATCTCAGCCTTCGCCTCACCGCTTCACCACCTCATCCACTCCTCGCCTCATTCGCTCATCAGCTCATCACTTCCACTCCCCCGTTACCAGCAAGTAGATAACCGCCTGCTCGGTTGGCAAGCGGTTGGCGGCCTGTTGCCAGACAACCGCGGTGGGTCTGTTCGATGACTTCGGCGGTAACCTCTTCGCCATGATGCGCGGGCAGGCAGTACATAAAGACCGTATGCGGTTGGGTCAGCGCCATGAGCTTGGCATTGACCTAATATGGCTGCAGTTTGCGCATACGGACAGCTTGTTCGGCTTCGTGCCCCATCGATATCCACACATCGGTGTAGACCACATCGGCATCGGCGACAGCGCGGTGCGGCTAGGATTGTGCCGTTGTTTTCATTGGCAAGCGCGCGGGCGCGTGTTTCGATATCGGGCTGTGGGCGAAAGTCCGGCGGCGCCGCAATCGTAATATGCATGCCGGCTAGCGCGCCAGCCTCCATCAACGAGTGCGCCGTGTTGCCAGCGTCGGCCAGGTACGTGAGTCGCAGCCCGACGAGGCGTCCAAAATGTTCGCGTATCGTCAGCAGGTCGGCTAGCGCCTGGCAGGGGTGGTGCTCGTTCGATAGGGCGTTGATCAGCGGTACGTCGGCTGCTGCCGAAGATGATCGCGGCGGCATCGGCGAACGGGTTTGCGGATTGCGCCAGTTGAGCGGTTGGGATAATCCCCATAATCGCCACAGTGGTCAGCATGTAGACCAGGGTGGTTACGAGGACGCCAATAATCGTCGCGCGCGGAATGGTTCGCTCAGCATCGACAACCTCTTCCGCTGGAATAGTGGCCGACTCTAGGCCAATAAAGGCCCACAAGGTCAGCGCTGCACCAGCGTTGATGCCGCTGCCAATGCCATAGGGCGCAAGGGGTGTAAAGTTCTCACTCTTGAAGAAGAACAAGCCAACGATCCCGATCAACACCAGCGGCACAAACTTCAGCACAGTGGTCACAAGCTGGATCGCGCCGCCCTCGCGCACGCCGACCATATTATGGACCAACCGGCTTGCTTGGATGTTGAAAGGCCTGGTCGTGTGCATCGACGACCGTCTGGGTGATAACCGTTGTCACTGGGATGTTGAGTCCGGCCTCGGCCAACGCGCTTTCAAGCGCCTGTTCGAGCAGATAGCCAATAGCGCCCTGCGTGTTGGCCCCGCAGACATCGAGCGGCTCAGGGCTCACATGGGGCGCTGCAAGCGCTGAGCGCAGCAATTGCGCACCGACCTGCGGGTCGTTGCCGTGGGTGAGAACGACTGCATACCCATGCTGAATAAGCCTCACAATGTGATGAGCCGTGATGAGTGCATTTTCACACTGCTCAGCAATCGAACCGCTCTGACCGGCGCGTATCAGCGAGTTACCACCGATGGCGATAAGTGCAAGTTTTGACATGTTCATCCTCTGGAGTCCGTATGGATATGCAATGTGCAATGGGGCGTGCTGTCTCTAGTATGAGACTTTGGCAAGCGATGAACAACGTGCATATGGAGAGATTTGGAGATGGACAGGTGGCATATCTTTCTCCTGGCCATCTGATTAGGCGATATAGCTCACAACGAAAGATTTCTTGGCCAATCTAAGATGCTCGTGTCATGCGTCAAATCCCGAGAGGCCGTTTGAAACGACACCTAAATCGGCAAGAAATATAGCAATCCTCTTTGAGTTGCCGTACCGCCGCCAAGCGGCCTTTGCTAACCGCCTGACGACGGCACGACGTGGGGATTTATAACTGGTTTAGGGTTGTTACGGGAACAGATGTGAGGAATTGCCTAGTGGGCAAGTTATGCTTATGCGGCGGCGAGAGAACTTGCGTACTTCATGCCATAGTTCAGACCGATTCTGGAACTGAGTGTCGTGAGGCGCAATGAATTTCAGATGTGCTTCTGCTTTTCCGTATGCGCTATTACAAAATATCGCGACAAGAAAGTAAACAAATGGTTATTTTACAGTAACTAAAACCCGTTATAATATGGGCGCTTAGTCGATAGCTTGTCACGCCTTGTCGCTATTGTTTTTACCTAGCCAGAATGTGTTGTCTATGGGCCTGACTTAGGCTTAAGAGCAGTCGTGCATATGTTCAATTTTCTCAGGTGTGCAACAACTATTACAGCTAGTGTTTTTCTAGTTTGGCAAGTTGTGTTAAACTGTTGCTACAGATCGTTTATAGTACAAATCTAGTAATAGTTAGGTTGGCTCCCTTACTCTGCCGAATGCAAGCTTATACTAACCACCAAGGGGTGTAATACCGCTCTAATCAGCGCAACATGCGGCTGAATCTTAGATTGTACGTGATGTTTTACCTTTTATAGTGGTGATTATAAGGTCAATAGGGATAAGATTCTGTTATAGAAATACACAATTGCTGTATCGCATCATCCTCATGCGACCTGCAACTCGGTAAGAAAGACGTATATGTATACCTGTGAGCCAGCTTTAGTGTATTACAGTAATGCACTAATATCGTATTCAGGATAACCCTAACTGATAATTTATAAAAGTAAAAACGCATACCTTGCTTTATCAATTGAGCGCTTGTCTTCCATGCGAAAGTTGATGCAAGGTGAAATGTATATATTTGTAATGCTATCATAAACGAAAAAATAATACTTATGACTGTTAAATTTAAAAATAGCTGAAAGGAGATGATTTATCCTGAAGTACAGGAGGTAAAATAAAAGTATACATGATCGATACTGTCTTTTTATTTACCTATTCTCTTTAAGGGTGACCATAACCCTGGCGTTATCATTCTGCTTGGATATGTACTGGATTAACGACATCTTTGGGTGTCAATCGTTTGTTCGCTGATTCGGTGCAGCAGTTATGTGATGGGAATAGCATGATTATAAAGACTTGCTGTGCTGTCTGTTTAGGCATCCGTAGCCTGAAGCCCCTCAATGACACTCATCAACCCAGCGCCAATGGTGAATAGCGCAAAAGGAGACTCTCATGACAAGCGACAACATTATCGACACCAGCAAGCCCAGCGCCGGACGCATCTACGACTATCTGCTGGGCGGGCATCATAACTTTGAGGTAGATCGTTTGGCTGCAGAACGGGTTAGTGTAGCGCTGCCATTTGCACCAAAATTTGTGCGCCTCCAGCGCTGGTGCCTCCAGGATCTGGCGGTGGAGCTGACTGCGCAACGGGGCTATGATATTATTATCGACTTCGCTTCGGGGCTGCCCACGAACGATCACCTGCACCATGTCGTTCCTGACGGTACGACGGTGATCTATTCCGACTACGATCCGATCGTCGTCGAGTATGCACGTGAGATCCTGGCTGACACGCCCAATACCCACTTCTTCCAAAGCGATGCTCGGCGTCCTGAGGAGTTGCTCGATCGTCCCGCTGTGCAGGAGATTCTGGCCGGTCGGCGGAATGTCGCACTTATCTACTGGGGGATTGCGGCCTTTCTTAGTGATGATGACCTATTGCATGCAGTGCGGGCGCTCTACGAGTGGTCGGGTCCGAAGAGTTGCTGGGCTTTCCAAGCCCAAGGCGGTGATGTCAATATGGATGCGCCGAGTATCCAGCGGGTCAGAGAGATCTATGCCTCGATGGGCAATCCGCTGTATCTTCGCTCGATGAACCATGTCCATCAATTGATTCATCCATGGCGCTCCGATGAACCAGGTTTCGTGTCGCTCCTCGATTGGCACAGCCTCGAGCAGCATACGCTTACGGTCGAAGATCGCATCGCGCTCGGCGAAGCCGGCGGCGGATATGGCGCCTATTTGGTGAAGTAGGCGTTGGTATGCGTACAGTATAGTGTCCTAAAACCATATATTAGCCTCCAAGATACGAGGGTAAATAGCGTAATAAGGAGACTCTCATGACAGGCGACAACATTATCGACACCAGCAAGCCCAGCGCCGGACGCATCTACGACTATCTGCTGGGCGGGCATCATAACTTTGAGGTAGATCGTTTGGCTGCAGAACGGGTTAGTG
>JAKSDJ010000102.1 GCA_022360155.1 Chloroflexales bacterium | reverse complement strand
TTTATGTCCGCAATGATCTCACCTGACGCAATCGGGACGGCGCCGCCAGCGATCCCTGCCGGACCGCGCAAAAAATGGCTGTTTATTCAGCCAAAGAGCAACACCCCGTTGATGGTTGACTCGGGCAAGGTGAGCATGCCGCTGAACTTGTTGATGGTTGCAACGCTGGCCAGAGAGCACTTCGATGTCGACTTTCTCGATGAGCGGATCGGTGATAAGACGCCTGAGGATTTTTCTGACTACGACGTAATCGCGATGACATCGCGCACGCTGAACGCCAAACGGGTCTATGCCATCGGCGACCGTGTCCTGGCTCAGGGCAAGAAAGTCATCCTCGGCGGGGTTCACCCCACCATGATGATCGACGAGGCGGGTCAGCACTGCACCTCGGTGGTCTTCGGCGAGGTCGAGTCGATCTACGATCAACTTATTCGCGATATCTATGCTGATACAATGCAGCCCGTCTACAAGCCAGATGCAGGCTGGAAGTCCATGACCGACATGGATCATCCGGATCTGAACCTGGCGCGGCAGTCCACGAATGCCAAGCGTTACTCCTTCCGGATTCCATTGCTCGCCACCAAGGGGTGCCCGGTTGGCTGCAATTTCTGCTGCACGCCACGGATCTATGGTAAGAGTTTCCGGGTGCGCGAGACGAACCGGGTGATCGACGAGATGAAGCTGCACCAGGCGTACGTGGGCAAGAAAGATGTCCATATTTCGTTTATGGACGACAATATCTGCTTTAAGCCCGCCTTTGCCGAAGAGCTATTTCAGGCGATGGTCGGCTTGGGTGTGCAGTGGAATGCCAACATCTCGATGAATTTCCTCGAAAAGTCGCAATTTGCGGAACTGGCCAAAGCCGCCGGTTGCGAAATGTTGAACATTGGATTCGAGTCGGTTTCGCCCGACACGATCAAATATGTTCACAAGGGCTCGAATCGAGTGGGGCGCTATGACGATGTGGTGCAAAACGTCCACAAACAGGGTATTGCGATCCAGGGCTACTTCATCTTCGGGTTCGACACCGATACGTCGGCTAGCTTCCAAGCAACCTATGACTTTATTATCAACAACCGGATCGAGTTCCCGGTCTTCACCATCGCAACACCGTTCCCGGGTACGCCCTGGTTTGAGGAGATGAAGCCGCGGATTCGTCACTTCGATTGGGATAAATACGATACCTTCCACTACATGTACGAACCGGCCAAGATCAAACAGGAAGAATTCCTGAAGAACTTTATCAAGGTGCAACGCGAAGTCTACTCATGGCCGAATATCTATCGCCGGATGCGCGGGCGCAAGCTCGACTGGGTCTGGATGGTTAACATAGCCATGCATTATTTCACCCGCCGACTCACCCCAGAAACATTCCTGTAGCACCTGAAGGCTTGAACCAGATAGGGACCGAGAAACATAAAGATGTGGTCGAATATGACCGCATCTTTGTGTCTTTCATGCTCCGTAGATGTTGTATGGCGAGACAATGACAATTCTGATTACTGGTTGTGGCGGCTATATCGGATCACGTCTGGCTTGGACGCTTTTGGAACAAGGAAAACACGTACGTGGCCTCGACTATGATGCCACACACTTACAATCGCTGGCCGCTCTTGGTATCGAAACAATCATCGCCGATGTAACTGATCGGGCGGCGCTCCGCGCCGCGGTTGCCGGGGTCAGTGTGGTCTACCACCTGGCGGGTTCGCCGTTGGGCAGTAGAGACGAGGTTGAACGCACGAACATTGCAGGCGCGCAGGCAATCGCAAGTGTTTGCGGCCAGGGCAGCGGGGTCCGCGCCCTAGTCTTCGCCAGCAGCGGCGCACTTTATCCGAGCGGCCCTGACTGGATCGATGAGGAAACACCCCCGGCTCCGGCATTCGACTACGCCCGCGCCAAATATCTGGCCGAGCGTGAACTGCGCGTCGCGCTGGCCGAGGATGAGGTTCCGGCAATCATCGCCCGCATTGCCGGAGTCTATGGCCCCGGCAGTCCAGCGCTGATGTTGTCGATGGTGCAACGTGGGATGTTTCCGCTCATTGGCGGCGGCAAGGGCTACATCAGCTCGATCCACGTCGATGATCTGATCACAGCGCTGCTGGTTCTCCCCGAAAAAGGACGCCTTGGACGCGCCTACAACCTGACCGACGATGAACCAACAACCGTGCAACAGTTCTATGCGCATCTGGCGGTGTTGTTGGGCGCACCAACACCGCCTAGCATTTCACCGACCCTGGCCCAATGGCTGGTGCGGGGCGCTAGCTTTGTCGCACAACTACGCCGCCGTCCTTCGCCGCTGCCCGATGATTTGGTGGCCATGGCCGCCGTCTCGCACCGCATGTGCAATCGGCGCATGCGCGAAGAATTGGGCGTTGTTTTGCGTTATCCCAGCTATCGCGAAGGATTACCGACGTGCATGCCCCAAGCTGCTACACATATGTACAGCGACAAGAAAATCTGTTAATATCTATATGTACCCCGATGTGAAAGGAGCTACGCGGTTGGCCTCGAAACGAGAACGCTCGACCTGCGGTAGCGCAGCAGTCGCTCATCTTGGCGCGAGGCGCGATAATGGGCGCCGCGTAAATCCAGTAATGTGAAAGGCTTGACCCATGATTGTGCAGGAAGAGTTCGTATCCATAAGCACGACGCCGGATGTCGTCGAGCGTCACCTGACCGATCCCGCTCTGATAAAGCAGTGGCGTTCCCCGTTGGTTCTCTTGGAGCCGATCGAAGGCGAATTGATGGCGCTAGGCAGCAAGCACCAGATGCGCGTCGTGACTTTTGCCCTGGCTGGCGCCGCCTACACTGTCACCGAACGTGACAAGAACCATATTCTGATGACGATGGACGGGCTCTGGCGCGGCGCCGATCTGTGGCGCTGGTTCGCCGACGGTCAGCGCACGGTAGTGCAGAACCGGGTCGAGTACGATATGACGAATAGTGTGCTGCGCCCATTCGCTATCGGTTTCGGGCAATTCTTTGCCAAATTCGATATGGGCCTGCAAATGACCCGACTCCAGCAGTTAATCGAGGGTCGGTTAAGCCAGCGTCAACTCCCCGCAGGGCAGACATAAAACGAAAAACGGAAGGTGCTGGATACACGGTTTGCGCCTGTAGCAAGCAGTATGCAGCACACTATGCGTAATACGCAAATAGAACGACACAATGACGACAATTAGTGAACAACGTTATACCATCACCGAGCGCTGGTTCGCTGGGGAATACGGCCCCACGCGCTACTGGCTATCTGAGCCGCAGCAAGGATTGCCGGTGCTCTTGATCCACGGCTATGGCGCCTTGATTGAGCACTGGCGTCCGGTCATGCGCCCAATCGCGCGCCAACATACGCTCTGTGCGATGGACCTCTATTTCTTCGGTTACTCAGCGCGTCCAAACATACGCCCGAGCAAAGAACTCTGGGCAGCCCAGGCTGCTGCGGTGATCGAAAACATCTTGCCTGGCCCCGCTGTGGTCGTGGGCCATTCGATGGGCGGCATCGCCGCAGTCCAGCTTGCCCACGACTACCCGCAACTGGTGAAAGGCCTGGTGCTGGTCAACAGCTCTGGCATGTTGAACCCGGATCAACCGCCCTCGGACCTCGACCGATTCTTCTTCAATATGACCAGCGCCCCCCTGGTTGGCGAGATGCTGGCCAACGTTTTTGGCAACCAATGGGGTGCGCGGCAAGGGTTGCGCTCGGCTTACTATCGCAAGGAGCGAGTCACGAACGAGTTGGTCGAACTGTTCAGCAAACCGCTGCGCCAGCCCGGCGGGGCAGCGTCATATCTGGCGGTCACCCGTTCTTTTAATAACTTTATCCTCGATGCCAGGCCAGGCGCGATCAGCGCCCCATCGCTGATCATCTGGGGTGAAGAGGATCGTTCGATACCGCCCGCCATCGCGACGCTCTTTAAACAGCGCATGCTGCCCCAAGCCGACATCCAGATCATTCCTGAAAGCGGTCACTGCCCCTTCGACGAAACCCCTGAGGCCTTCTGCGACAAGCTCTTGCCCTGGATGGCGCAACTGTAGCACAAACCGCCGAACCCATACACACGCCGCCGTCGGTATGAAAGACGGCGGCGTGTTTGTGCAGAACGGTTATGAACGCGCCGCCATGCGTAGTGAGGCACCGCTCGAACATCGGTCTTGTATGGACAAGATTAACAAGAAGTCATCAGTTCTGTCTCGCCGCTGTACATACACAACCCTTGCACCATGAACGCAGAATGTATAAAACTTGTAAAATTACAGATTTATGAGATAATAGTAATGTTTACAAAGTTCCCAGTATTTTAACTATAGAGCGAATACACGCCGCAATCTCGGCTTCGTTGAATAGCATTGTTTTCCTTTCTCAGCCGCTGGCTGCTGGTTTTCCTTAGCTTGGCCCGACTTATACTAGGAGGCGCATTGCATGAAAGTTCGATTCCAAGCCCTTATCGCTGTTTTGCTTTTCATCAGTTTGTTTGCCGGTATTCCCAGCTCTACTGCCGCTGCACCCATTCCCGGCGCAGTGATCCCAGACCAGTATATCGTTCAATTCGCTGACAGCGTGATCGATGTGCCAGCGCGTGTGCAGGCATTGGCGGCTCGTCACGGCCTGACGATCGACTATGTGTACACTGCAGCATTGAAAGGATTTGCCGGGAAGATTCCGGCACGAGCGCTTGCTCAAGTCCAGGCCGAGGCCGACATTATCACGGTTCAGCCGGATCATATAGTGGCGCTGGAAGCGCAAAGCGTTCCCACCGGTATTAGCCGCATCGGTGCGACAGCGAGCCCCACAGCCAAGATCGATGGCGCCGATGAGCGAGTCGATGTTGATGTGGCGATCATCGACACGGGTATTCAACGGAACCATCCTGATCTCAATGTAGTCGGCGGGCACAACTGCACCAACCGCAATCCCAGCAGTTGGGATGATGGCAATGGCCACGGCACCCACGTCGCCGGAACGGTTGGTGCGCTCGACAACGACGTTGGCGTGGTCGGCGTCGCACCCGGCGCCAGACTCTGGGCGGTGCGTGTCCTCAATCGGTTTGGCTTCGGGAGTGAGTCGTCGATTATTTGTGGCATTAACTGGGTCACATCGAACGCAAACACCATCGATGTCGCCAATATGAGCCTCGGCGGTTCCGGCTCGGACAGCCCCTGTGGTGGTAGCGACGCCTATCATAACGCCTTCTGCAACTCGGTGGACGCGGGTGTGACCTACGTTGTTGCGGCAGGAAACTCGTCGGCGGACGCCAACAACTATCGCCCGGCGACCTGGGATGAAGCAATAACAGTTTCGGCGCTGGCTGACTTCAACGGCGAAGCTGGCGGCGGTGCGGCGGCGACATGCCGGACCGACGAGGACGACACGCTTGCCAACTTCAGCAACTACGGTGCGGATGTGGATCTGATCGCGCCTGGGGTCTGCATCTACTCGACTTACCCGACCAACAGCTATGCGACCTTGAGCGGCACCTCGATGGCCGCGCCGCATGTTGCCGGTGCAGCAGCGCTCTACAAAGCCAATAACCCCGCAGCTACACCAGCCCAAGTCAAGACGGCGCTTCAGAATGCCGGGAATTTGAATTGGAACAACAGTGACGATCCGGATGGGATCAAAGAAAAACTGCTCGACGCGAGTAACCTCTAATCCCTTAGACAAGGAGCTACGATCACATGAGCATCACATCACATGGACGCACAATGATCAAACCTTTCGTGGCCCTGTTGTTAACACTGGTGCTAGTCGTCGGCTTCTTGGGAAGCGCCAACGCGCAGGCGGCGCCCGATCGCCAGCGGCTGGAGCGCTTGCGACACGGTATCGTTAGTTCCACAGATGACGGTGTCAGTATCGCCGCCGAACGATTATGGACAACCGAGGAACTGTTGCAAGCCCAGAACTATCCAACCCCGGCGCTCGCCGCGGATGTCGGCTTGGAGCTGGTAGACGAGATCAGCGCTGCCCAGCCGACAGGCGAGCCAGGCGAGGTTCCTAGCGTGCTGCCGCAAGCGGACGAAGGCGTTAACGGCGCATCGATCAGCCCCGGCGCGTCGATCAGCCCCGGCGCGTCGATCAGCCCCGGCGCGTCGATCAGCCCCGGTACATCGATCAGCCCCGGCGCGTCGATCAGCCCCGGTACATCGATCAGCCCGGATGCGCCGATCAGCCCGGATGCGCCGATCAGCCCCGGCGCGTCGATCAGCCCCGGTACACCGA
>JAKSDJ010000704.1 GCA_022360155.1 Chloroflexales bacterium | reverse complement strand
TGTGGCTGTTGTCGTACGAAGAATCATTCCCTCGTAGGGTTGCGCAGTGAAGCTGCGCAGCTCTAGTCCCCCGCAAACAATGATACCCGAAGAGCTATCCAAGTTGCGCGATGGAGCTGCGTAATCGATCCCATGGGAGGAGCGAGCGCCGCGCCGCCGCAGGCGAAACAACTTATCCTGCGCGGTTTGCCGCATATAGAAAGCGCCTGCGCCTCTTTGCGCTACGTGAAAAGACTCTAGATACGGTGCCTGAGAGCTCTCGGCTATGGAAGAGAACCTTTTCAGACAGATTCTCTGATACGCTCTATCGTTTGGATGAACTAGGTAAAATTACTTATACGCTGTACAAGGAAACAGCATCACACTCCCAAAGTTAAAAAATTCGGAAACAATACCGATAAAAGTAACGATTGATTACATGCGCATTTGTTGGTACTCTTCATCCAAAGTCCCATATCGATAAATTCACATATTTTATTTGCTGCTTCTAGCTAGAAGTTAGGTAGAAGCTAAGCATCGTAATCATTGCAAGTAGCGAACTGCTCACGGGCAATAATCGATCTCAACTACCTACAACGCGCCGTGTCAAGGTGGCGGCCATGTTTGCCGCTTCGAGCCATGCATGCTCTTGTCTACTCATTGGCGCTTTCTGGTCAGTTATCCCTACAGCTTCAACCCTTTTGGATAGCAACACAAGGAGGTGTACTTTGCTTTAACCCTTCCCGGTTCTTTGGGAATTGCCGTGGTTGACAGTCCCATTATTTGACATCAGGAAGCGCTCACGTGACAAAACAGAATCTTGTCACGTGAGCAAACAGGAGCGAGCTTCCAAGAGCGCTTCCTGATACTGTAACTCAAGGGATACAAACATTTGTTTTTACGCTGATTCCCAAAGAGCTCCCTTCCCAACGACTTTCCGTACCATGCTGCAGATTCTTATCGGCGTCATTCAACATTGAGAAAGGATCGAGATTCATGCGAACCCTTCTTCGGCTCCTACTCGCAGTGACTTTCATCTTGGCCAGCGCCACGGCGGCGCTCGCCCAGCAGCAAGGAACGCCCGTTGCAGTTGTGCGCGGCTTGGAGAACCCAGACGTGATTCAAGACCGCTACATCGTCGTCCTTAAAGAGGACGCCCGCGCCTGGCGCGCCCGCGCCCAAGCCATCGCCGACGCGGCGGTCCAGGGCGGTGTCATTCACTACGAGTACAGTGCGGCCTTGAACGGTTTTGCCGCCACCCTGCCGCCAGCCGTTCTCGAGATCGTGCGTCGCAATCCCCACGTCGACTACATTGAAGCCGATAGCCTGGCGTTTGCCATCGAAACCCAATCGCCGGCGACCTGGGGTATCGACCGGGTCGACCAGCGCGACTTGCCGTTGAGCAACTCCTATACCTATAACGCCACTGGAAGCGGGGTTAGCGCCTACGTGCTTGATACCGGTATTCGCTTTACTCATACCGAGTTCGGCGGACGAGCGCTGCGCGGCTATGACGCCATCGGCGATGGCCAGAACGGGAATGACTGCAATGGCCACGGCACCCACGTGGCGGGCACCGTCGGCGGGCGCACCTACGGCGTGGCCAAAGCAGCGACCCTCTACTCTGTCCGTGTGCTCAACTGCTCGGGCAGCGGCTCGGGGTCCCAGATCAACGCTGGAGTTGACTGGGTGCGGAATAATGCCATCAAACCCGCCGTCGCTAATATGAGTCTGGGCTGCCGCGGCGGCTGCACCAACACTTCCACCGACCAGGCGGTGCGCAACCTGATCAATAGCGGGGTGCAGGTTGCCCTTGCTGCGGGCAACGACAACATCGACGCCTGTCGCGGCACACCCAATCGGGTTGAGGAAGGCGTGACTGTTGGCTCGACGACCAGCAGCGACAGCCGCTCTTCCTTCTCAAATTGGGGTACATGTATCGACCTCCTAGCGCCAGGTTCGAACATTACTTCGGCCAGTCACACTAGTGACACCGGAACAACCAACAAGAGCGGCACCTCGATGGCCGCGCCGCACGTGGCGGGCGCGATGGCCTTGTACTTGCAGAGCAATCCCAGTGCCAGCCCCTCCCAGGTCCGGGATCATCTGGTGAACAATGCAACGACTGGCAGGCTCAGCAGCCTGAGCGGCTCGCCCAACCGTTTGCTCTACACCCTAAGCAGCGGCACGCCGGCGCCTACCCCCACACCGCCGGCTGGCGGCGACACCGTCTTTGTCGATGACTTCGAGACCAATCAGGGCTGGACCACCAACCCGAATGGCAGCGATACCGCCACCACCGGTCAGTGGGAGCGCGGCAACCCCCAAGCCACCGACTACAACGGCCCCAAACAGCTCGGCACGCCGGCCAGCGGCCAGAATGACCTGGTCACCGGACGCTTAGCCGGCTCCTCGGTCGGCTCGCACGACATCGATAACGGCGTGACCAGCATCCGTTCACCGCGGATCAGCCTGCCGTCGAGTGGTAACCTGACCTTGAGCTTCAACTACTATCTGGCCCACCTGTCGAATGCGTCGAGCGCCGACTTCTTGCGGGTCAAGATTGAAGGGAACACGACCAGCACGGTGTTCGAGCAGCTGGGATCAGCGACGGATGTGGACGCGGCGTGGCAGAGCGCCAGTGTAAACTTGAACAGCTACGCTGGGCAGACAATTACTGTTCTGATCGAGGCCGCAGATGCGGGTTCAGCCAGCCTGGTCGAAGCTGCCGTCGACGATGTGAAAATCACCCGCTAGCGCACTGTTGAGTGCTTTCACCGCGTGGGCTGCCAGTTCCTGCAAAACGGTCCTTTACTGCTCGCTTTGGCGAGGGCGTTGCTGAAACGAGCAGTAAAGCATCAAATGTAGGCTGTACCCACATCCAACCCGACCGGTGCGCCTGTCTTGGCGCACCGGTCGCATTTTGATCCCAGTGGTGCGCTTCCACTTCAAATGCATGTAAGGCATCAAGACCATGACCAACGCCGAAGGCGCCGAGATGATAGGCGTCGACCGCGAGAGCTTTCAGCGTGA
>JAKSDJ010000896.1 GCA_022360155.1 Chloroflexales bacterium | reverse complement strand
GCTTTTCTTATAATGGAGATGCGCCATCTACGGATTGGGTTACACCAAAACGAGGGAATCACATATCAAGCGCGCATGCGGCTGCGTCGTACCCTACAAACATCTAAACACACCGACACGAAGACGGCGTCCATTCTTACGCTCGCCTTCGTGTCAGTGTGTCTTCGCGCTGTGCTTATGTTTCGATAGTCGCTACCGGCCCAAGTTGTGATAGAATTCAAAGCTGTTGGCTGGTTTCATCCTATCCCCGCGTAAGCAGGGATTATCGGCTATTTCTCAAGAGCGCCTATGCAACAACAATTTCGCCGTTTGAGTCTTCTTTTGGCTGTCTCCTTCGTTATGGTCATTTTGCTGGCCGTCCTCGCTATGTGGGCGGGAGCCGATCGCCACGTTGTCACAATCTCGGCAAGCTTGATCGATCTCGTCTTGCTGATCCTCCTCGTCTACAATATAAGTGCGTCCCGCCGGATTAGTAATGATGTGCAAGAAATTCTTGCGGGAGCGCATTGGGCGCATTGGCGTTATGACCCGCTGTTCTGGGAGCAGCATGCGCCATCCACATGGTTCAATCGCAGCCTCCGATTCCGCGAACAGTCGCTCCCATCGAGACTGGGCCGCTCTGCACTTGTCGCCCTCCTCCTGGCTGGCATGAGCTTCTTGATCGCCCAACGCGGCGGAACAACGACACAAGCGATCCAGGTGGCCGTTATCGTCGGTTTTGCTATGCTGGCTCTCACGATGACGTCAACGTATTTCGCCTGGCAGCGCTTGCAGCAGATTGAAGCTATGGAAGCCGTTGATGTCTACGTTAGCCCGGTTGGCATTTACACCACGGATCAGCCTATGCACCTGCTTCGTCTGCGCCATCCAGAGATGCGCTTGTCGAACGTTACGATCCAGCCTGGCAATCCCGCGTTTCTCGCTTTTGAGGCTCAGTATCGTCCTGGATCGAAAGGGAAACCCATCGCGTCGACGATCTGCTTGCCTATTCCCCAGGGGCAGCAAGAAGAAGCGGAAGAGTTAATCATCCGCTTTCGACTCGAGGCGATAGACGAAGCCTAAGCTTCGGCCCAGCGCAGCAGCAAGAGCGCCAGGAGCGCAGTGCGCGGCACAATACTGCTCAGGGTGATATACTCGCGCGGGCTATGATCGAGCCCGCCCACCGGCCCCAAGCCATCGAGAACGGGCAAGCCCTCGCCCGCAAGGATGTTGGCGTAGGAGACGCCGCCCGTCGCCGCGTCGTTGATACTGAAGTCCAACTCGTACGCGCAAGATTGGGCAATCGCAACCAAGTTGGCGATACTGGGCGTCCGATCCATCGGCGGGTAGCGCCAGCCACCACCCCCAACAGTCGCGCTAGTGCCAGGAATGCGGGTCTCCAGGGCGATGGCGCGAATAGCCGCTTCGACCGGCTCGGCATCCGTCGCCCGGCTGATGCGCACGTCTATCGCGGCGCGGGCAGAGTCGGGCACTGCGTTGGGGGCGCTTCCGCCCTGAATAACACCGACGTTGATCGCCAGTCCGGGCCGGCTGCCGTTGAGCGTGTGGAGCGCAATGATCTGGTGAGCGAGGGCGAGAATAGCATTCGCCCCTTTCTCGGGTTCGACGCCGGCATGAGCGGCGCGCCCCTGCACGTCCAGCGTGAACATGCCGTTGCCCTTCCGCGCACTGACGATGTCGCCATTCTCGCGACCCGATTCGAGCACTAGGGCGATATCGTAATCCGGCGCCAGTTGGCGCAGCAGCGCCCCTGACGCGCGAGCATCGGTCTCCTCATCGCCACCGCACACCAGGCTAAGCGTCGCAAAGGGCAAAAACCCCAACTCTTCCAGAACCGCCATCGCATACAGACCCGAGAGCAGACCGCTCTTGTTGTCGGCGCTGCCCGGCCCCAGCAGGGTGTCATCCGTGATCTGCATCGGGCGCGCCGCCGCTGTGCCAAGCGGGTAGACCGTATCGAGGTGCGCAACGAGCATGGCGCGGCGGACGCCTGCGCCGCTGATGCTGACCACCAGGCTGTTGCCCACGCGCTCATCGGGATGAACCTGGATCGACCAGCCGCGCCGCGTGGCCCACTGTTGCATCCAGGCGCCAGCTTCATCCACACCCGGTTTGTGACTGGTTGGACACTCGATGGCGCAGAGTTGGCGTAGTTCGTCGAGGTAGGTCGGCATCTGTTCTTGTAACCAGGCGCTGATGGCCTGGGCATGAGGTTGAGTCACAATTACTCCTTGGGGTATAAGCGGGCCGAGTTATCACTCTCAGGCGCCGGCGGCAGTCGCTCGACGCTGTTGCTCTCGGCGCAATTGTCAAAGACACGCCATGTGGGATAGGCGAAGGTGATGTCCGCATTCTGTTCAAATGCGATCAAAACATCCTCCCAGATGGCTTCGGCGCTGCCTCGCCGCATGCGCGGCGGGCAGAGGTAGCGGATCGTCAGCAAAATCCCATACTCTGTAACGCTGGTATAGACCGTCGGGGTCAACTTGGCATAGAAAATCAGGTATTTACGCGATGCCGCTTTGACTCCCTGGCGAGCAGCTTCGCTGAACTGGCTGCCGTGTTTTTCGGCAATCTGTTTCAGTATCATTTTGGCCTTCTGCCAGTTGCTCTCGAAGGTGATCTGCACGGGGATCTCATTCCAGATGTATTGAAAGCCTCTGGTGTAGTTTGCCAAGGGCTGTTTGAACACCAGTCCGTTCGGGATGTGAATGACCCGGCCCGTCCCCTGGTCGGCATCGACCCAGTTGCCAATCTCGAGGATGGTAAACTGGAAGATCCGAATGTCAATCACATCGCCAGCGTTTTCGCCGATCTGAATGCGGTCGCTGACTTGGAAAGGCCGCCGCCAGAGGATAAAGATCCAACCGGCAATATCGACTAGCGGTCCCTGCAACGCAATCGCCAGACCAGCCGAAAGCAGCCCCAGGAACGTCGACAGATCGCGCAGACCGTCGGGAAACCAGATCCGACCGAGAAGGACGGTGCTCAGAACGAAGCTGAAGGTGCTCGCCGTCTTGCGCCAGCGGTATGTGGTAGCAGCATCTTCGACTCGGCGGAGCGCAAGGTGGACAAAGAGCATCCGAGTCAGCCAGATCACCAGCAGCGTGACAAGCGAAGCGAACAGTTTGCCCTGGATCTCCGGCTGCACTCCCAGAACATTTTCCAACCAGTCGACCAGCTCGTTCATGATGAAAGCAGCGATCAACTTGCTACGAGCGAGTAGAATTCGCGCTCACGCTTAGCGAGCAATGGTACGATCCTTCCCTCGACAATATCAAGGAAATGGGGCATCTGTCGATGCGCCTCCAGCGCCGCCTGGTCAACGTAGTGTTCGTAGATCAAGAATATATCGGGGTTCTCGGTCGATCGGCAAGCCTGATAAAGCTGGCAGCCTGGTTCGTGCCACTTGACCATCTTCACCATCTCGCGCAACCTCTCCGCAACCATATCGCCCTGGCCGGGCTTGGCTTGGTATCGCGCAACAAGGACTATCACGACTGGGCCTCCTCTCTCAACAAAGAAAAGAAAAGCAGGGGGATCGACGGCAAGGAGATTGTTCACTGCTGCGATCATTATAGCAGCTTCGGCGAGCGCCCCTGCGCTGCGGCGAATCGGCTTGTATTGGCGTCCCATCGCAGGACTGTGACGAACCTTCCTACGCCTAGTATGCGGGAAAGAAAACGACAGACACCCGTGCGATTATCTTGACAGCGACCAGGGTTAGCGCTATAATAGTGTCAATAAAACACTATCCCTCATCCACGACCCCAATCGAACATAACGCTTGCAACGCTGGCGTTTTGAAGCGATAATTTCATAGTATTGATAGCACATATAAGGAGGCTGTGATGGCAATGAATCTAAGCGATAAATCCCGCCCGTTCCTGGCATATCTGGACGAATGGTACAAACGTTTGCCGGAACTTGCCCTGGCCGACGTCGTCGACGCCACGCCAGAGCGCGTGGCGCTCTTCTCGATTGATATGATCAACGGTTTTTGCAAGGAGGGGCCGCTGGCCAGTGCGCGCGTCGGCGCCCTTGCAGAGCCGGTTGCCGAGATTTTTCAGCGGGCGTATACACTAGGGGTGCGCGCGTTCGTACAGACCCAGGACACACACGATCCGAACGCCCCCGAATTCGAAGCGTACCCGCCGCACTGTATTGCCGGAACGCCGGAGAGCCAAGCTGTGGCCGAGTTGCAGAAACTACCCTTCGCCAGCGAAGTGACGACCATCGCCAAAAACTCGCTGAGCTCGCATATCGGCACAACACTGGGCGACTGGATGCGCGATCATCCGCAGCTCAACACCTTCATCGTCATGGGCAATTGCACCGATCTGTGTGTCTACAGTGCGGCGATGCACCTGCAGCTCTATGCCAACGCCCACAACCTGAAGCGCCGGGTGATTGTGCCTGCCGCCGTTGTCGACACCTTCGATACGCCGGTAAGCGTGGCGCGTGAGCTGGGTATCAAGGCGCACGACGGCGACCTGCACCACGTCCTGTTCCTCCACCACATGGCAAGCAACGGCGTCGAGGTGGTAGCTCGGCTCAACTAGGCCATGAACACGAGCGCTTCACGACGCGCTGTTGCGCAAACAGTCGCGTTGCTGCTGGAGCCCGCCGAGAACGCTGCGGTAGAACTGATCTGCCGTTAGTCGAAACGCACTGCCAGGCGGCCAAACCTTGCACACATATGCCGGCGCCGGCTGGTCAGCGCTGCTCAGGACCACGCGATAGGCAGGCACATCAGCCTCAACCGCCCAAGCCGATAACTCTACCGCTTCCGCCGAGTCATCCTGAACTACTTCGTATAGCGCCAGCAGCGCGTCGCACGATTGGCAGCGGCGTATGTTCAAGCCCAGTGGCGAGCCATCTTCAAAGGCCATAGTATTGACGTTCAAGAGTACCTCGCAGTCGCAAAACGCGCCGCGAGCATGGAGCCATTCGAGCCACTCCGTCGCATCGTAATCATTCATATGAAGCCAGGCTGTGGTATAGCGCAGTGTGTCATCGCAGCCGGTATTCCCCGGCGGATCTGTCCGGCAATCGAGGGTGACATGGCGGGCGATATAGATGAGTGATGAGTGGGACGCTGGTTAGGATGGAATCTGCTCCCATTGCGGTAGGATGGTCAGCCAACTCGAAGAAGCTGCTCTGGATGACAACCAGTTTAACCAGCAGCACTGGCGGCGCGGAGCGTTGGCAACCCTGACTGAGCACGCGCAGCAAGCGAAAGGTGAGGTTTCGGCCCCGACGTTTGGTGGGAGTCGCCGCCTACTGGTGGGGACCGGAACAATGTATCTTTGGCTGAACAGCCACGCCGCCAGCCAGGAACTGGCCTGTCATTCTCCTTCCGACACCGCGCCGCATTAGCTTGCAATCAGGCGCCAGCCACAGTAGCGCACAACTCGGCCAGAACAACGGCTTCACCGTCGTAGTGCAGCAGTAGTTCACGGTATAGTTCACAGTTCGGTCTTACCCATCAGATCCCATGCTACTGCGCTGCACACAGTCGAGATGAAAATGGCCAGCTCATGCCGCACTATCGGCTACCCTGAAAACAGCCCGTGATACACGCATTTGTTCTGATTATTTTCGTGCGCTCCGGTGTGCTGCAGGCTTATGATCAGCTATCGGCTCTTTTCAAATCAGGTATGGAACTTGACTGTTGGCAGGTGTGGACCAATATACCCGACGATGATTGTTTGCCGCTCCTCATCCGGATAAAAATGGATACGCCAGCCATTGAAAAGCTTCAGGTGCCAGCTAAATACACGCCGCTGCCCATCCGGGCATTGAAATCTACGTTTTGGGCCATATTCTGGATGCTGAAGCGTCTCTTGACTCTCGGGGGAGGCATTACCAGACAGTCGCTCGTTGTTAAAACTGCCGCCCGACACACGCCACTGCTGGCTGTATTGCTCCAGATACAGAAGCCGCAGCCGTATTGTTTTGATCTGATCTTTCTGAGATGCATGTTTCTGAAGTTGCTTTTGCACATCAATGCAAAATTCCAGCGAAGGATAGAGAGTACTGCATTGCTCCCATAACTCAACGCCCGTCTGCACCGGCTGAAGCTTCTGGTCTATCTCTCCTTGTAATCGTTGTTGTATCCAGACGCTCAGTTCTCCCAAATACCCTGTTTTACCTACGTGATAAATCTGCTCTATGCG
>JAKSDJ010000237.1 GCA_022360155.1 Chloroflexales bacterium | reverse complement strand
TCGACCGCCAGCGCCGCCCTGAGCGTTGCCCAAACGACGATGCCGAACGAGCATCTCTTTGCTATCGAGTTCGATGACGGAGCGTATTTTGGCGGGAATTTCCAGCCCTGGAGCCAGCCAATCACGACGCAACTCTTTGGCCAGGTTCAGTATGGTGATGGCGCCGGCGGCAATCGAGACGGCTGTAGCGCCTATGCCACGCCGCTGATTGGTAAGGTGTTGCTGGTTGACCGCGGCGGCTGTAGCATCAGCGCGAAGGTAGCCCAGGCGACTGCTGCGGGCGCAGCCTTGATGCTCATTGCCAATAACCGATTCTCGAATGTCCCGCCCGTCTTCGCGTATAGCGGCGAGGCGGTTGAGATAACGGTATTGGCTGTCACTCAGAACGACGCCGCGACTCTCAAGGCGTTGTTGGCGCAGAAATCCGATCTGCATGTTTCCGTCACACCTGACCATATTATCGCATTGCCCAACGATATTACGGTGACATCGAGTCGGGGGCCGCGCATCGCCGATGGGGCGATCAAGCCGGACATCGCCGCCCCTGGCGCGAGTGTTTCGGCGGTTGCCGGGAGCGGTACAGGCGTCGAGGCATTCGGCGGTACTTCGGGCGCTGCGCCGATCGTCGCCGGTTCCGCCGCACTGATTATCGAAGCGCTCCGCGCGCGCGGCGTGCTCAGGCCCTTGCCGGGCATGGTGATCGAAAACAGCTCGGCAGTTGTCCCGTTAGTCAAGGCCCTATTGATGAACACCGCACATCCCAACACCTATGTTGGCGGCAGCAAGGCGAATGGCGGGCATGATTTCCTGGCCCCGATTACACTCCAGGGGGCGGGCCGTATCAATGTCCTTGCTGCGTACGAGGCTGACACCATCGCCTGGGATGTGACCGATTTCTATACGTACTACCGCCAATGGCGGGAAGGGCTGCCGGTTGACGATCCCTGCAAGGTACGGCTCTTCCTCGACGTTGTCTTCTATTATTACCTGGGCGTCTATCCTGAATGCGCCATCGAGTCGCCCTTCGGCAACGATTTCTTCCGCGCCTGGAACGCGCAAACGGGGAGCATTTCATTCGGCTACGACGGCGTTTCCGGTTTTGCTTCGAATACCCGCCAGATTGTGATTGTGAACCTTAGCGGGAAGCGCAAGACCTATGATCTCGACGCGGCGCTACGCTATGACGATGATGCCGGGAAGGGCGCGAAACTCCGGTTATCACAAGATAGCGTGACGATAGGCCCCCGTTTTCCTGCCGCGCTCGTCAATGTGACCATGGAACTACGCGCCAACGCCTTGCGCGACTGGACGCTCGATGCCGGGCAGTACGGGGCTAATGGCACGAATATCTACTGCGACGATCCTGCCGCCAATTCGCTGCCGATCATTGGCGAACCGGGCGATCAGGGATGTCCAACCCTCCAGATGTTCGAGGTTGACGGCTTTCTAAATATTGACGGCGGTCGTCACAATACTGTACACCTGCCCTGGCAGGTTCTACCGGAGAAGGTCGCCAATACGTATCTGTCAGGTGTGTTGCCATCGCGATCAGCTGTCCGTCTGCGCAATCCGTCACGATTCCAAGAGGGCGCGGTCGATGTTTTCTCGCTGATCGAGGTCAGCCCCAACCAGTGTGAGGTTGTTGGGGCGGACGGCGTCTGTCTAGTTACGGATTACCAGCCGGGAATCATCCCTGGCTTGAATGCCAGTCCCATCGACCTCCATGAGCTTGGCATCCGCTCCTATGCTATACCGGGCTTGAACGCACGATTAGGTCTCGTCCCCAGCTTGACTGGGGCGCGGGCGGATGAAGTTGTTGAGTTTGGTCTTTCGGTTTATGATGCGCCATACCGGGCTTCTCATAATTTTCCGGTGATGTTCCAGGTCGCTATTGACACTGATCAGGACCAAGTGGTCGATTTCATCGTGTTCAATGCCGACCTGGCGCGCAGCGGCGTCGATGGGCGGAATGCGGTGTTCGTATGCGACTCCGACGCCACGGGCGATCCAGCGATGTGCGACCCGACCGACCCAGTACGGCCGTATTTTTACACCATTACCGACTTTAACTCGCAGAACTGGATTTTGCCGGTTCCAGCGACGGCTATCGGCGTAGCGAGCAATCGGTCTTTCAACTTCTACGTTCGATCTATTGACGCCTACTTTACCGAAGCAGTAACGGACTGCGCGCCAACCGGTTGTGCTGGCTTCTACACCTATCAGACCGGGCAGCCCAAGTACATCCCAGCTGTGCTCACTGTGCAGACGCCACGGCGCGGGCGTTATGATCTCGCCTATGAAACATCGCCCGCGGGTGCGACAGCCTCGCCCTCGCAAATTGGCCTGCTCTTCCTCCATCGCAACAATCGGCCCGGACGCGAGTCGGATCATGTCCAGTTTGATCCATAGGCATTGATACGACAGTGCGCTCCGGCGCATAGCACAGTCTTAGTTGATCTGGAATGCCCAGATTAGTCGGGACTCAGAAACCTGACTGGCCTGAGTGATTTTCCATGTACAAGCACTGGAGGATTGCTAATGAAATTTGACAATCAACATGGGTAGTTTGAAATAGGGCCGCCTTTAGTCGGCTTGAAGGCCGCACTACAGAGGATCGTTTCTCTGCACCGATTTTGATCGTCAAAATTCATTAGGGAGGAGCCCAATACGGGCGGAACTTGTGGCGGGGCGCCTGGCTTGGACGGATTTTGATGTGTTGTGTTAAGGGGAGAAAGTTATGCATATCGAGGATCAGGTCGGGCTGGCAGCGCTGATCCGTGGGCAGCGCCAAGCTGCGTTGGGGACGCTTGCCGATGGCGCACCCTTTGTCTCGATCGTTCTCTACGCTTTGCAGGAGGACAGCCATGGCGGACCGCCCGTGTTTCTTGTTCACACCAGCCGTCTCGCGCTGCACACGCGCAACATGGAGGCTGATCCCCGCGTGTCGCTGTTGATTGCGCAACCCGATGTTGGCGCCGGCGATCCCCAGGCGCTGCCGCGAGTGACGATCCAGGCTGTCGCCCAGCCCATCCCGCGCGAGAGCGCAGACTATGAGCGCAGTAAGGAATGTTATGTCGCGCGCCTGCCTGACGCGGCGTTTCTCTTCTCCTTCTCGGATTTTGTGTTTTTCCGCCTTGTCCCCACCGAAGCGCGCTATATCGGCGGTTTTGCAAAGGCGTTCACCCTCACTGCCGAACAGATCCGGGAAGCCCTGCAATGATCCTTCGCTGCGCCAGCCCTGAGCGCCGCCGAAGGGCTCAGAACCAGGGTTTGAATATTTGATCGGCGCTGCTCTACGACCATTGATGGCAGGTCGGCATATGTGAACGTTCTGCTCTCTGAAAACTGACTGCTGACGGCTATGCTCTTGTATCACATAATAACCGTCCCGGTTCCTTCGAGCGCCCGCGATACGCAGCCCGACACGCGAGCGTCGCCGATCACCACCCGCTGTACGCCCTGGGCAATAGCTTCACCCGCGCCGAGCAATTTTTTCTTCATCCGTCCCTGCGCGTAAGGCAGATACTCGTCAATCTCGGTCTTGGGAACGTGGCGGATCAACGATGCTTCGTCGGGGAAGTCACGCAGCAAGCCAGGAATATTCGAGAGCAACAAGAGCACCTGCGCGCCAAGCGCAACAGCGATCGCCGCCGCTGCCCGATCCCCGTCTACGTTGAGCGCTTCCCCCTGCGCACCACAGGCCAGCGGCGCGATGACCGGCAGGTATTCGTCATCGAGCAGCGTGTGCAAAAGCGTCGCATTGACTCGTTCGATGGTTCCAGTCCAGTCATCGCGCAGGATCTTCTGCCGTCCGCCTTCGATAATCCGGATGGCCGCCTTGCGCCGGCCCTGAAGCAACCGCCCGTCGAGGCCGCTCAAGCCCAGGGCATTGACATTGCGCTGCTGAAGGCGCTCAACCAGCCCCTTGTTAGCCGTTCCGCAGTAGACCATCTCGAAGATCTCCAGCGTGCGCCGATCGGTGTAGCGGCTGGTGTAGCCGCTAGGTGATGTGACAAAGCGCGGCGGGTGGCCTAACACCTCAGCCAGCTTGTTGGTCTCGCCCGAACCGCCGTGGACCAGGACCAAGCGCTGCCCTGCCGTCCAAAGCGCCGCCAGGTCATCGCAGAGCGCGTCGTAGTCGATGCCTGCGCTGCCGCCGACTTTGATCACGACCATCGTGCTCTTATATGGTGTCTGTTGCAAAGTGTCGTCCACATCAAACTCCAGTGTTTTGTATGGCCATTCAGTTACATCGGGTGTAAGCCTGGAAATTCGAGCCCTGTCGTCTCGGCGAAGCCGCACATCACATTCATGCACTGCACTGCGCTACCTGCCGCGCCCTTCATCAGGTTGTCAAGCGCGCAAATGCTGACAATACGCCCGGTCGCTTCGTCCAGAGCAAAGCCAAGATCAGCAAAGTTGCTGCCGGCCAGGATTTTTGGTTCGGGATAACGATAGATGCCAGTTCGCTCCTTGACAATGCGCACGAAGGGCTGCTCACGTGCGAAGCCGCGATAAGCTTGCCACAGATCCTTCTCGGTCACGGGGTGCGCCGCAAAGACCTGGGCCGTCGCCAGTGCGCCGCGAACCAGCTCGACTGCGGTGACCGACATGTGGACATTGCTTAACCCTGTCACCTGCGCGATCTCGGCGGTGTGGCGATGGCCTACCGGGGCAAACGAACGCACCGCACCGGCCCGTTCCGGGTGATGGCTGCTCGCGCTCGCCTCGGCGCCGCCCTCCGATGAACCAACCTTGACCTCGATCAGAACTGGGGAAGCTGTATCGATCAAACCCGGGTTGAGCAGCGGTAACAGCGCCAGGTTCGCCGCCGTCGCGTTGCAGCCGACCCCGCTGGCGTAGCTTGCTCCGCGCAGCGCCTCACGGTTGATCTCGGGCAGGCCATAGACAAAACGCCCCAGCCAGTCGGGTGCGGAGTGGTTTTCGCCGTACCAGCGCTGATAAGCCGCCGGATCGCTCAGGCGAAAGTCGGCGCTACAGTCGATAATCCGCGGCGCAAGGGCGGCATAGCGCTCGATGGAGCGGGCTGCCTCGCCGTGGGGCAGCGCCAGGAAGAGCAGGTCGCACGGCGCCAACTGGTCGGGGTGGACGAACTGGAGCGCACTACGCCCCGAACCACCGAGATATCCGCGCAGATTCGGATGCACCTGATAGACATACCGTCCGCTGTTGCGCCCGCTGGTAGCCTGCGCCACGGCAACGTCGGGATGCCCCATAAGCAGGCGCAGCAACTCGCCGCCGACATACCCCGATGCACCGACGATACTTGCTGTAAGCAGCATACATTCTCCTCTCCTTTAAGAAGCTGTCTGAAAAGCCGTTTGACTAGGCAAGCACGAGATCAAAAACGGGGATTGGAGCGAAGCACCGGCGCGCCGACATGTGGAGTGCGCAAGCCATGCTTGCGCGCGGCAGCATGGCTGCCGCATTCCATACCCCTTTTCAGACAGCTTCTAAAATAGCCGTTGGCACGTTAACACGCTAATACATTAACACGTTAATACGTTCGATCTGCGTTGATTGGCGTCTATCGGCGTTATCTGCGTTCCATTGCAGTTCTGTAGGTCCGCGCTGGCGGTCCCTTGCAGAGAAGAGCCTTAAACTACAGTTTGCAGGTTGGAATGTTGGCCCGTTGAGATGTTTGAGCGTTACCGTCTCGCGTGCTCCATTCCCTCTCTATGCTCTATTCTTCGTTATCGGCGTACACGGTGGTTTTATTCCACACTGGCAGCGCGGGCAAAATGCCAGAGCAGCGCCGTGAGGGTCTGACCATCAAGGATCTCATTGGCATCGATCATGGCCCAGATCTCCTTAGGGCTAAACCAGGCTGCGCGCAACACCTCGTTGGTGTCGAGAATGTCGCCGACCCGTTTGAGGCCTAGCCCCAAACAGACGTGGAACGTCAAATTCGTGCTGCCGTGCGCCGGGTAATAGAAGCCCTGGTATGCTATCTCTCTGGCATGGTAGCCGGTCTCTTCGCGCAATTCGCGCATTGCCGCCGCCTCGACATCTTCGTTCTCTTCCATCCACCCGGCGGGTAACTCCCATCCGGTGATGTCGGTAATAAAGCGATAGTGCTCGATCATCAAGATCCGCTCATCGTCGCCGCACGGCACCACACACACAGCGGGGCGGGGAAAATCAACGACGTGATGGCCTGCAATCATGCTGCCGTCGGGTAGGCGTACATCGTCGCGGTGTAAACTCACCCACTGGCTTTCATACAGGGTCTCGCGGCGCAGCACGCGCCAGGGGCGATGTTTGTTGTTATCGCTCATGCTCCCTCTTTGTTCCTGCGCAGGCGCGTGACGCCTGACAAATCGCAGGTCAAAATTGTCTCCTTAATGCCATCCGCGTCATCAGCCGGACTTTGACATCACCCGCTTGCTGCACCACGACCCATTGCCAGCACATAGTCAATGATGCGGGCGGGGATGTCGACTCCGGTCGTGTCGATACTGTTGCGGAATTCCATTGTGTAATTGACTTCGTTGACCAACAGGCGGCCATCGAGCGTTTCCAGCAGATCGACCGCGATGACGCCGCCGCCGACTGAGTGGGCGGCGCGCAAGCTCAGATCGATCAGCTCCGGTGTAAGTTCGCATTTGCTGGCAATCCCGCCGCGGGCCGTATTCGTGATCCAATGGCTGCTGGTGCGATAGATAGCGCCGATACATTGGTCGCCGATCACGAAACTGCGGATATCTCGCCCGGGCTTTTCGATATACTCCTGGATATAAAAGATGGCGTGCTGGTAACTGCCCAAAACATCGCGATGTTCGAGGATCGCCTCAGCCGCATCACGGTCGTTGATTTTGCTCACCATCCGGCCCCACGAACCAATCACCGGTTTGAGCACAACCGGATAGCCGATCTGCTCCATCGCGGCCAGAGCGCTCTCCGGCGTGAAAGCCAAGAGGCAGCGCGGGCTGGGTGCATTGGCGTGGATCAGCGCCTGCGTCGTCAGAAACTTGTCGCCGCAAGTGAGCGCGGCCCGATAACTGTTGACGGTCGGCACACCGGCGTCATTGAAAATCTTGAGCATATAGAGCGCCCGGCTATGCTGAATACAGCGCTCCAAAACGACATCGAACGGGTGATCATACTGCTGGAGGTCAAAGATTTGCTCGCGGTCGTCAATGCGAATATAATCCAGGTTACGACGCTCTAATTCACTGAAGAGCAGTTTCTCTTCAGCGCGAATCCGCGAACAGAGCACGGCAATACGCATCATTTATTCTCCCCAGTCTTCTTCGACTTCGGGTGCGAGCGCCAGGGTAGGCGGGTTGAGGCTCATCACCTCCAACTCGGCGCCGCACTCGGGACAGATCACGATCTCACCGACCATCGTATCGGCGGGCAGGGCAAACTCGGCTCCACATTCAGGACAAGTAACATTCATGTTTTGACTCCTTTTTTGTATCATTTGCGTTGACAGGTTAGCACGTTGACATCCTTCGTTGCGCCAGTCCTGAGCGAAGCCGAAGGGCTCAGGACAGGGGTTGGCAGGTTCGTCCGTTCGCAAGGCGGCAGGTTCCAAGGTGCAAACGTTCCAACGTTCCAACGTTTAAGCGTTCATAGCTGCGAGGACGGCGTCGGTCACCTCCTGCGTTGTGGCCGTGCCGCCTAGGTCGGGCGTATGCGGGCCGGCGCGTAGCACAGTCGCAATCGCCGCGCGTAGCCGTTGCACGTTGCGCGCTGTTGTCTGGGCTATGGCCAGTGCGTCAGTCTCACTTCGCGATGGGATGCCTAGCCACTCAAACAGCAGCGCAACACAGCCAATCGCTGCGAGCGGGTTGGCGCGACCCATCCCCGCGATATCCGGCGCCGCGCCGTGTACCGGCTCGAACAGGGCTTGCCGATCACCAATGTTCGCGCTGCTCGCCAATCCTAATCCGCCGCCGTGGATACAGGCGATATCCGAGAGAATATCGCCGAACATGTTGGTCGTGACAATCACGTCGAAACGCTCAGGCGAGCGCGCCAGGTGCATTGCCGCTGTGTCTACGAGCAACTCCTCGACCTCCACGCCGGGGTAGTTCTGTACCACCTCCAGGGCGACGCCGCGAAACAACCCGTCGCTGACTCGCAGGACATTCGCTTTGTGAACGAGCGTAACTTTTGCCTCTCTGTCGCTTTCTGCCGCCGTTTGCCTTCTGTTTTCAGCCAATGAAAACGCCGTCCGCACGATCCGCTCGCTGCCGCGCCGGGTGATCACGCGCTCCGCGATGGCGGTGTTGCATCGTCTTCCAGACGCTCGCGCCCCGCGTAGAGCCCCTCGGTATTTTCGCGCACCACAACAAGATCGACGGGGCTTTGGCTTGGCGCTAGATTGAAGCCAAGGTTCGTCGTTGGGCGGATGTTGGCATACAAGTCAAGCTCTCGGCGCAGCGCCACTATCGGGCTGCGATAGCCAGGTACGGGATGGCTGGGCGACCCTACCGCCCCGAAAAGCACGGCATCGGCGGCGCGCGCTGCCGCCAGAGTGCTTTCCGGCAGCGCCACGCCCGTCTCTTGGAAAGTCCCCCATCCTGCTTGCGCCTCGACAACCTGAATGCTGGGCGCGACGGCGTCTAAGATCTGTAACGCTGCCTTGATCACTTCCGGCCCAATCCCATCACCGGGAATAACACACAACTTCACACTCATGACGCCTCGCTTGAACTATCCTGCGCAGCCAGATCGCACAACTCTTCGACCAATGTGCTCAAACTCTCGGCCAGCGCAAAATCTGCAGCGACCAGCCGGGTCGAATGCTCCCAACGCGCTACGCATTCGTAGGGGCGGCTGGGGCACTGCTTGCTATGCGCCAACAGACGCTTCTCGCCGGGGTGGTAGCGCCGGTTGAGGGCGAACAACAAGTTGAAAAAGACCATCTGGATGGTATAACGGCGCTGTTGGACCGCGAGCAAATCACCGCGCGCCAGAGCCAAGTTCAGGTGATCGAGATAGATGCGCAACCGCTTCGGGTTGTCCTGCAACAGCAAACGACGGGTTGGCTCGGGGTAAGCGTTCAACAATCGCGCTTGCAACTCGCTCAACTCACCTGTCGGATCGTAGAGGATATGCCCGTAGACGAGATACGCGAAACGCGCCGTGACAAAGCCCTCGCCGCAGATGCCTTCACCGTAGGCGCGCTCGACCTCGGCTTGCAGGTCGTCCAGATCGACGTAGATCAACTCCACCGAGCGATCGCCAGACTGGAGATGGTCTTCGAGCCCCCACATGCGAATATCGACCTCGATGTTCTCAACATCGGCAATTCGGCTGAGGCGCTCGTGCCGATCTGCTGCTGCCGCCAAGGATTCGCGCCAATAGACATAGAGATCCAGGTCGGAGGCTTCATCGGCCAGGCCCATGCTGATCGAACCGCCGAGCGAGATGCCGACGACCCCGTCAAGATCGGTCACCGCAGCCACAACCCGCGAGAGCGAGATTTCAAGCGGCGACGACTCCTCTTGGTCAGCGGCGCTCATGGCGCCACCTCGCCTGGAAAGCGGCGGTATTTGCGATAGAACGGCACAATCCCGCCTTCGGCCCAGACTTCGCGCAGAAAGGCGGGCGGCGGCGGCAGGTCGATGCGCGTCCCATCATCAGTCAAAATGATGCCCTGCTCGATGTTGAGTTCGACATGCTGACCATCGCGCAGGGTCTGCGTCAGGTCAGCAGTAAAACATGGAATGCCCAGGTTGAGCGCGTTGCGGAAGAAAATCCGCGCGAAGAGCGGTGCGATGATTGCGCCCAAACCGACGAGCTTCAGGGCGAGCGGCGCATACTCGCGCGAACTCCCGCACCCGAAATTCTTACCGGCCACTATCAGATCGCCGGGCTGCACATTTGGCGCAAAGTCGGGGCGCGCCTCGACGAATGGGTATTTGCGCAGGTCGGCTTCGTTCTTGAGCATATAGGGCGCATACCGTCCAGGGACGATCTGGTCGGTATTGACATCTTCGCCAAAGATCCAGACTCGTGCCATTGTGAGAACTCCTTTGTTTATCGGACGAAGTGACAAGGTAACGTTTGGTTGTTGCAATACGTCACTTCATCACCCCATTATGCCATCACTTCCCGTGGGTGGGTAATATACCCGGTGAGCGCAGTCGCGGCGGCGACTGCGGGCGAGGCCAGGTAGATCTGCGCCGCGGGGCTGCCCATGCGCCCGCGGAAGTTGCGATTGCCGGTAAAGAGGCAGACCTCGCCGGGGGCCAGCACGCCCATATGCCGCCCAATACACGCGCCGCATCCCGGCGTGCCAATGGTGGCGCCGGCAGCGAGTAGGGTGCTCAGGGTGCCATCCTCGGTCGCCAGGCGCAACGCCTCGCTGCTGGCCGGTACGACGAGCATCCGCACGCCGGGTGCAATTTTACGCTCGCGCAGGATCTGGGCGGCGGCGGCCATGTCTTCATAGCGCCCGTTGGTGCATGTGCCCAGGTAGACCACATCGACGGCCACCCGCCCGACATCGGTCAGGTCGACCACGTTGTCGACATAGTGCGGCGCGCTGACCTGCGGCTCCAATGCGTTCAGGTCAATCTCGATCACGCGAGAGTACGTCGCGCCTTCCTGCACGCCAAACCAGGCCGGTACAGCCAGTTCCTGGGCGGCAGCGCCGGTGGGCGGCACTAATCCAGCCTTCGCGCCGACTTCGATCGAGAGTGTCGCCAGGGTCATACGGTCGCCAATGCTCAGGAAATCCACGCCGTGCCACTCGACTGCAGCGTAGGTTGCGCCATCAGCACGGAGACGGCGAGCGGCGTGCAAGCCCAGGTCTTTGGCGCTGACGCCGGGGCAAAACCGGCCGGTTGAGCGAACCAATACCGTCTCCGGCGCTCGAAACCAGATTTTGCCGGTAGCCGCGGCCAGGGCGATATCGGTTGTGCCCATGCCAGTGCCAAACGCGCCAACGCAGCCGTATGCCGTACTGTGGCTGTCGCTGCCAACAATGACCATTCCAGGACGGGCCAATTGCTCTTCGACCAGCACCTGGTGCGAGATACCTCGGCCTACATCGAACAGGTTCGTGATGCCCTGCGCACGAACCCAGCGCCGCAGATCGGCCTGCTTCTCGGCGGTCTGGATATTTGCCGCTGGGGCAACGTGATCGATCACCACGGCCACACGCTCCGGATCCCACACCCGTTCAGCGCCCAATTCTTCGTGTAACACCTTGATAATGCTCGGCGAGAGGCTATCGTGCATCATCACCAGGTCGACCTGTACGGTTACAACCTCGCCGGCTTGGACCGGGTGTCCGGCGGCATGGCTCAGGATCTGTTCGCTTAGGGTTTGCGCCATGTTGCTTCGCTCCTCCAATCGTTAAGTGACGCGCTGCGCTCAGCTTACAACAGTTGTTCCCTGCTATACACTATACCTCATTCGGTTGCTGCAAAGCGGAAGGATACGCAGTCCAACCATAGTGCGCAACCCGAGTCCCTGCTCGTCACTCGCCACTGATATTACTCGGCATATTCATACAATAGCTCATCCACATCTTCGACATCCAAAACGCGCTCGTCGGCCAGGGCTTTGAGTCGGGTCGTCGCGGCCCGCGCCTGAACCTCGCTCAACACGATGCCTAGCTCGCGGGCGCGTTCGGCGACAGCATGCCAGCCGGTCAGACGATGGGCGACAGCTACGGTGCGGCTACGCCCGAACAGCGCCGGGTCGATCACCTCGTAGCTGCGCGGGTCAGACAGCACGGCTTTGGTGTGGAGGCCGGCTTTGTGAGTAAAAGCGGTCGCCCCGGTGATGTAGTTGTTGAATGGAACCATCACGCCGACCATCTCCGCAATCATCTCGTCGAGCTGTGGCAGTAGCGAGAGATCATAGCGCATGACCAGATTTGAGTCGAGCGCCGCCAGACGCGCGATAAAACCGCCAAGCGGCGTAATGCCGTTCCGCTCGCCAATGCCCAAAACCGACACATCGATATGGGTCGCCCCTGCCTCCAGAGCGCAGAAGGCGTTGGCAATGGCGCAGCCGCTGTCGTTGTGGCCATGAAACTCGATGTCGCAGCGCACCGCCGCCCGTACTGCGCTGACCACGTCGTAGACCTGGCGCGGCGCGGCAATCCCAACCGTATCGGCCAAGCCCACCCGCTGGATGCCAAGCGAGTCCATCGCGGTGTAAATGCGCAGGAGATCGGCAAGCGGCGTGCGAAACGTATCTTCGCAGGAGAAACGAATCTCGATGTTGTGTTGTTGCAAATAGCTGGTAACGTGTTGCGCCTGCTCGATAATCTGGTCGAGCGAGCGACCGTGGCTGGCCCGGCGCAACTGTTCAGAGGTGGCAAAGAGCATGTTGACGCCTTGCGCGCCGTGTTCGACCGCAAGGCGGGCATCGTCGAGATGGCAGCGAATATGGGTCAAGATGCGGGCTTTCAGGCCAAGGCTGGCGATAGCTGCGAGGTCGCGGGCGCTTTGGGGCGAGGCCGCCGGGGAGGTCAGTTCAAGATACTCGACACCGAATACATCCAAGGCTTGAGCGATGGCCTGGCGTTGCTCGCTGGTAAAGCGGGCAGTGGCGAACTGTTCGCCTTCGCGGAGGGTCGTTTCGACCATCGCAAAGCGGGTAATCGGCTCGGCCGCAGGGTTAGGCGATTGCATAGGGGCAACCTCGTCTCACTTGACAGGAGCCGAACAACTCCGGGCGAACGTAGCGCGGCGTCAAAGCGATGCTAGATTGGCGATACTGGATGGACAACTGGCGTTTGGCGATTGTAATCATGCGCTGCTTCATCTGTTTCTCCTGTGATGGCGATACACGGCGAAAGCTGATGTACCGCGGCGCGCCGCAGGATGGGCCATGCGGCGTGTGCCGTTCTCGGCAGGCAATGCAAAGCTTTGGTCGCTTGTCTATTGCTGTCATGCCTTCTTTTACACAAACAAAAAACCGACTCACCACTGTAGTCTGGTGAGTCGGGCCTGACACCCTCCGGCGTGCAAGCAACGCTAACCAGACATCCAGTCCGGCTTCTTTGCGCGCTTGAGTTGCTTGGAGCGACAAATATACATTGAGTTCATATCCTTACATTTCGTCGATGGCGAGTATAGCAGGTGTCCGCACAGTTGTCAACGGGTTTATACTGACGCGAAGAAGCGATGGTCCCCGCGTACGCGGGGACAGGGCGAGGAGACAAGCCAAGCGCTTGGCTCAAGCCGTTCGCTTTTGCCCCAATACTTCCCTCCGCCTATGGGCGAAACAATTGGCGGCTGAGAACGAACATGCACTCAGGCGCACTGGAACGAGTCGGCTTCAGCCGGCCTGCGCGCTGAGCTCGCACGTCAGTGCCGGGCGCGATGGCCAGTGGCGTGCAAACACCCAACAGCAAGATGTAGATGCTGCCGATAATCCCCACAAGACCCTAAAGATTTTCAAAACCTTTAGGGTCTTACGGTAACGGCTAGCATAGCCCAGCGTGAGAACGCTGTTTCCCGGATCACACTCGCGTCTCGAACTCTTACCTAACGAGGCGGCGATCTACAGACCTGCAACATACCCCGCATCGGGGAGGTGTGGTCCTCCACGACAAGCACGAGCGAAAGAACCGTCAGGGTTCCCTAGCGGAGAGTGTGAGGGGCAGCGCCCGCTTGGATCGGCACACACCATGCAGCCTGGAGCATCGCCCCACTCGCAACGATCCAGAAATCGCCATCTACGCTATAATCGATGCAAGAAAATCAGGAGCCTGTGACGACGAAGGAACAAACCATGCCAGACTTTGGAACCCCATTACGTGTCGGTCTGCTCGTAGGCCGCGAACGCGCATTTCCCAACGCATTGATTGCAGCGATCAATCGGCGCACCGCCACCGATAACGTTGTGTGCGAGTACGTGCAACTCGAAGGCACTCGTCTGGCCGAACCGCCCGCCTATGCCGTTCTGGTAGACCGGATTAGCCATGAGATTCCCTACTATGCCACCTATCTCAAAACAATGGCCTTGGCCGGCGCCGTCGTCATCAACAACCCGTTTTGGCGCGCAGCCGACGATAAATTCTTTGGCGCATCTTTGATTACCCGGCTCGGTCTTGCCAGCCCACGGACAGTGGCACTACCCAATCGCGACTATATCGAAGGCGTGAACAGCAAGTCGATGCGGAACCTGCGTTATCCTTTAGATTGGCAAGAACTGGCCCGCTATGTGGGCTTTCCGGCTATTCTCAAGCCGCACTGGGGCGGCGGCTGGCGTGACGTGAATGTCGTCAACTCCTTCGAGGAGCTGATCGTCACGTATGATCAGAGCGGCACGAAAAGCATGATTCTGCAAGAGTACATCCAGTGGGAACACTATGTGCGCTGCGTCTGCATCGGCCAGGAACTGATTCTGCCGATCAGCTACAACCCGCGGGCACCCTTCCCCGAACGCTATATCGTCGATCACGAGCACCTCTCGCCGAAGCTAGGCGCGCGTGTCGTCCACGATGCCCAGCTAATCAATCGGGCAATGGGTTACGATATGAACACGGTAGAGTTCGCCATCAAGGATGGTGTCCCTTACGCGATAGACTTTATGAATACTGCCCCCGACTTTGATCCCGTCTCTTTCCCGATGTTTTATTTCGAGAAGGTTGTGGAAGCAATGGCAGATCTGGTGATCACTCGCGCCCAGGAAGCGCAAACCGATCAACGAGAGATGCAAACGCCGGTATGGCGCGATCTGATGGAGCCGCTACCGCCAGTATTTCATCCATAAAGAACAGGATTCGCACAATCTTCTCCATATAATCTGATTTCGAGCGCGATCCGATTCTATCGATTGGGATCATCCTCATCTGATAAAAGCGATCTGTGTCAAAATGCCGTATTGCTTTTAAGCGGTTTTCGTTCGCTTTCCGGGGATAATTATGATTGTATCGATATCTGTCAAATGGAATTGCTATAGATTGATCAACCGCATTGACCTATAGCCAGTCGTGTCTCTCTATGCTACGATAAAAAGATGGCGATTTTTTATCTTTTTCAGGAGATACAATCATGCAACATCCTTCTCTTTCCCCATCGCTGTCCAAGTTTGCACGGTTTATAAGTAATTTTGCACTCATGGTGTGAACCTGGCATGACTGTGCTTGGCACACATGGTCGGCAGCCTTACGCTGTGCAGTCCGCCAATCAGCGCGCGCAAGGGCTCAAGATCTAGTTGAATACGCACTTAATTTGGTGCTTGTAATGATTGTTGTGATTGGCGCCTTGACGATGCTCAGCAGTCAGATCAGCCAGGTCTATGCTCAAGTCAACTGCTCGCTCAGCGGCAGTACATATCACCGCGATCAGGGGAAC
>JAKSDJ010000691.1 GCA_022360155.1 Chloroflexales bacterium | reverse complement strand
GCGCGGTCGGTAAAGAGCGAGATCCAGCATAAACGGACGCTGTCTAACAGCGCTTCTTTTCCGCATACGTTGAGGTAGCTATCGTGCTGGCCCGCGAAGGACGCTGTAGGGAGATCTTCTGCTGTGGCGCTGGAACGAACCGCATAGGTGTCGGCGGCGCCTTGGCCCTCCCAGGCGGAGATGATCGCGGCGGCGACATCAGGCGGCATGGGGATCGCGCCAAGGCGTTCTCGTACCGCCTGCCCTGCCTGCCGGACAGCAGCAACGTCATCGCACGAGAGCGCGGTCAAGGTTGGATAGATCTCGTCGGCCACTCCTGAATTGAACATAAATTCCTGGAACGCCGTTGTTGTAACGCAGAAGCCGGATGGCACAGGGAGTCCAGCGTTGGTCAACTCGCCCAGATTAGCGCCTTTGCCTCCGACGCGGGGCAAATCGACGGCGCGGATCTGGTTGAAGGGCAGGATCAGTTCTTCGTACCGCATGGCCGTAGCACCGTTCTATTCGATGAATGTAATAAATAAGACATTGTAGCACAGAACATACAGCAAAGCAGGATTTGGCGACAAAGCTAAGGGCGCCGTCAAAGTGGAACATCAGCCGCAGATCAGATCCAATCAACCACACGATTGCCATAGATGATCAGCTTTCTGCGATCATCCGCGCCTATGTGCGTCATCTGCGTTCTATTGCAGGAAGCTGACGCAGCGCTAGACAACGTTGAGGGGTTACGTCAAAAGCTTTCCTCTCCCCATGACCAGGTGAAAAACTAGACGTTTGCCTAGCCGCTAATCTCTCCAAATTATTGATACACTGGAGAGATTTTGTTTTAGGATCAAAGTGAGGAGAAACATATCTGGCTCACACAGCGTCATATCATCATCAGAAGCTGTCGGAAAGGAGCATCATCATACAAGAGCCAAGGCGCTCACATGGAGAGAGGCGCATAACGGGTTGCTAGAACCAAGATGTCGGTTTTGTACAGGTGACGCAGCAACGCAATAGCGCTAGCGCATGCTTTTCGGGCAATCGCTCAGGCACGTTCAGCCGTCACGCTCTGCCCATGGCCGGCTGATGCGCAGAAAGAAAAGGAGATTGAACAATGAACCAGATGAGTCAACAAGATCTGCAACAACATGTCACAATTCTCGGCTGGCTGCATATCATTGGGCACGCCCTGTTTCTCATTATTGGATTGTTTATTTTTACATTGCTGACGGGTATTGGAGCGTTTACAGGCGACCCGGAAGCCGTTGCCATCCTCAGTGTGGTTGGCACGCTCGTGGGTGCGCTTCTGGCTATTCTTGGCATACCGGGGATTTTGGCCGGATATGGCTTGCTGAAGCGTAGATCCTGGGGCCGATATCTGGCGATTGTTATCGGCATCCTCAACCTGGTCAATTTCCCGGTTGGCACTCTTATCGGTATCTATACGCTATGGGTGCTTTTGCAGGAGGAAGCGAACAGCTACTTTATACCGATGGCGGCTCCTATGCAGCCCCAACCGTAACAAGCGCGAACCAAGATGTCAGTCGAATTTTTGCACGCACAAGGCAAATAACTGCGCTCGCGCGATCCAGTGTGTTGCTTTACGCGGCGCGTGTATCGTCTTGCGCGACCTGCAGCCCCTGCAGAAAGATATCTACGTGGGTCGTCGCCATCGTCTCGGCGCTGAGTGTTTGTGCGTCGGGTTGTGTAAAGAGCTCTCGTGCTATGAAATAGGCGATCAGTGGCCCGATGAAACAACGTGTCGCTGCACTGGCGTCCATCCGGCGCAACAAGCCAGCGTCCATCCACTGGTTTAGCGCTTGGGTAAGCAGGGCGAAGCCGCGCCCTGGTCCGATCTCATTCACCATCTGGGCCATGGCTGGGCGGCGAAAGACTTCGCTGAGGAAGAGCTTTGTCATAGCAATATGCGAACGATGCTCCAGGGTCTGGAGAAAGGTGCGGGCAAAGAGAGTCAGCGCTTCGCGCGGCGGCAACTTGGTCAATTTATCGGGCTGATCGAACAGTTGCAAGATCGGCACGCGCTGTTTGACGACCTCGTAGAAGAGGTCGGTTTTGTCCTTGAAATAGTGGTAGATCAGCCCTGGCGAGCCGATCTCCGCTGCTGCGGCAATATCTTTATTAGTTGCTTTCTCAAATCCCTTGTGGGCAAAGACTTCGAGCGCGCCGTCGATGATCTGCTGGCGGCGCTGCTCGTATTCGTGTTCATCGCGGTATGGCATTGCACTGTCTTATTTCTTTGATTAATCGGTCAGTCAAGCATTGTAGCATACGATCCAGCGCTGTCAAATTTGACTGTATGCTACGTCGGAGCCCCTACACCGTGTAGATCTGATTACGGCGCCATATAGCTGGTAATAACCTTCTATATACTTAAACATGGTTCGTGGGTTTGGGCCATCTGGCGGGATGCGCTAAGGCGATGACAGACTGCCGTCGCTTTAGCGTATCCCGCTGAGATGGCCCGACAGAACCTACTCTCATAGACAGGACTTACGCGGCAATCCGCCAAATCTCCCTGCCGATCGTTGACCGCGTAACTTGTGTCATATAGAGAACCAGAAGCCGGTCGTGACCGCTGTCAGGTCACCTTGTAGTTGTGAGGCAGCAATGTCCACTGTTCTTTTAATTGACGCCGACTCCGCGCGGTGTGCAGCCCTGGAACCCCAGATCTCCGCCTTGCGCAACCAGGTTATTTTGGCTCCAACGGGCGATGAGGGATTGCGGCGCTGGTCCGATAATTCAGTTGATATTGTGGTGTTGAGTCTGCATTTGCCCGATATGGCCGGTGTTGAGGTCTTCGATCTGGCCCGACAGTTTGGCTGGAAGCAGCCAGTGATCGTTTTGGCCACCGAGGAAGAAATGGAAGAGGCGCTCCAATCCTGGCGACGGGGGGCCATTGCTTGTCTCCTTGGATCTGTTGATGCGCCTGCTGTGGAAACGGTGCTACGTCAGGCCGAGTCGGCCTGTACCAATGAGACGGCTCTGTCGCGCCGCTTGCACGACTTGCGTTCTCCTATGGCGGCGATCATTATGCAACTAGAGATGTTGAGCAATCCCGACATCATGCTGGACGACACCGAGCGTTGCGCCCTTATCGCTGCGACAGTGAACAAGAGTAAATGCCTGCTCAATCACATCGACTCTTTTTATCGGCGATAATGATTGGTCTGTCGCTTTCTTTCGGGGTGCTGCACCCATAGATCGATTGCGCCAATTCGTGCTTGATGCGCAATGAGTGGTTGCTTTATGCCGACGCGCCGGAGTAGGCGCGTAGCCCCAGCCGCCAGACAAAGCGCGCCAGCACGAGGAGCGCGATGGTCAGCGCCGCTGCCAAGCCTAGTGTTGGTAGCGTCAGCCGCCCGGTCAGCGCTTCGGCGGGCACTGTGACCGCAAAGGCCAGCGGAACCAGGAAGGTGAGGCCGATCCGCAGCCAGTTGGGATAGATGCTCACCGGCCAGCGCCCAGCCTGGTAGATGCCCTGGAAGAGACTCACCATCTCGTGGATGCGCACTACCCAGAAGGCCGTGCTGGTCAGCATCAACCAGAAGCTATAGATCATCAAGCCGCCCAGGAGCAGCGCAAGCGCAAAGCCCAGCGCCTGCCCGATTCCCATCGTTCCCCCTAACTGGATCACGGCGACAATCAGCACAATCAGCCCGATGATGATATCGACCGTTTGCCAGATACGGATCTCGCGCACACTGATCAGTACTTGCGCGTCTTCGGGTTTGGTCAGGGCATAGTCGAGCGTGCCATCCTGCACCTCCATCGCCAGCCGCTCCATATTGGGCTGGATGACCGACATAATCAAGCCGCCCATCAGGATATGCACCCCCATCACCGCCAGCAACTCGGGGCGCGACCAGCCGCCCAGGTCGGTCGTGTGGCTGAACACCAGGGCCAGGGCGATCAGGCCTGTTCCCAGCGCGATCAGGGATTGCAGGAGTTGGATCAAGAAGTTGACGCGGTATTGCATCTCGTTCATCGCGCCAATCCGAAAGAAGACCCACATCAAGCGAAAGAGACT
>JAKSDJ010000179.1 GCA_022360155.1 Chloroflexales bacterium | reverse complement strand
CTGGCTTTTGGGTTCAGTCGCGGGTGGATCGCATCAATTAGGTGATGTATGATACTGCTCTGCAGCAACCGAGTGTAGTGTCGTTCAGTTTTCGATAAAACGCTTTCCCTTTTCGAGGGGTGGATGGAATTGTTCCATCTGCCCTTTATTGTTGCCAAAAGCGCCCGCAAATTATATCTTTCGTATCAATTTATTCAGTATTGACTGAACATACAGATTGTCGTATACTACACTGCTTTTTCCTTATGTTGGGGTGTAGGCGTCTGTGCTTTTCGGCAATAGATGCTTCGTTGGAGGCGGAGGAACGTCATGATGAACGGTGTTGCAGCGCACGATATCAGATTTGGCGATAGTGTGATCCGTTACTATACAGCCGGTGATCACGGTCCGCCAGTGGTACTGCTACACGGCGGCGGCTCGGATGCAGCTATGCTGACCTGGAAAAAGATCATCGGCCCGCTGGCCGAGTCCTATCGAGTCTATGCACCAAACCTACCAGGACACGGTGACAGTCCGCCATATCGGGGCCGCTTCACCCAGGAGGCGCTGGTCCACTGTGTTGGCGAGATTCTGGACGCCTGGGGCTTGGAACGCGCCGCCCTGGTTGGCCTCTCGATGGGTGGTAGCGTAGCCATCGGCTACACCCTCACACATCCTGATCGAGTCACGCACCTCATTCCTATCGACAGCGGCGGACTCCAAGCTCGTGCGCCATTTCATCGAATAGCCTTTTTCGTTATGCGCATGCCGCTGCTCAACGAGTTGATGTGGGGTTGGATGCGCAACAATCGCAATCTTGTCAGGATGGGTATGCGTAACATTATCTACACACCTAGCGCCATCACTGACGAACTGGTTGACGATGTTTATGCAGTGTTGCAAACAGCCCGGCCCGAACACAGCTTCCATCAGTGGCAGATAGATGAAACCCGTTGGCGAGGTCTGCGCACAAACTATATGCCACGTTTACATACCATCACCTGTCCGGTGCTGATCATCCACGGGGACAAGGATGCAATTGTGCCGCTCGCCTGCGCCCAGGAAGCGGCTGCACGCATTCCCAATGCCCAGCTTCACATCATCAAGGATTGTGGGCATTGGCCGACTCGTGAAAGATCCGAGGTGGTGGCTCAGGCGATCTGTTCATTTCTAACCAGAATGGAGCAAGCTCATGCACCTGGTGTATAATTGCACCGGAAACGGACCGGCGCTTTTGTTCCTGCATGGCGGTTTTGTCACACAGGACGAGTGGCAGTTTCAAGTGGAGCATTTTGCGCCGCGCTACGAAGTGATCACCTGTGACCTGCGCGGGCATGGCGAGTCGCCGCACAGCGCGGGCCAATACACGATGGCGCTGTTTGCCGATGATGTAATTGCGCTGCTTGACGAGCTTGGCATTGCACAGGTCATCTGTTGCGGCCATTCGATGGGTGGTATGGTAGCCCAGGAATTGGCGCTCAACTATCCCCAGCGGATTCGCGCGCTGATCTTGGCGGAAACGGCGTACTGTGTTAGGGCAACGCCGCTTATGGTTGCCGGTATGTGGCTCACCCGATGGATGTTGCGTCTGATCAGCATCCGATGGCTGGTCCGTATCTCGGCGTGGGAGCATGGCCGCTTCAATCCGTCGGTCGGCCCGTACGTAGAACGGGAGATTGGCCAGCATGCAGCGGACAAGGCGAATTACCTGCAGATCTGGGACGCGATCTACGCTTTTGACACGCGCTCGTGCTTGTCCCAGATCGCCTGTCCAACGCTGGTTCTGGTCAGCGAACACAACCGCCAGGCCCACGCCCAGGCGCGGCATCTAATTCAGACAATCCCGGCAGCAACGCTTTCGGTAATCCCGGCAGCAGGACATATGCTCAACTGGGATAACCCTGTGGCATTCAATACCATTGTGGAGCGCTTCATCGCTTCGTTATCACGCTGATGTCTAGATAAGGCTTGTTGTGATGCCTGAAACGCATATTCTCGAACGCAATGGCTGTCCACTCCATTTCTGGCTGGACGGCCCGCCGGACGCGCCGCTGATCGCTTTGACCCACGGGGCGACCCTCGACCATCACGTGTTTGATCTGCAGGTCGCTGCCCTCACGCCATGCTACCGAACACTGACCTGGGATGTGCGCGGGCATGGCCAATCGCAGCCGATGGGCGCTCCCTTCTCGGTCAAGGCCGCCGCCGATGATTTGGTCGCTCTGCTCGACCAGCTTGGCGTTGACCAGGCTACGCTGCTGGGCCATTCGATGGGCGGGGCGCTGGTGCAAGAACTGGTTTTTCACTACCCGGAGCGGGTTGCCGCCCTCGTGATTATCGGCTCGACCTGTATCACGCTGCCGCGCTCGCGCCTGGCGATGCTCGCCCTGCAGGCCGTCCCACTCTTTTTTCGGCTCTATCCGTATCAACTCTCCAAGCGCCAGCTTGCCCGGACTATGTCCATCCGACCTGAATTCGTCGCCGCTGCGGAACGGATGATGGACCAGGTTCCGCGTGCTGATTTTGTTCGGATCTGGTCCGATGTCATGGGCTGCCTTCACTCTGAGCCAGACTATCGGGTCACGCAACCGCTGCTGGTGACCTATGGCGAGCATGATATGCGCGCTAAGTTGTTCGCGCAGCAAGCGTCGATCTGGCAGGCGCGCGATCCGGCATGCCAGGTTGCCGTGATCCCCGATGCCGGCCACAATGCTAACCAGGACAACCCCGCCTTCTTCAATCGCGTGCTGCTCGAATTTCTGGCGAATCGCGTCTACGCGTACAGGTGATGTGACGCGGTTGGGCCAGGAGTTTGGGCCGTTGGTGCGGCTCAACGCGGGTGCGCTGAACGACCCGCGAGTGCGGGTGGTCAATGTCGATGGCTATCGCTTTCTAACCGACAGCAGCGATCTCTACCAGGTCATCCTGATTGATTTGCCCGATCCGCGTACCGAGAGCCTGGCCCGTCTCTATTCACGCGAGTTCTACGGCCTGATCGGGCGGCATCTGGCCCCTGGCGGAATGATGGTGACACAGGCGGCCTCGCCCTATTTTGCACACAAAGCCTACTGGTGTATTGTTCACACGATACAGGCGGCGGGTTTCACTGTATAACCCTACCATACTTATGTGCCCTCGTTCGGTGAGTGGGGTTTTGTACTGGCCTCGAATGTGCGATACGATTGGGATGGCATGGCGCTGGACGTGCCGTTGTGCTACCTGGAGCCGGCCTTGCTGCCGCGCATGCGCCAGTTCGATGCCGATATGGCCCGGATGCCAACCAGCATTAGCACGCAAGACACCGCAGCCGTCTGGCGTTACTACCTCGAAGATTGGCGACGCTGGCGGGAGTAGCGCCAGTGGCAAGCGGTCATGGAACCTGGCAAGTAACAATCCGTCGTCGTTGCGACGCCTTGGGGCGCTGGTCAGGACGCGCCCCAAGGCATCTGGCGGGTGCTGGCGGTCAGCACGTCCTGACCGTTGACCTGGGCGGTCTGACGAGGTAGGCGGCGGCGCTTACGACCGCCAGCGTTCGGATGATTCGCGGCGCGGACGCCAGCGCTCGTCCTGCTGTCGAGCGAGGCGGCGATTGTGGCGCACCATGTCGAGGAGCATCCATCCGCAAAATGCTGCCATAATAATACCGAGCATAGTTCCGATAAATAATTGCCCTGAGTCACTCCACCAAACACTAATCAACCCAGCGACCCCAACACCGATAGCGGAGGCTGCTCCGAGGGGCGCACGTATTGACCGAGGTGCATTGATAGGCGGCGGACCAGCCAGAACCTTATGTGACCACCAAGACAGCCAGGACACCACGATACCCCCAAGGACGATGCCAATACCAGCGCCAAGCAGCGCAGCCACTGCAAACCCGCTCCACACAAGCATCACGAGTGGTATTGCTGCGAACCCGACAAACATCAGCCCACCTTGTATAAACGCTCCCTGTCCGAAGGGCTGTGTAGGATCAATCACTTCCTCACCCGGTTTATTGGCGAACCGGTCTTTCCTGCGGTTTTTCATGGTTGCTGTCCTTCGCGTGAGAGAGATTCGTGCTCAAGATGTGCTTGAGCGCGAATCTCTCTGTGGGTATGCTCCGTGCTATTCCTTCATATAGGGGATGGTCTGCCCGGCGCCCCAACTGGCTGCAATACTTACGAGCGTGCTGGCTCCGACGCTTGCGCTGGTCGCTATCCAGGGGGCAGCCACCTGGGCGCCCTGGTACGCGCCCTTGCGCACCATAGACCCAAGTGCCAGCCGTCCCATTGCCGCGCCGACGCCTGCGGCGCCGACGCCGATACCCGCGGCGGTCAGCGCCCGGAGGAAGCGGTCGCGGGGTGTGTAGCAGGCGTTGTCCAGAAGATCGCCGCGCGCCTGGGTCGCCCCGCTGATCGTGCCGCCCAACAGCAGCGCGCCGCTGACCCCTAGGGCGGGCAGGTCGCCCTGCCGCAAGCT
>JAKSDJ010000606.1 GCA_022360155.1 Chloroflexales bacterium | reverse complement strand
TGTGCGCTTGTTAATGCGCACGACAAAAGACTATCTCGCAGCGCTACTGGCGCGACCTCGCCAGAGCCAGACCTGAGCAGAATCGTAACCTCCCCAATCGAACATAATCTGTCTTGGGCTCCTCGGCGCTCCTTAGGTAAGCGTTCAGCGCTTATCGCAACATGCGGCGTATCCTGGCTTTGTCGCAGCAGGATGTTGTTCGCTGACGGCTGATGATGAAACGCCTACCTGTAGGGTTTGAGCTTCGTTCGGTTTTTAATCGAGGTTAGATTGCTGATAAGGAGATGACTGATGCTTAATGCATTTCGCCGTAGGCAGAGCACACAGAGCCAGCCCATCGCGCCTGGACCGTGTAACAACCTATTCCAACAGATCTTTGCAGTCAGGCGTGATCCTTTAGGCGTGTTGCTCGATGCCCAACACCGTTATGGAGATGTCGTGCGCTTCGAGGCGTTGGGGTATGTTAGTCATCTGCTTTGTCATCCTGATGCGATCAGACACGTTTTACAGGAGAATAGCCGGAACTATCCCAAGAGTGTAAGCTATGATCTAATGAAGCCGATGATGGGCGAAGGCTTGTTGACCAGCGATGGGGACTTCTGGCGGCGGCAGCGGCGACTATCCCAGCCAGCCTTTCACCGCCAACGGATCGGTGCGTTTGCTGCGATCATGACCAGAATAACCGAGGATATGCTCGATCGCTGGCAGCCTGTCGCTGCCCGTGGCCAGTGGCTCGATGTTTCCGCCGAGATGACGCGCTTGACCTTGAGCATCGTCAGTAAAACCCTGTTCAACACCGATGTTGGTGTGGAATCCAACATCGTCGGGAAGGCGATTACTGTTGCCTTTAAGGAATTCGATCGCCGTTTGGCAGCGCTCTTCGCATTGCCGGATTTTGTGCCGACACCAAGCCGACGTCGCTTGAAGAAAGCAATTCAGACGCTAGATCATGTGGTCTATCGGATCATTGAGGAGCGCCGTCGTTCGGGCGAGGATATTGGCGATTTGCTTTCTATGCTCGTCTTTGCGCGTGATGAAGAGACCGGCGAAAGCATGAACGACAAGCAATTGCGCGATGAGGTGATGGCCATTTTCTTGGCCGGACACGAGACTACGGCGAATGCATTGAACTGGATCTGGTATCTCCTCTCGAAGCATCCTACCGTGGAGCGCCGCCTCCATAACGAGTTGGCCACGGTGCTTGGCGGACGCCCCCCGACACTGGAGGATTTGCCCAAGCTATCCTACACGACAATGGTGATCGAGGAATCGCTGCGGCTCTACCCGCCCGCCTGGGTGATCGAGCGGCGCAGCATCGCAGCCGATCAGATCGGCCCGTATGCCATACCGCCAGGCTCTACCATTATTCTCAGCCAGTATATTACGCACCGTCACCCGGCATGTTGGGAGAACCCAGAAAGTTTTGACCCAGAGCGATTTACACCGGAGCGTGTTGCCGCTCGCCCGCGTTTCGCCTATTTCCCCTTTGGCGGCGGGCCGCGCATTTGTATCGGCAACAACTTTGCAATGATGGAATTGCAACTGGTGCTGGCGACGATAGCGCAGCGCTACCGGTTGGCATTAGTGCCAGGCCATCCGATTGAGCCAGAGCCGATGATCACCCTCCGCCCACGCTACGGGATATTAATGGATCTCGTTCCGCGTACAGAGGCAGAGACTCTTCGCGACTGATCTGAAAGGAGCAATTGGCATTGCCACAGGCTCGACAGGTCATCTCTCTGACGGTGATGATATTATCGTTTGTCAACCGTTTGAGCTGAGTTTCGAGGGAGGTGCGCATACTCCAGCATATTGGCGTTTCCGCGTTTTGCCCCCACGAGTCGAGCGTGTATGGCAAGGTAAAATAGATTGCGTTGTCGATCTCCTCCACGACAACTTTGACCTCGGCGAATTGCCCCCCTGCTGCGGCAAGGAGGTCGACAGCGTAGCGCAATTGGCCATGCGGCGTCAAGGTCCGATCGATCGTGTCGCGCATTGACTCAAACACATGGGGTATGGCTTGCCAGAGATATTCGGTATAATCTTTACCGGCATGCGCCATAAACATACGCATAGCGCGCTTGCCGCCAACAGCCTCTATCGCGTTGAAAATGCGGGTGAGGGTGCTGCATGGTACAGCAAGTTGGAAGTTTTCGGGTGGCATGTCGGCTAGATAGTAAATTCGATCGGCGCGCGATAATATCAAGCGTAATCCGCGCCGGCCCATCAGTCTGGTAATCGTGTTCAAGAGCATCCGAAGGGTAATATTGGCGACCTTGGGCTCGGGCTGATTAACTGTCATGTGCTACTCCTACGATAGCTCTGGTGAAGTACAACATGGGCGGATAGCTTGGGAATGTTGCACCAACCGCATCATGCTAGCGTTACTATATCCTTGACGCGAAAGCCGGTCTCCTTTCCATCTGTTTGTGGGCATTGCGGAGCGGACAGAACATCCAGGTAAAGATGCGGTTTGGATCGTTGGCGTGTTGTACTCCTTACCCTCTAGCCTCTCTTCTCCCATAGGGGAAGAAAAGACATGTACTGCATGCGAATGTGGCAAAACTCGTTCCGAACATGATTGAAAGCGGTCCTTAAGCCTGTGAAGGAAAAAGGAAATATGGGCGAATAGAAGCCGCGTTGGCTTGAGATAGCGCGACACTGCGCCGTCTCAACAAGATATACGGAAAATGATTATCTACCATAGAACCTTCTGAATTTCCACTGTCAGTCGAGATATGTAGAGAAATATCAACCCTGGTTTCACCTCGCGCTGCGCAATAGCAAGTAGGGCCAACTCTGGACCTAAACTGGTAGCGACAATGTAGCCATGCTTGGAGTCGATAAATGTGCGTTCGAGGATGCCATGCTGTAACTCCTCAGAAATCTGCTCGCCGATTGCTACCATAGCTGCACCGATCCCGGCAATCCGCAATTCGTCGATGTGATGGGGCAACTGTGCTGCGACGATGAACCCATCACTGTTGACGATAGCCGCCCCCACAATACCGGGGGACATTGCCTGAAATCGCGCCAGAAGAGTGTTGAGGGCACTTTCGACGGTTATACGCTGCTGGGCCATGCCGGTGTCCTTCTCCTTGTCTAATCAAACGTTGGCGAAACTTGCTTTTCTTGGCGTGATGATTCCTGCAGCAATAGAGATATTGATGCGACTTGGTCGCACCGCTTCCCTTTCCAACGGGCCGGACCGGTGTGATCGAAACCTCCTCTGTGAATTAATAATACCACAAAGCGGACAGGCGAACGCCGCTTCAACACAGTAAGAATCGACATCATCTGCATGTTCATGTAAGGTTGACGATCACAACTGGTAAAAAGCAGCGATCTCCGCAGAAGCGCCTTGGGGTTGGTATATTGCTTTGAAATAACCTGAAAGTAATATATTGTTAGGTTTTCTATACCGATCGTTAACCTTTCATGTCGGAAACTGCGCCTTCATTGCTTGGAAAATCTCGTCAAAAAATGCGTGAAATTTTGTCCTCTTGCGGTGATATATTCATAGATGCATCGGTGTGGCTGTAGCCACCAGGCGAAGGAGGCAGCAATGCAAGAGACGCAGCAGCACATTGAACCGGCACATCTGGAGATCCTGTTCGAGGCGGAACGCGCGCGCCTGGTGCGGCTCTGCGCCTCGATCACCGGCCAGCGCGACGCTGCTGACGATCTGGCCCAGGAAACCCTGATCGAAGCCTGGCGTCATCGCGACCGGCTGACCGAACCCAGCGGCTATGCCCAATGGCTTTCAGTCATCGCCCGCAATGTCTGTTTGCGCTGGCTCCGCCGCCAGCGTCGCGAGCGGACAACCGGGTTGCTCTTGGTTGAGGATGGGCAAGTGCTCGGCGCGAACGCACACGACGCGCTTGCTGACTCGTTCGATCTTGAGATCGAACTCGAACGTGACGAACTGGCGACCTTGCTCGACCGGGCGCTGGCGCTATTGCCCGCCGAGACGCGGGATGTCTTGGTGCAGAAGTATGTCGAGGACTCGCCGCACAGCGACATCGCCACGCGCCTGGGGGTGAGCGCCGGGGCGGTGGCGATGCGGCTCCAGCGTGGCAAACTGGCCCTGCGCCGGGTGCTCGCCACCGCGTTTCGCGACGAGGCGGCGGCCTACGGCCTGATCACCGCCGACCGCGCGTGGGAGCAGACCCGGATCTGGCGCCCGCGTTGCGGCCAAGCCCGTTTGCTGGGGAGGTTTGATCCGCAGGCGGGAGAGCTGCAGCTGTGCTGTCCGTGTTGTCTGCCCAATGCGAATTTCTTCGTTGTCGATGCCACCTTGCCCAATGTGCTCCACGGCATTAAAGGTTACAAGATCGCGTATACGCGCACGATGACGTGGGTGACCAACTACCTGCGCCCCGGTTTTCGCCAGGGCTCTGTCCCATGTCTGAAGTGTGGAGCTGCTGCGCCATTGCAGCGCGGCTGGCCCGTCGATGCGCCGCCATCGATACAAATGCTGCGAGGGGTGCATGCGCTTTGTCGCTCCTGTGGCCGGAGCGTCCCTGCCTCGCTCAACGCCTTTGTGTTTACGCATCCTGCGGTCCAGCAGTTCAAGCGCGCGCATCCGCGGCATTGCCTGCGCTCCGAGGATGAGATTGACTGGCACGGTCGCCCGGCGTTTGTCTCCCGCATCGAGAGTGTCACGGCGCCGGCGGGCATCGATGTTGTCTATGCGGCGGATACCATGGAGGTGCTTCATATCGGTTGAGCACGCAGCCCAACAGCATGTCATTTGGCAATCAGCCGTTGGACCAGCGCCAACTCCCCGGGCGTGTTGACATTGAGAAAGGTATGGCCATGCGGGTCGTAGTGGGCTATCGTATCCGCTTCGATAATAGAGAGGCGAACCTGGGCCAAAAAATCGGTGATCCGCCGTTTCCCCGCCTCCAACGTCGTGCGGAGGGGGTGTAGGCATGTCTGGCGATAGATCGCGTGCAGCGGCTCAATCGCGAGGGCGTTGCGCGTCGCGCCGGCCTGGGGCGAGCGGGGCGCCAGCGCATCATACTCACGCGGCATGGCTAGCATCGCGTGCAGCAGTTCGGCGTTGAGTAGCGGCATATCGGCGGCCACGACCAGCGCGACCGGGTTGTTGGCCGCAGCCAACCCGGCATAGATCCCACCCAGCGCGCCGGCCTCGGCAAAGACATCCGGCGTGAGCCGCGCCGGCAACTGCGACCACTGCTCTGGGTCGTTCAAGACGACGATCAACTCGTCGCAGAGGGGGGCCAGCACACCAAGCGTATGCTCTAGCAGCGTTGGCCCCGCTTCGCCCCACAGGCGCAGTTTGCGCTTATCCTGGCCCAGCCGGCGGCTCATTCCGCCCGCCACAACCACACCCGAAACAGCCGTCATACCCTCACTCCTCGCTTTCTTGGTTGGCAGTTCGCATGTTCGATCTGCGGTGATCGGCGTGCATCAGCGTCATCAGCGTGCCATTGCCGGTTGGCATCCTTCGGCTGCGCCAGTCCTGAGCCCTTCGGCTGCGCTCAGGACTGGGGTTGAAACGTTGGTAGGTTGGCGCGTTAGAACTTTCTAACTTTCTAACTTTTTAACCTGCTAACCTGTCAACGTCCATCCGGGGCTGCGAAATCGATCCGCTCCGCGCCGGTGTAGACCCGCAACCGCTGCCCCCGAACATATCCCACCAGGGTGATGTTCCAACTCTGGGCCAGGCGGATCGAGGTCACCGTCGGCGAAGTGCGGCTGACCACGATAGGTATCTCCATCTTGCGGGACTTCCCGATCATCTCCGTACTAATCCGCCCGCTCGTTACCAGCGCGCGATCACGGGTTTCGATTGCGCTCAAGAGGCATTCGCCGCGGATCTTGTCGAGGGTGTTGTGCCGACCAACATCCTCAGCCATCACCAACTGGACGCCGCTGACCGAATCGTAGAGGCCGGAGGTGTGTACGCCGCGGCTCTGATTATAGAGGTTGGCGTTAGCATGCAGATGGCGCATCATCTCACAGATGCGCCGTGCTGGTATCCGCAGGTCGCTCCGCAGCGGCTCACGCTGGCCAGAGAGATCGTCGAAGGTCAACCCGCCTCCACAGCCGCTGGTCAGAATGCGCTTTTCGGGTCGCGGCGGCGGCGGTCGACAAAGCCGCACGTCGATACTGCCCACCGCCTCCTCGCAAGTCTTCTGGTGCAGCTCCTGGTTCAGCCCCGCCGCAGGGAAATAGGTGTAGACTCGATTCTCGGCTCTAAAGACGCGCAGCTGCCAGATGTCGTCCAGACTCGCGATCATCCCTTCGGACAGGAGAAAACCCATCGCCAGGCAATGGAGCCGAGTGGGCGTACACATAAAGGTAAGCAACTCGCGCCGGTTGACATAGAGCACCCACGGCGTTTCGGCGATCACTACGCGCCGCACCTTTTCGGCGTGCTGCCCATTATATTCGATATAATCGAGCGGGATGATTGGCGGTTCGAGCATAGTGATAAGCCACTCGATGACAAGATGACCAACTCTAACTTATGGCGGCGCATAGCCCTTGTCGAGCGCGATCAGGTCGAGATGGGCCAGCGCCACTTCTTCGACCAGCAGCTCTGGGGCGCTCAACGGTGTCAGCGTTGAGCGCAATTTCAGATAGCTGTGGCAGACATCGCAGGTTGCTGCGCGCTGTTTTTGCTCCTCGCCTTCGACCTGCACATAGCCCAACTGGAGATGGTCGCGGTTGTGACAGAAAACGCACCAGATCCGGTCGACCTCCCAACTGTCGGTGCAGAGCCCGCAGCGCAGATAGCGGAACTGCTCGAGGCCGCGCTGCTCAGCCAGGATCGGCCAGGCCCCACAGCTTGGGCAATAGCCCTGTTGCCAGGATTGCCCGGCGCGCAGGGGGGCCAACTGCACGGCCACCTGTTCCAGGAAGGGCAGCAACGCAAGTCGGAGCAGGGTCATGGTTAGGGCTGCCGGCAGATCTTGCGTATCGAGATCAGTGGCCAGAGTCGAGCCCTCGCCGCCGATCAGCCTATGGCTCAGCGCCCAGAGATCGAGCCGACCGCGCTGTACTGCCTGTTCGAGCACGGCTGCTGTGCTCGTATGGTTCTCGCTCTGGTTACGCGCGCTTGCGCACAGTCGCAGAAACAATGCGCGCAGATCCTGTTCGCGGAAGGGCAGGGCGACGCCGTGGAGCAATGGCGTCCCGGCTATCAGGCGGATCGCGGCTGTTTCAGCGCTTATGTCGAGGGACTGTACCGGGGCGGGCGCAGCGTACATCGTCCGCAGCAGCGCCGCCTGGAGAGCCGCCGCCGCCTGGAGATCGGGGTAGGTTGCGCTGAGTTTGGCCAGCTTGTCAACTGCCCCGGCAATAGTAGCCGAATCCGCTGTTTGGCGCTTAAATATTCGAGCGAACGTTTTGGCCACGGCGTCGTCTTTCTCCTCTGGCTTGTCCTTCATGCACTGCTTGTTCGAGCAGCCATTCCACAAAAGCCGGCGACTCACAAGCTGCACGCCAATCTTCCATAACCGCCATTGCCACACCGCGGGTTGGGCCGGTGGGCGGTCCCAGCTCCGCGATGATCTCTTCCAGGGCCGCTTCGAGTTGATCCGGCTCGGGGTCATGCAGCACCAGGGAATTGAGTAGTTGGCGCTTGAGTTCGTTGCCGCTCAGATCGGATTGCTGGTCGCGGGCGCGCTGGCGCGGCAGCAAATCGCCGGAGGCGAGCAGCAGCAGCGCAATCTCAGATGGGCGGGGCGGCACGTGCTGTTCGTCGCTCATGAGTCGTTGCTGGTGTAGATTTTGCTTTGGGGCAGCAGGTTGGCTGGCTTGTTGCCGATATCAGCGCCTGGTCCGCCGCCGCGCGCCCGCCCATTCTCGGGACCGCAGGCTGCCAGTAGCGCGGCAAGCACGAGCGTAAGAAGCAGCCGCACCCAAACTGTTTTTCGGAAATAGTGCATAGCATTGTCCTTCAGATCGAACGTTGGAACGTTAGCCAGTTGACAGGTTGGAACGTTGGCATCCTTCGGCTGCGCTCAGGACAAGGGTTGGCAGCCTTCGCTGTGCCAGTCCTGAGCGCAGCCGAAGGGCTCAGGACCGGGGTTTGAATGTTTGAACGTTACTGCCTGACCCGCTCCATTCTCCATTCTTATCCTACCTGCCCGCTACA
>JAKSDJ010000653.1 GCA_022360155.1 Chloroflexales bacterium | reverse complement strand
GTGTTGTCGCTGAAGCAGGAGTGCTCGTCCTCTTGGTCTTGATTGTCGTAGGCGGTGAACATCCGCTCGCCGGCCAGTTCCGACTTGCTCAGCACACCAATCCCGGTCAAAACCTTCTGGATCGCCTCATCGGGCGGCAGCGCCAAAAACTCGGCGCGATAGGCGTCTTCGACGTCTGGTGACCACTCGTTCTTCAGATCCTCGAGATGGGCGACCAGCAGATCACCGGCGGTCGTCAGGTACTGGGCGCGGCGTTCGGCGTTTGGCTCTTCACCAGGGACATAGTCGGTGTGGGGGCGTTCACCCGCGCCGTCGCGGCTGAGATCCTGGCCCCACAGCAGAAACTCGATAGCGTGATAACCCATACTGATATTCTCTTCGGCCCCAACTTCGTTCAGTGAAGTCAGCAGGTCGCTATTGATGGCTGGAAATTCAGTCGGGTTATTGATGATCCCGGCGTCGGGTGCGCCGTCGACATAGTCGATATAGGCCTCGTCGAGCGGCCAGGCGTTGAGTAGGGCTTCGGGGCCGTCGGCATCGTCGATGGGACCGCCATAGAAGCGATAGACCTCGGTTTGGCCGTAGGGTTCGTTCGCAGCCAACCAGGCTGTGCGCGCCGCCTGCATCGTCTCCGGCGATGGGTCGGCAATAAAGGTGTTCAATGCATCTTGCAGTTTTACCGCCTCTGTCAGCGAGTCTTCGTAACTGGCGAAAACAATATCGGCGTATGTGGTGAGAAATGTGCGTTTCTCTTCATCTCCAGCGGAACCGCTCCCCGGACCTGCACAGGCCGCCAGCAATGGTAACACCAACAAGCCAACCCCTCCCAACCGAAGCAATCGCTTCATCTCACCATGTCCTTTCAGTTGAATCATCGTTGCGAGTACAGACCATGCCACGTGTGTCGTTCAAGTGTAGTCGAAGCTACGCCAGCGCGCCTGCCGGTTGATTACGACAGAACATTGTTTCTAAGATACAAAGCGTGCTTATTAGTATGCCCTAATAAGCACGCTTTGTCTAGCCCTGATGTATTGAAATTTGTTAAACGAGGAGGCGGTGAAGTGAGGAGGTGGTGTTGTGGAGGGCGACTGGCTGGTCGCTCCTGTGGCCCGTTACCGTGCGCCGAGCGCTTATTTCTATGCTTGTGTGCGCCCGGCGCATGGGATGACGAATGTCCGAACATGCTAACGGCAATTTTCGTGTTAGTTCACAGTCTCACGCAGGTTCTGCTGTGCGGCGGCAATGGTTTCCTGAGGCGTTGGGAAATAACCGACCTCGGTGACGAATTCCTCGGCGTGGGTGAGATAGTAGTTGATGAAGACTGCTACATGAGGCCGTTCCTGGAGAATTTGAACGCTACTATAGATATAGAGCGGGCGCGCTAGTGGATAGCTCCCGTCGGCGACGGTTTCGGCTGTTGCTTCGACCTCCCCGTCACCAGCATCAATCGCCAGCAGCTTTAGACTGTCCTGGTTTTCTTGATAGTACGCATAGCCAAAATAGCCAATCGCATAGGGATTGTCGGTGATCCCCTGTGCCAGCGCCACATCCGACTCGCTTAGTAGCGCATTGGGCGCTGCCAACAACGGGTCGCTGTTAGCATCGAGCACTTCTTCGACAAAATAGTCGAATGTGCCGCTATCAGTGCCGGGGCTGAAGAGAGCGATCGGCTCAGCTGGCCAGCTTGGATCGACATCGGCCCAGGTCTGGGCCTGACCTGTAAAGATCTGGGCCAGTTGTGCCGTTGAGAGTGATTGAACAAAGTCATTCGAGCGATTTACAACTACTGCCAGGGCATCGACACCGATTCGAAACTCAACCGGTTCGTGATTGTTTGCAATGCAATCAGCCTGTTCTTGTTCACTGATCGAACGGCTGGCGCCGACAACGTCAACTTCTTCGTCAGGGTATGTGCAGAAGCGGCGGAAGCCGCCGCCGGTGCCGGTGCTCTTCACCTCGACATCGGCGGGTGATCCTTCTTCGGCAAAAGCCATCGCTGCCGCCGCCGTCACCGGATAGACTGTCGAGGAACCGGTGATATGGATAACACCCTGAACTGTTGATGGTTCTATTGCATCAAGGTCGATTGGCGCCCGTTCTTCCGCCAAAGCCGGCGCCGATGGATCAGCCGCTGGTGTTGCTGCACAGCCGTTCAAGCATACCGCAAGGGCCAGAATCCCGCCGAACAATAGTCTGTTATGCCTTATCATAGTGCTCCTTCTCTGCGTTGCATGTGTTATTCACCGCCGTCCTAATCAGCGAGTCTGATTGGCCGTATTTGGGGTGCGCCCTGTGTTGGCAGGGCTAGCGAAATCCCGCTGTCGCCGACTTATCGTACCAGGCGTCGACCTGAATCTATGTTAGTCGATGGTTCGCGAGATCCCAATCTGCATGCTCACCGTTACCGACTTCCCCGACTAACCATCGCGGTGCGTTTGATCGCTCACAGGGCTATTTCAATCGATACGTATTGATGTGTCGGCGGCGCTCGATATTATAGGAGATGGCCACATTTTTGTCTAGCCAATAGTGCAAACAAGCGGCGGCCCTGAGGATAATTCGCTTGTTGTATTTTGTTTTTGGAAGGCGATGGGTATGAGCGCATAGCGCTGATATGGGGGATTTCGCCGAAAAGGTGTGTTCTATTTACATCGATGAGTATAGATGTATCATCCAGGAGGCACGAGCAGGCCTAATAAACCTTCGATTCGCTGGTGCAACTCGTTGCGCACAGCGCGAAACGTCTTCAAGGTCTGAGTGGGGTCCATTACTGTGAGCGGGTCAGGGAGACTCCAGTGGAGGCGGTATGCTACTCCATGCCAGACGGCGCATTCTGTGCGGGCAATATCGCATATTGTCACAACTACATCGGGGACTAGGTCAGCGAGTGCATCGATGTGTTTCGATTGTTGATAGCCAATGTCTATGCCTCGCTCGGCCATCACTTGCACAGCCAGGGGATGCAGTGTTGCAGGTCGGGTGCCGGCGCTCCGGGCAACGATTCGCCCGCCGCTCAGATGACGCAGCCAGCCCTCTGCCATCTGCGAACGAGCACTATTTGCTGTGCATAGAAAGACGACCGTCGGATGTGCGTCGACGGCGCCGAACGGCTGCGTGGGCACGCGGAGTGCTGTGCCAAGTCGGCGATATATGGCGCTCAGAGCGCTCAAGTTGATGCTGTAGTAGCTGACACGGGCATCGGCATCGCTGCGATGGACCTGCACGAGCCCGGCCTGGCGCAGCACGCCAAGGTGGTACGAGATCAGGTTCTGTGAGAGGTCTAGCCGCTCGACTAGTTCGCTGACCTGATGGTCGCTGTAACGCAGGGCGATCAGCAGCCGCCATCGCGTGTCGTCGGCGATCAACTTGAGCTGTTCGAGGGTTTCTTGGCTATGCGCTGTGTGTTCGTTACTTGCGGTTGCCATACATCAATGGACGGTTTGACTGCTAAGTTGTCAGGTTGGCACGGTGGAGATTGGCATCCATCGTCGCCATCTGCGATCCATGGCAGGTTGGTTGGGCGGTTTGCACGTTGACGGGTTATCGGCTATATCGTCGTTTCTGGTGCGCTAGATCGCCTTGAGGCGCTCGAATGGTTCTTGGCAGTCGTCGCAGGTATAGATCATCCGGCATAGCGTCGAACCGAAAGTATTCTTGAGGCCTGTGCGCTTGCTCCCGCAGTGTGGGCAGGCGACCGTTTCGTCGAGCATCAAGGTGATGTTGCCGCTATGCTGCGCCGGTGGCGCCAGCCCAAAGCCTTCGAGCTTTGTGCGCGCTGTGTCGCTGATCCAGTCGCTCGTCCAGGGCGGGTGTAACACGGTTTGTACATGCACCGGCCCCAGGCCACGCTCGCTGAGCCGCTTGATGATATCCTCGCGCATCACTGTGAGGGCCGGACAGCCCGCAAAGGTCGGAGTAATCGTGACGGTGACACCGTCTTCATTTAGCACGACATCACGCACAATCCCCATCTCAACCAGCGATACAACCGGGATCTCCGGGTCGGTAATCGTGTCGAGGATCTGCCAAATGGTATCGAGCGAAACATCGCTTATATCCTGCTTCATAGCAACTTCCTTCGTATAGACACGGTTCCTCGCCTCATCCCCGCGTACGCGGGGACCATCACCATTCTGCAGTCGCATCGAGCCGCGCCACCTTCTGCATCTCGTCGAGCAAGGCGACGAGATGTGGGGTGTGTTCGTCACGCGGCGGGCTTGTTGCGGGCAGGGCGGGAACGACTAGATTGGCGTCGGCGAGCCAGGCTTGGACTTGCGCCAGCCACGTCGCGCGGACCTCGTCGAGTGACGGGAAATAACCCGCCTGGACAAGAACGGCTTCATCTGTCGGCGCGAGAAAAAGTTGGGTCGTGTAGGGCAAGATCTCGTCCAGCGCGCGCTGCATCCGTCGGCGGCTTTCTTCAGTCCCTAGCCCCAGGCGGCGGACCCAGCTACTACTGTGGCGATAGTGATAGATTTCCTCGCGCTGGATCTTCGCCGCCGCCTGCGCGATGCCGCTATGCTGGCTTTCGACCAGGCGAGCCAGTAGTACCAGTTCGTAGGCGTCGAAGAGAAACTGGCGCAGCATCGTAAAGGCCCAATCGCCCTTGGGTAGCTCGACCAACTGGACATTACGCCAGGCTTCAGCCTCCCGAAAGAAGACCAGATGATCCGGGTCGCCGCCCTTCATCTCGGTGTAGAGGTTGTACCAGAGCATCGCATGACCCAGCTCGTCCTGCGCAATATTTGCCAGGCCGATGTCTTCTTCCAGAATCGGCGCGTGGCCGGTCCACTCCGAGTTGCGGTGCGCCAAGATCAGTTCGTCATCGGCCAGGGCCAGCATGCGGGCGGCCAGGATATCGTTTGCTTGCGTTGTCATCGTACTTATCTACCCCTTCTGCGCCTTGCGCTCGACGTTATGGTAGAAGGCCTGTTGGCGATAGGTTTTCTCTTTGGCCGGTGCAAACCAACTGTCTTCCCATTCCGGCTCGCTGCGCGTGATTGCTGCTGCCGGGCATACCCACCACACAAAGACATCACCAGCCGGGAAAGCGACGCGCGCTTTGTCGAGCGCTTCGTGCGACGTGCGCGCAATGACTTCGCCCACGTGGGTTACGAACGTCATCGAGCGGCGCTGCGAGGTTTTCTGGAACACATAGTAGGTCTGTGGCGCACCATCGGTGTCGGCGATAAGCGGCGCGGTCTCTTCCGGCGTCTGGACCAACTCTTCGGCGGTACGCGAATAGATCGCGTCGGCGCGCACCACCCACAGGCCGACACAATCCGGGCGGCGCACATGCACATCGCGCGCATTCAACAAGGCCATTTCGCTATCGGGCGCGTGGATCGCGCCGATGCTGCGAAACGGCTCTTGCGGCGAGTCTTGCTTGAAAACCTCGAAGCGAGGCCACTGGGTATCCGGCATTATCGTTTCCTTACTTTAGCGGCTGGACATTTTCACTCATCAACATGCGAACCTGCAGTGGACCGCAGATGACATCGATGAACGCCAATCAGCGCCGCCGAAGGATGCCAACTCTGGTCCTGAGACCCTCGGCTTCGCTCAGGACTGGCGCCGCCGAAGGATGCCAACGTTCAAACGTTCAAACGTTCGGCATAGGCTGCCAGCGCTTCGCGCACCCACTGCCCATCTTCGTGGGCCTTGCGCCGCGCTGCCATCCGCTCTTTGTTCATCGGCCCGTTGCCCTTCACCACCTGCCAGAAATGATCCCAGTCGATTGGGCCGATCAGCCAGTTTCCGCTCGCCTCGTCGTAGCGCAGATCCGGGTCGGGGATGCTCAGGTCCAGCGCGTGAAATTCAGGAACCATCTCGTTGATGAACTTCTGGCGCAGCTCGTCATTGCTGCGGGTCTTGATCCCCCAGCGGGTCAGGGTTGGCGTATTCGCCGAGTCGCTGTCGTGCGGGCCAAACATCATGAGCGACGGCCACCACCAGCGGTTCAGCGCATCCTGAGCCATCTCGCGCTGGAGCGGCGTGCCCTGCGCATAGATGCTGATCATTTCCTTACCCTGTTTGAAGTGGAAGGTCTCTTCGGCGCAGATCCGTACCATGGCCCGCGAGTAGGGGCCGTAGGAGCATTGGGCCAGCATGGTCTGATTCTTGATCGCCGCGCCATCGACCAGCCAGCCGATCATGCCGACATCGGCCCAAGTCAGCGTCGGGTAGTTGAAGATCGACGAGTATTTGGCTTTCCCGGCTAGGAGTTCGTCAACCATGTGCTCACGCGAGACGCCAAGCGTCTCGGCGGCGTGATAGAGGTACTGGCCGTGCCCAGCCTCATCCTGAACTTTGGCAATCAGCACCAGCTTGCGGCGCAAGGTCGGTGCGGCAGTGATCCAGGCGCCTTCGGGCAGCATGCCGACGATTTCGCTGTGGGCGTGTTGCCCGATCATTCGAATGAGTTGGCGGCGATACCCTTCGGGCATCCAGTCGCCGGGTTCGATCTTTTCGCCGCGGGCGATCCGCGCCTCGAACTGTGCGAGTTTATCGGCATCGCTTGTTTCCATGGTGCTTCCTCCCAGTCGGACTATCCGGAACGTTCGGAATCATTGCGCGGGGCCAATCCGCACATCACAATCGTATAGAAATGGTCGGCCAAAGCATCGGCGGCAAGGGCGCCCTCCGGCTGGTACCACTGGTAGGTCCAGTTCAGCAGCGACAGGATGCTAATGCTCGCCAGGCGCTCGTCCTGCGCGACGAATGCGCCCTCGGCGACGCCTCTGCGGATGATCTGCCGGTAGGCCGCTTCGTACTCATCGCGGCGGCGCTTGAGCAAGGTCTGGTCTTCGTCTTCGAGGTGGCGCCATTCGTGGTGGTAAACGGCGGCCCGTTCGACGCTTGCGGTCACAATCGCGACGTGACGGCGCATCAGTTCGTGCAACTGCTCGGGGGCTGACCCGCCGCCGGTCAGGACTTCCTGGGTCGCCTGGCGAAACTGTTCGCTGGCGCGCAGCACAATCGTATAGAGCAGCTCGTACTTGCCGCTGATGTGGCCGTAGAGGCTGCCCCCTTCGATCTGCACCGTTGCGGCGATTTCGCGCATAGTCGTCGCATGGTAACCGCGCCGGCTGAACAAATGCTCGGCGGCGCGGTAGATCTGCTCTTTGCGCTGGGCCTGGGTCATGGGTTTCGTGATCTAACTAACGCTTGTTAGATTTATAGCAAAGGAGTAGGCTTTTGTCAAATGGCAATACGCCGTTAATGACAGGACTTACGTGGTCATCGGTCGGCAGGGAGGTTTGGAGTGCGGCAAGCCCTCCAAGAATCCTTTTGCGCGTCGCCGCTGCGGTGGCGCGAAGGAGGTGTCGGGGAAGCTGCCCCTCCCCGACACCACCACCACGTACATCCTGTTAATTATTATTTTACTTTTGCTAGGCCTTGGGATAGTATAATACGCATATCTTCGCCAAGTTGTAAGGAGTTTCTAATGAGGTTCAATTTTTGGAACCTACTATTCG
>JAKSDJ010000431.1 GCA_022360155.1 Chloroflexales bacterium | reverse complement strand
TTGGAGCTGGTGTAGAAATCCCCGTTATTACCGTTGGTATAACAGGCTCATATTTTTCTAGTGTAGATTTTCGCCTTCAAGGGGTTTCTCTTGGGGGTGGAGGAGGAGCAGGCCTTCCAATTCCCATTTTTGCGGGAACATCTGCGAGTGCCGCATGGGGTAAAGCTGCTCTTGTCAATGTTGAGTTGTCTTTTCGCCATGGCCCTACAAATCTGCCTACGCTTCTTGACTCTGTTGTGTTTGCTGCGACCCTTCAAGGAGACATTCCGTTTCGTCAATTACCCTGGCAACTGCGAAATACTGCACTGGCTATAGTGTTGTATAATGGGGTAGCTTGGGAGGCGCATCACCAACATACGCCGTAACTCTCCTGTGTCAGATGGCCCGTAGCGACCCGTTCTGGACCGATTTCTGGCCTTGATTTGATCTCGAATAGGGTGACTTTTGGCGCATCAGTCAGCCCCTTCCGGTTTAGCTAGGATATGCAGAATAGTCAAGTGACAAAGTAGAGGTAATGAAAAGAAATCGTGTACTCCGGAACCATGATGAGGATTTCCCGTTCTGGCGGCTGCTGCCTCTACTCCTAGCGCCGTTGCTGTTTTGTATCATGAGCATTTGGTCGATCTATAGGCAGCAAACCGGCCCGCTTCCGGTCAAGGCGCTAGCGAGCAGAGGAGCTATTGTGATGATTATGCGCTTTCCCGCAACACCATCGGGCACGCAAGAGCAGATCAGGTTTAATGAAAACAATGACCGGATCCCAACTTCACGTTTGGCTGGCCGCGGTCCCGCATTCACGGTCGACGCCCACGAGCAGAATTCCACGGTTCTCCAGCTCTCGCCCGCGCAGTGGCAGGTGGTAGACCAGGTGCGCACGGCGTGGTGCGCCCGCCCGCCGGACGTCCCGAAGCCCCAACCGGATGAGATGTTCTATGATATCGGGATCAATTGTGGCGGCTTGTGGCCGCGGCGCTTGCAAATCCCAGCGCATGCGCCGCCTGCGGAATTACTGACCTTGATCGATCTTGTGCCGCCGCCCGCGCCCACGCCGCCTGCCCCAGTTGAAGGAGACGAACCGTGATCCCAATCGATCCACTGTTGCTCTTTGTCGCCAGTCTCGTCGCCCTGAGCGCGCCGCCGGTGCTCATCCTGCTGGGGCGCATCGGCGGGTGGGCGACCTTGGCCCAGCGCTACCACGCATCCGGCCCCACGCCCGCCAGCGCGACGCGTGGGGTCAGCGGGCGGGTTGGGGGCTTGTCCTATCGCAATAACCTGGTGGTCGGCATGGATGATCACGGCCTCTATCTGGCGCCAATGCTGCCGTTCCGCCTGGGACATGCCCCGCTGCGCATCCCATGGTCGGCCATCCAGGCGCAGCAGCGCCCCACCGCGGAGTCAGCCCAGGTCCAATTGACGATCCGTGACGTCGCTACGGTACCGGTGCAGCTCCCTGCACGGGTGTTGGCGCCGTCCCAGGCGTGGCTGCCGGCAGCCCAACCGGGTCCGCTTGACACCAGCATATCCTGGCGGCTGATTCTGCTTATGCTGGGGGTGCTGACAGTTCAGCTCACGCTGATCGGGATATTTCTGGCGGTATGGTGATAGTGGTCCAGCGCTCATGCTGAGCGTTGAGCGCTGATGCCGTAGCCAGCAGATACAACTACATCTGCTGCTCTAAATGTCAGGGGCCGCCTGCTGAACCGTAGCTAGATCGCAATAAGGCGCCGTCGCAAGATGCCCCTGCGAGATTGCGTCTATGCAGGAAGACTCGCGCCGCGAGGAAGAGACCCGACAAGCGGGGACGTGAGTTCCACGTACAATGGCGCCGGCGTGCTGGTCCAGCGCGGCGCAACCCCATACACCCAGGATCTCGCTGCGCCGCTTTCGCAGATCCTCAACGACGGCAGCGCCAACGCCGTGTATGGCATGGACCGCCTGCTGAGCGATGGCGTCGCGACGGCAACCGATGACGCGCTGAGTCGCCCGGTCACGATCACGGCAGGCAGCCAGCAGCGCGACGCGACGTATAAGGGTGATGGCGTGCTGGTGGCGTATACCGAGAATGGGGTCGCCAGCCAGTTGACCCAGGATCTGGCCGCGCCGCTGGCGCAGATCCTGAATGACGGCAGCGCGAACGCCGTGTACGGCCACGAACGGCTTGTCACACAGCAGGGCGCGACCCGCACGTGGTATCTGGGTGATGCGTTGGGCAGCGTGCGTATGACGCTGGACGACGCGGGGACCGCGCTCGGTGCGGTGGGCTACGATCCGTGGGGCGCGCTGCAATCCCCCCTTCGTCCCCCGCACGCGGGGGAAATGACTTGCTTGGCGCCTTCGGCTTCACCGGCGAACTGCAAGATGATGGTGACAGCGGGCTGGTGTATTTACGGGCGCGCTGGTATGATCCGGGAAGTGGGACGTTGACCACACGGGATCCCTTTGCGGGATGCCCCAAAACCCC
>JAKSDJ010001010.1 GCA_022360155.1 Chloroflexales bacterium | reverse complement strand
TGCTGCGGCTCGGATCGAGCCTTCAGGACAACACGTGCGCCAATGGGCGGAGCGTGTCCTGAGAAGCTGTCTGCTTGAGCAGACAGAGTGATCACAGCTCCTCCCTATCCCTCTATACCCTCACCCAACCTTTCTGCCAGCGCCTCCAGGGAGAGCGCGGTGGTCGCGACGCCCCAATCACCCGTTGGCGGCGGCGTTGGCGGCGCCTTCCGGTGCAGCGGCTGCGGCCTGCTGCAGCACGCGCTCCACCTCGCTCAGGTCGGTGGCCGTGACTGCGGTCATAATCAGGGTGCGCAACTGCGCTGGGTGTGTAATCCGGCGAATGGTGTCCATCAACGTTAAGGGCGCGTGGGGAAAGCGCTTGCTTATCACATCGGCCAGGGTCTGCTGAAATTCCCAGCGCTCGGCTGCTAGGCGGGCCTCGAGTTGGGGCCGGAGCTCGGCCAATTTTTCTTCCACCAGGGTGCTTAAGAGATCGGAACTCATTAACTTTTCCTTCCCAATCATGCGAATAAAGCGCGCGGGGTTGATCAAGGGGGCGGCAAACACGCCCAAGATCGCGAGCAAGTCCGCCTGCTGGGGCGCTGGAGCCTGCTGCAAAAGCAAGGTGATCGCCTGGCCGACGAGATCGGGATCGGCGTTGCGCATTAAGGGGCTGAGGACGGCAAGCCCCAGATTACCTGTGGCCACCGCCGCGCCGGCGTCCTGTTCCCAGAGGCGGACACAGGCCATGGGCCAGGTCTGCACCACCTGGCCATCGACCCGCTGGGTGAGCGTTGCGCCCATATCGTACGCGGGCGCAAGGTAGATCAGCGTCCCCAGGATGGTCTGTTCCGGCGTACGCTGGCCCAGCCACGCCATGTAGCTGGCCAAGCGCCAGAGCACGGCGGGATCACGATAGCCTTGCCATTCGACGACGTGCAGGTACTCTTGACCATGGGGGCTGCGCACACGGAGCACCGTATCCAAGCGAGTGGCGCTGGCGGGTAATTCCAACGCCTCCACCCCGAGCAGGGTCGTCGCGGGCGGTCCCAGGAGCGGCAAGAGATCCGCGCCCCGCAGGACGGTCAGGCGTTTTAACGGGATGTCGGTTTGCATGGTGTTCCTTTACACACTGCCCAGCGCTGCTCACTGCTCCAACCCCAACAGGTGCTCGATCTCCTCGGCGAAGGGGTTATCCTCGCGCCCGAGCGCCTGGAGGTAGAGGCTGGTCGTGGCGATGTTCTTGTGCCCCAGCCGCTGCTGGATGTCGCTCAGCTTGGCGCCCTGCTGCTCCATGGTGCGCGCGAAGGTGTGGCGCAACTGATGCACCCGGCTCGTGCCCAGGTGGCGCTGGCAGATGTCGGCCACCGCCTGGGCGCTGATTGGCCCCCCATAGTTGTGCGGGCTGATACTGACCCACACTGCGACGCTATGCGGCACGTCGGCCAGCGCCGCGCCGTAGACCCGCTGGAGGTAGCCCATGAGCGCGGCGCTGAGATTCCGCGGCAACCGGTCGATCATCGTCTCGTCGCCCTTGGTGCGCTGCCAGATCAGCCGCACCAGCCCGCCCTCGGCTTGATGGACATCGGCCCAGCGCAGGCCGGCTAGCTCGCTCACCCGCCGCCCGGTGAGCAGGCCCACGCCGAGCAGGGCGTAGTCACGGGCGCCGGCGAGGGTGGCGCGGTCGATGGCGGCCAGCTTGCGCCGCACCGCGTCGATGTCCAGCGCCTTCGAGGCGCGATAGGGCTGCACCCGCCGCCGCTTGACCGCGTCAATCGGGTTGGGCGGGTCGAGCAGCCCGGCCTCGATGCTGTATGTGTAGAAGCTGCTCAGCACCGAAAGGCGCTTGTTGTGGGTCACCGCCTTGACCCGCCCGTGGGCGGCGAAGGCCTGGGCCGCCAACTTCACCTGCTGGTGCTCCGAGTCGAGGTCGAGCCCGGCGCCGGCCAGGGTCTGCCGGAAGCGCAGCAGCGTCGCCGCGTAGGAGCGCTGCGTCTCGCGGCTTGCGCTGAGTCCGGCTTTCTCGGCCAGCCAGGCCGCCACCGCCAACTCACGGCGGGTCGCCGGGTCGCGCGGGGCGCTCGGTTGGAGCGGCGTGATTGTGGTTGGCGGATCGGGCGGGATCATCGCGCTGGGTTCCTTCGCTAGGCCATGAGTACTGAAACGGCACTAGTACCATTATAGCGCATGAGCGCGCTGTGGAAGCAACTACAGGTAATGTGGGTTACCTGTAGTTGGCGATCATTACATCTGACGTTCGCGTTCGCTAGCGGCACCGCGGTGCGAACGCGCTTTTCGGTTCCTCTTCAATCTCCTTAATACCCTTAATACCCTTACCAGCGCCCTTTTTACCGAGCACTGCAGTTGCGCTTGCCCTTGCTCCCCCACCACAGCAACCCAACGCTGCCCCGGCTCCCGCTGCGCGGCGAAGTAGTCCCGGAGCAAGCCATGATAGAAACGATAGCCGCCGCCGACCCTCACCAACAACCCGCGATTGCGGGCCTCGTCGAGGATGCGGACCAGGCGCAGCGGGGCCGCGCCACTGAGCGCAAGGAACAGGCGGAGGGTGTAGTGCTGGATGATGGTGAAGCCGCCGTATCTAAGAAACCCGAGGGGTAGTCCAAAGACCAGCCCAAAGACCAGCCCGAGGGCCAAGACAAAGCCCAACACACCGAACAACCTGACGCTCAGCCCGACCGTAAACACACCGATGAGTCCCAAGGCCAGTCCCCAGACCAGCCCCAAACCCAGCCCCAAACCCAGCCAAGCGATCAACCCGCCAATCAAAGCGCTCTGGGCTGTTCGGTGAATGCCTTGATTCGGCTTGGTGCGCACATCCATTCCCCACATACCCTCGTATGTTACTTGCCAACAAACAAGATTGTTCGGAGTATACCACGTGGGAAACGGTGCTGCCAGGGTGTTCCGGTGTGGTGTCATTTTCGCGGGGGCACTGCTCCATGCCGGGCAGGCTGGCGCTCTGTGCCACGGCGTACATCTGTGCGTCTTGACGTGCGGCTTACACTCGCCTATCATCACATGTTGCGGCAATGTATTGCAGGCAAGCATGTGACCGACGAACATACCTCCCAATCAGATCAACCTGAGGTCGATCCGCTCACGATAGGTGAGCTGATTACGCTCCAGGAAGCGGCGGAGTATGCAGGATTGACGTATAAGACACTCCTGACATATGCGCGTAAAGGGCGTTTGCATGCAAAACGAATGGGGTGGATGTGGGTCACAACGCATGCTGCTATTGACATGTATCTTCAGTCACGCGATCTCCGAAGTATTCCTAAAAAATACCGTAAAGGTACTTGACCGTGTCGAAAGTTTGCGGTAGGATATATCCATGAAACGACCGCAGCCGGGCAGGTGTCGTTACCACCCGTCCGGCTGCTCACCCCACACCTGATACGGCAGGTGTGGGGCTGGACGTGATTGTACCACGACTTCTGATCCTCCAGCCCCACCCAACTTTTTTCCGCTCTGGGGTGCCTGATTCGGTTCGACGCCTGTCGGTCGTTTCGGCGTTGGACTCGCGCCGGAGATTGCCGTGGTCGCCCCTGTTCGTCGTTCGCGGCGATCTCCGCATCGAAGGATCGCGGCGATGGCCTCCTCACCGGTTCTGCTCGATCACCGCCCCGCCT
>JAKSDJ010000620.1 GCA_022360155.1 Chloroflexales bacterium | reverse complement strand
TGATGACCTCGTGCGCGCCGAGATCGAGAGCATGCTGCATTTTCTCCGGCGTGCTGGTAACCGCATAAACATAGGCTCCAGCCAAACGGGCGATCTGGATGGCTGCGCTTGCTACCCCGCCGCCGGCGCCGAGGATCGCCACAGTCTCGCCGATCCGCAGCCGGGCCTGGCCGATCAGCGCCCGCCAGGCCGTCTGGAACACGAGTGGCACGGCGGCAGCCTGCACAAAAGAAAAATCGTCGGGCAAGGCAAGCACGTTCTCGCCTGGGACAACCGCGTATTCGGCAAGACCGCCCGGCGTGTGCTCGCCGATGACCCGCACATTGGCATAATAGTCGCCGTGGTCCGTGATCAGCGCCGGGTTGACCACGACACGGCGGCCCATCCACGCCTCGTCCACGGCGTCGCCGACAGCGGCGATATCGCCGGCGATATCGCTGCCGCCGATATGGGGCAGCTTCGGATTTAGTCCAGGAACGCCGCGCCGCACCCACAGATCCAGGTGGTTGAGTGCGACAGCGCGAACGCGCACCAGCACCTCGCCCGGCCCGGTTACCGGCTCGGGCACATCGGTGTATTCTAGATTCTCCAGGCCGACATGCTGGCGGAAGATCACTGCTTTCATGGCAAAAACTCCTCTCACAGGCTGCTACGGCTCGCTATGATACCAGAGACCGGCCAGTTTCGTGCAACAGCGTTGGGCTACAGTCCTTCTCCCCGCCGCAAATCTGGCAAGCGAGCATGGAAATTGCGGAGTAAGACATGAAGAATTGGCTCTTTGGCTCGTTTAATCTGAGTATGAACTTGTCGAACTCGTTGCAATCCGCCAGGCATGACCCACTGTGGCAAAGCGGACTCTTTCGCGGAGAGTCGGGCAGGGGTTTGCATAGAATTGAATCTATCGCCGCAATGTGCTACTATGTTTCTGCAAAACGTCTTTTTGAATAATGAATCTCTTTGAACAAGGGCCGCGAAGCCGCTTTTTCACGTCGCAGCAGTGCAGCGGACATGATAGATGTGCGCAGAAGTCATTGGCGGTGCGTATCTGTGCCTGTTCCCGGTGCAGATCTGTGGCCAATCACGATGTGAGAGCCGTTATCGACTATTCTGTAGACCTGAATTATAGTTGCGCTGTGGAGAGGTAAACGCACCCGTGAGTACTCTGGATATTACCATAACCGACGATCCTCCAACCGGGCTGCCATTCTGGCGACAACGCACAGCATGGCTCTGGATTGGCATAACGGCGCTTCTGGTGAGTTTGGGCAGCGTAGGCTTCCTGGTCGTTAGCGGTGTATTCGGCGCGCCCGCGCCCGGTATTCAGAACCTGATCACTGCACACCAGCTAGAGGGTCAACACGTTGTCGGTGAAACGCATGTCTTTGCGCCTGGTGATGAGATTACCTTCATCTTCGAGGTGGCGAGCAGCCTGACCAGGGGCGACATCGAGATCCAGATCGTTGACGCAGATGGACCGGTCAAGGCGGAACAACTCGGGCTTAGCCTCGACGCCTCCGGGGCCAGTTTGCGTGCGGTTAGCTTTACTCCAGCTGAAGAGGGGATCTATACCGCCACGCTCTATCTGGACGAACAACCCATTCTGGGCGAAGAGACGGTGTTCAAGGTCGTACCCGGCGGACCAAAACTCCGCGAGGCGCAGACCACACGCTCGGTGGACTCGGCTTACAAGACGACCGATCCGAGCACAAGCTTTGCTCCGAAAGAGATAATCTATATCGCCTATCGGGTGAAAGCGGCGGAAAGCGGCGACAGCCTACAGGTCAAATACTATCTCAACGGAGAAGAACAGCAAATCAACGCCAACAATCAGACTCGATTCGATCAAACGGGCAACTTTCGAGGATATTTTGCGATTGAAAGCGAAGATAAGCGCGGCCTCCGTTTCGGCCATTACTGTGCCGAGCTCTTTTACAATGGGGATCTGGTAGCGGTTGTCGATTTCGAGGTTCGTGAGCAACCGTAGTAGTCGCGCTTGCAGACTTGGGCGGACGTCTTCACGCGCTACACTGCATCAACCGCATGCGGATTGCAGCGCTTGGCTTGTTGTTGGAGAGAGATTCGGAGGAGCTCCTCCGAACCTCGCCCGGCGTCAGGGCTATGTCGATCAGGGTATCGAAGCCACAACAGGCAGATTAACCGCTCAAGAAACCGCGTCCGCCGCTCTTCGAGATCCGGTGATCAAGAGTCCCGGCAAAGGTGATCAGACTGCTGGAATCAAGCGCTTCCAGCGCATCGAGTTCATCCTGCGTCAGATCGTAATCCACACAGGCCTCACTGGCATTATCAATCAACTTCTGGCGAAACTCGGAATCAGTAACTGCTCGGCCAATCACCGCTTGAACTGCTTCCATCGACATAGTTAGCAACTCCTTTCATATGTAAAACCAAGGCGGGCCAGTTCCCCCTGCGCCCCGATAGCGACAAAGGTATCTATCGCCTGTTTTCGATACACAACCGCTACCTCAGCATTATGCTTAGCTAACGCTTCGGCATATCGAGCTTGAGTCCGCGCCAACTCGAAACGATTCTTGATTTCGGTGAAGATCATAGTACTGAATTGGAAATACGCAGTGTACTCCTTTCCATGAATCGCGGCGATCTGCCCCAAGATCCGTTTCGCCACCGCACTGTCTCCCTTACTGCCGATTTCTTCGGCGAGGGCT
>JAKSDJ010000828.1 GCA_022360155.1 Chloroflexales bacterium | reverse complement strand
GTGAGGGTCAAGCAGAACCCAGCCGCCGCGGTCGAAATGAAAGCCAGCGTCGTCGGATTGAAGCCCAGCGACACGCCCAGCAACACAACCAGCGGGATGAGCACCGAAGCGCGCGCCGTCCGCGATGTGATCAACAGGTGCGACAAGAGCGAAACAATCGCTACAACCGCGGTCGCGAACAGGGCTGAGTTCGTTGCGCCGCCCTGCAGCGTTCGGAAGAGACCCTGGACAATCCACTCGGCGCCGCCGGACTCGATCAGGGCTTCGCCCAATTCGAGGGTCGCAGCCATGAACAGCAGCATATTCCACTCGACCTTCTTCACCGCCTCTTTGAAACTGAGCACGCCGACGTTGGGCATCGTGACGGCGAGCGCCCCTAGCAGTGCGACAATCGTGTTGTTGATACCGTGCAGAGGCTCGGTCATCCACAACAGCACGAGCACCAGCACAACAAACAGAGCATATTTTTCCGTACGGCTGAATGGGCCGGAGCCTACCGACGAGAGCTTGTTATCCGACATAGCCAGTTGGTCGAGCGTGAGCCGGAGCGGTCGTCGCCGCTCATCATCGCGCAAGAACATACGCTGAATAACCCAAGCCGAGACAAAACAGCTCAAGATTGCGAACGGCAAGCCGAGCATCAGCCACTGGCCGAAGCTGATCTGTTCACCGCCCATACGCCACAAGATCTCTACTGTCACCAGGTGTGCGCCGGCGCCAATCAGCGAGGCAATCGCCGAGAGCAAAATGATGGTCGGGAAAAGCAGGGCCAGCGCACGACTAATCCGTCGGTCACCAATACCGGCGCTAAACGCGACGCAGATAGGAACCATCAGCGCCGCTCGCCCCGATGTCGAAGGAATGATCAAGGCAGTAATCAGTATGACGCCAGTCAGCAAATAGAAGAGTTGTGTAATCGAGCGCGCCCGTGTGGCGACCGCCAGCGTGAGCCGATGCGATATACCCGAAGCGGTGACAGCGGCGGCGACAATAAATGAGGCCAGCAGTAACCAGATCGTCGAGTCGCCCAAAGTCTCGAAGAACTCATCCGGCTCGTCGATACCAGTGACGGCAAACACGATGGCCGCTGTAATAGCGATATAGGTGTCATCGATATCAGTCAAAACCCAACCCAACACAGCTAAACCAAAGGTAATAAAGGCGATTCGCGCGTGTACGCTCAATTCCGACAGGCCAAACCAGATGCCTGCGGTGAGAAAGACAGCCAGTAACCCAACTAGGAGCGAGCGGGTGTGTTGAAACGGCTCGCTGATAACCTGCCATCGTGCGTGCATTCTCTCTTGTGTAACCATTGATAAATCTCCTCGTTGGTCTGTTCTGTCTACCGGACAGAATGCCAAGAGGCGCGAAAAATACACTTTTTGTTAAACTAATTTAATCAAGCTTTAACACAGCACTTCGCTTTTTAAATTGGTCTTAACAGGTATACGCCTACGTGTTAAGACCAATTTAAAGACTATCCTCGATCAGACACACCCGAAAAGAAGCAGTGAAGACAGCACGATCACCACATCACAAAACACCCAATGCGAGCAATGTAACTGCTCGTACTGGGCGTCAACCAGAGCTTTCAGTGGATTGATGAGCTTGAGGAAATAATCGAGTTACGCGCGCCGCCGCGAATGAATGCTTAGGCTGAACACGAAGAAACCAGTCGGCTTATGAAGTTTAACTTTTAAATCGGGTATTTTGGATTACCTACACGCCGCCGAGCTGAGCCTGCGGTTCTCCGCGCGAAGCCGCCCGTTCACAGGCCAGGTGTGCAAGGCGGGAACATACCCGATTAATTGCTTAAAATCCATCAGCCAACTTTGGCTTTGATCCCGAACTTCAGTTCAGGGCGATTCAAAACCGTTTCAACTGTCACGCCGAGTGGCGCAACGTCACGGCAAAGCGGCTGCCGCGCCCGGCCACACTCTCGGCAGTGACGCTGCCACCCATCGATGTCACCAGTTCACGCACCAAGGCCAACCCCAAGCCCGCACCGCCGGTTTCACGCGTGCGCGAGCTGTCGCCCCGATAGAAGCGCTCGAAGACTAGGTTCAGCTCTTCGGCAGGAATACCTATCCCTGTATCAGCAACCGCAAGCACAACAACGCCATCGTTCGCCTGGCCTTCAAACGCGACAATCCCGCCCGGCGGCGTATGCCGAAAAGCGTTCTGGGCCAGATTCAGCAAGACCTGCTCCAATCGCATGCGATCGGCAGAGACCAACGGCAGATCGGCGGAAAGTGCGGCGACGACCTCGATCTGCCGTTCGCGCCGGGCGAGAGGCGCAAGTGTTTCGACCATACCCCGCACTAATGCGCCAACATCGACCACTTCGATGCTCAACGGCAGCTGCCGCGCCTCGGCTCGCGCCAGGGTAAAGAGATCTTCAGTCAGAGCGGTTAGTCGTCGCATCTCGCCCTGGATAATCGCCATGTCGCGGGCAGGCAGTTTATCACTGTGCTCCTGTTCCAACACCTCCAGATAACCGCGTAGGGTTGCCAGCGGGTTGCGCAACTCGTGGGAAACGTCGGCCACGAGCCGCTGGTTGGTCTTGAGCAGGCGCTCGGCTTGGGCGGCCGCATCGGCCAACGCCTGTTCGCGCGCGGCCAAGCGCGCAGCCATCGTGTTGAAGTCGGCGGCGAGTCGCCCGATCTCGTCGGCAGAGTCCACATCGATCCGCCGCGCAAGATCGCCCGCCGCGATACCGTCGGTTGCGGCAGCTAAGCGTTCGATCCGCCGGGTTAAGCGACGGGCCACCAGGTAACCAATCCCAAGCGAGATGGACAGAACGCCGAGGACAACAACAATAGCAAGACCCAAGGTCAAGCTTGCACCGAGCAAGGTCATACGCACAATACGCATGAATGCTGCGCTGATTTGAGCATTGCTATCCAAGTTGCTTTCGACCAACAGGATGGCCAATGCCTGACCTTGTTCGTCACGAATGGGGCAGGCGGCAAAGTCGGCCAGCAATCCTTCGGCGGGCCGACCATTGGCGCAGTTGCCGCCACGAACCTGATCGATCACGAGTTGCATCTCTACCGCCACACGATCCGGCAATCCGTTTCCTGGGTCGAAGGGATCAGATCCTGCACTCGCCAACACAATGCCGTCTGGCAGGAGCAGCGTAAGGCGCTGGACGCCGCTACTCGGCAGGTCGCTAAATGTATCGGCGCTTACTGTATCGGTGGGCAAGGGCAGGCGGGCGCTGCCTTCGAGCAGTCCCTCAAGAACCGGCGTAAACTGGCCCGGTGAAACGCCGCGCTGCACTGCCGGCTCAAGAGCTGTTGCGATCTCTGCGGCGATGACGTTCGGCTCGATCAGCGTTGGCTCTACGAAAAGGCTTGCGACGGCAATAAAGAAAAACAACACGATAGGGGCAAACAAACTGGACAGAATCCCAATCAGGAGCGAAGCAAACGTCAATTGCCAACGCAGGCGTTTGCGTCCTGCTGCCCACAATACCAGGAGCAAGCGGGTCGGGGCCAACAGTCCGAAAACAATAAAAACAGCATTGACCATGACCGCCGCAAGCGGTAAGCGCAGATCTTCCTGCCGTACGCCGAGGAAGCCCTGGGGCAAAGGTATGAATTCAAGAACCAACCACGTCATGACGCCATTTATCAGGCTAAAGACGAGCGCCCACAGCAGCATCCGTATACTGCGCTGAAGTAAACCGCCCTGCCCCGGTTCTAAACGCCAGGCCGCCCACACATAGACACCCAACGACAAATAGGAAAATAGTTCGCCAAATGTCGCGGGAACGTGCCAGAACCAGTACAAGAGATAGACGAACAGGGTTAGGGTATAAGTAAGCAGTGTCACCTCGATCAGCGCTCGCCAGAAACCCACCCGCGCTATCGCCCAACGCCACAGATTAGATCTAGCCGTTTTCCAGGCGGTAGCCCACCCCCCAGACGGTTGCAATTCGCTCGCCGACATCGCCTAATTTCCTTCGTAGACGCACAATGTGCGTATCGACTGTACGGTCGCCGCCCTCGTATTCGTCGCCCCAAACATGATCGAGCAAGTAAGCGCGGCTAAAACTGCGCCCCGGATGTCGAGCCAGAATGAGCAGCAGATCGTACTCCTTGACCGTCAGATCCAGCTCGACGCCATGCACAGTCACCCGGCGCGCGAGCGGATCGATGAAGAGCGCACCAAGGCTCAACGGCCCGGCGCTGGCTTCATCGACGCGGCGCAGCAACTCCACCCGGCGCAAGATCGCCCGGACGCGGGCCATCAGCTCGCGTAGGCTGAACGGCTTGGTCATGTAATCGTCGGCACCTACCTCCAGCCCTAGCACCCGGTCGGCTTCAGCATCACGCGCTGTCAGCATCAAGATGGGGACGATCGAGCGCGCGCGCAAGGTACGGCACACCGCCAAGCCATCCAAGCCAGGCAACATCCAGTCGAGGATCACCACATCGGGCTGGGATTGGGCCGCCAGCAGCAGCGCAGTCTGCCCGTCGTAAGCCAGCAACACTTGGTGGCCCTCACCTTCAAGCTGCCGCTTGATCAGGGCAGCAAGTTCATGTTCATCTTCAACGACCAGGATAGTGGCCATAAATTCCTCGAATGGTGTTTACGTCCGTGCGTTTGAACATATGAATGTTTGAATGTTCGATCTGCGGTGATCGGCGTCCATTGGCGACATCAGCGTGCCATTGCTGGTTGGCAGGTTGACACACTGACACGTTGGCGCGTTTAAACGTTACCGCCTCGAATGCTCCATTCTCCATTCTTAGCTATCGGCTATTTGTAGCGCGCCTTGTGAGGTCTGTTCAAGACGAATTGCTCTAGCGCCGAAACAGCACATCCTCGCGCCCAAAAAGCCGCATCGCCACCCAGCTCAAGACCGCCCCAACCAGCAGTGTCACCACCACCGAGACAAACACGTTGAGCAGGCTGACCGGCTCGCCGCGCATCAACTGGTTGATCAGCAACTGCTGTCCGAAAGTTGGGATCAGCATGGTCCAGAGTTCGGCTTCAAACGGCGAGAAGGCCAGAAAAAAGCTAGGCGCCGCCGGGAGGAGCGGTAAAATGCTCAAATAACTCTGCGCCTCTTTGACCGTACGGCTGAAGGCGGCAATGATTGTCTGCAACGCTGTCGCCAATACAGTGATTGGCAGGACGATCAGGAAAATGGCTCCCAGTACCAGCGGGTCAAGGCTTAGGCGTATTCCCAGGCTCTCGCCGAGCGGCGCCAGGTTGAGCACAGCGGCAAACCCAACTAAGGTCAGGATCACATTCAAGATAGTAATGACCAGCGCAGCGCCCATTTTGCCCAGCACAAATTCTGCCCGGCTGAGCGGGTTGATCAGCAGCGGTTCGAGCGAACCTCGTTCACGTTCCCCAGTGACAGTGTCGGTAATAATCGACATGCCGCCCAGAAAGATAGCAAAGAGGATAAAATAGGGCAAGATATTGAGAAGTTGGGCAATCCGGCTCTGCGGCGTTGACACATCTATGTCTTCGATCGTCAGGGGCGTCACGATACTGGGGCTAATCCCGCGCGACTGTAGGCGCAGCGCACCCATCTGCCGACCATAGGCTTCGAGCAAATCCATCGCCCGATTGATGGGCACCTGGGCGGTCTGACGCGAACTATCCGAAATCAGTTGTACTGTCGCCGGCAAGCCAGCCGTAAAACTGTCGCCGTACCCTTCAGAAATAATCAGCACCAGATCATACGTCCCGTCGCGCACAGCAGTTTGCGGATTAAGCGGCGCTGGTTGAATGTCGACATTGTGTTGCTGGAGAAAAGCCACCAACGCCGGCGCATACTCCGCACCAACCAGCGGCAACTCCAATGGCGCTTCGGCCTGTTGGCTATTCATCTGGCCAATGAATGTAAACAGACCAACCAGCATCAGCGGGCCAATAAATGCTGAGATAACAGCCATGGTCAGCGAACGACGATCACGCAGGTTGTCGCGTAGTTCTTTCAGAAACACAATGCCAATCTGCTCGATCATAACATCAATCCCTCCTCCGAGCCGATGACGGCGACAAAGGCGTCTTCCAGGTTGGCTTGGCCAGTGTTTTGGCGCAGATCGTCGGGCGTGCCATCGGCCACGGTGACGCCGTGCGCAATCACCACAATGTGGTCGCAGAGCGCCGCAACCTCCTGCATAATGTGGCTAGAGAAGAGGACGCATTTGCCCTCGTCGCGGAAGCGGCGGATCAGCGTGCGCATCGCACGGGTGCTCATAACATCAAGGCCGTTCGTCGGCTCGTCGAGGAGCACATTGTGCGGCTGGTGGACGAGTGCGCGCGCAATCGCGGTTTTGAGCCGTTGACCCTGGGAAAAGCCTTCGACGCGCCGGTCGGCGAATTCCTGCATATCGAGGAGTTTGACCAAGTCGTCAACCTGTTTTTCAAGCGCCGCGTTTTTGAGGCCGTGCATGCGCCCAAAATAGCGAATGTGTTCGCGCGGGGTCAGGCGCGAGTAGAGCCCGTAATTGTCGGGCAACACCCCCATCCGGCGCTGCGCCGCGCGGGTGTCGCGCACTACGTCGTGGCCATCGACACGGGCGCTGCCCTGGTCGGGTTTGAGTATGGTGTAGAGCATGCGCAGCGTGGTGGTTTTGCCAGCGCCGTTGGGGCCAAGAATACCGGTGATCTTTCCATCCGCAGCAGTGAACGAAACGTCCTTCACCGCCGCAATCTGGTTAAATGATTTATAAAGACTGCTCGCTTCGATCATGAGCATACTCCGTTAGGCTGACACATTAGCACGCTACGGCTGTGGGCCGGTAAAGCTCGTAAAGAAGGGCGTTGCTTGCAAGCCGCTGATACACTCGGTTTCTAATTCGTCAACGCTGCCTTGTTCGATAAAGTCAGTGACGATGTCCGGCATACACCCGCGCATGAAGACGTTGTGCCCTTGCGATGGCGCGACAAGGTGCAGACTGTTCGGGAATGTCGCAGCGACTTGGTTCCCATAGGCCGGCGGAGTGACGGGGTCGGCTTCGCCCGACAGGAGCAGCGCTGGCGCCTCCGATCCGACTGGTTCCTTGAAATCAGCTGGAACCGCGCCGCGCGGCCAGGCCGCACAGGCCTGTGCGAATTGCTCGACAAACAACGTGCCTGCATACGTGCCATCGGTCAGGGCGGCGTCAGCCAGGTAGAACGGCACATCTTCGGCGCACATCACCGCAAAGCGCATTCCGATGCTGACATTATCAACGAGCTGATTGCTAATCATCAGCATCTGCGCTGCAAGTGGCTTGTAATCGCCATCGACTTGGGCTGTGTAGAGCAATAAAGGCAGCAACGCCACACTCTCGGGCGCGTAGCTGAGCGATTGCACCGTGATTGCAACGACATCGCGCGTAAGCTGGGTTGTGATCGGTACGCCGGTAAACGGGTCGGGCAGTATTACGTCAACCGGCTGCCGCTCCAGATCAGACAACAAGGCATTGAAGACTGCTTCGAGGTCAGGAAAAGCGTCGTTACAGGCCGGGTCGGCGGCGCAACGCTCGAACATGATCTGCACCGCGCGTTGCGCGTCGGCGGCCATCGTAGATCCTATTGCGAGATCTTGCGGCACAATGCCGTCGAGGATGATTGTTCGCACTCGGTCAGGGTGTTGGCGCAGGTAGGTCAGCGCGGCGCGCGTGCCATAGGAAACGCCCAACAGGTTGATCTGTTCGTAGCCCAGCGCCGCGCGCACCTGGTCCAAGTCGTCCATGGCGATGGAAGTCGTGTAGAACTGCGGATCGGCGTCCATCTGCGCCAGGCAATCAGCAGCCCAGTCTTGGAGCGCGGCACTGGTCAATGCCGTCGTCTCTTCTGGATTAGGACATTGCAACTGGTTCGACGTGCCCGTACCGCGCTGGTCAACCAAGACAATCTCGCGATCCTGGTTGACCTGGCGGAGGGTAGGTAAGGCGCCAAGAAAGGCTTCGGTCGCGGCTTGGCCTGGCCCGCCGGCAAGAAGAAAGAGCGGATCAGGGGCAGGGTTGCGGCTAATCGCCGGGAGCACGGCAATATTGAGATCGATTGTCCGCCCCAATTGGGCGCTGGGGTCTTCGAAGACGGTCAATGTTGTACACTGGGCCGCGAATGTCCGGGCCAGGCCAGGCGCAGTGAGGTGGCACTCTTCACGAGCAGGGGCTGCCTGAGGCGACTGGGCCTCAACGGTCGGACCAGCGCCACACGCAGTCAGCAACATAACGCCGATCATGAACAAAGTCAGGCCCACACTTCCTTGGAATAAGCGTTTCACTCGAATAACTCCCGCTTTCATAGCAATCTTACAAGACGTCTATGCTTCGTATTCAGTATAGCTTGTTAGTATCGCAGGTATTCAACAAAAGTGTAACAAAACTGTGTCCTTGAACAAGCTGCGCCGTACTGTGTCACAGTGGAACATCAGCAAATAGATGAGCTACGGATAAACTGTTCGGCTGTCGTACATCTATAGCTATCTGCGATCATCTGCGCATATTTGCGCTATCTGCGTGCTATTGCAGGACGTTGATATAGCCCTGCAAATCGCGTCTTTCGCTTGACATCTTCAATGTCGCGTGCTATCTGCATATCGGTAATATTACAAGACTTACGTGGTTGCTTTCCAGCGCATTACAGAATCACGTATGAAACGATGTATGACACGCTGGATCGCCGATGTCAGCGTGGCTCCAAGCAATCATTTGTATCGCGGGCGCGGCTCCGCCACGCCCGCGATACAAAAAAGAGGTTCTACCACCCTGCCGGAGGCGAATCAGGTCGTAGCCGGAGACATAGCGACTTGTATCGCGTAAGTTCTGTCATATTAGCGTAAAACGTAGCGACGATGTGCGCACTCACCCAAACTGCGGTACAATAGGCAGCAACACTGGCGTCGAAATTCATAAGGTAGATACTGGCACATGACCACTGCTATCCTGACTGACCCGCGCTACGCAGCGCATACCGATCCGTTTCACGTGGAACGAGCTGAACGTTTGCAGGCCATCGAGCAAGCGCTACGCGTTAGTGGACTTTCCAAAGACGTATTGGCATTGGCGCCGCGCTTCGCCAACCGCGCCGAGTTAGCTGCCGTCCACAACCAGACTTATCTCGATACAATTCAGCGCTTTTGCGAACACGGCGGAGGTCAGATCGACCTCGACACCTATGCGACTGACGCGTCGTGGGAAGCGGCTACCCTGGCCGCCGGCGCTGCGGTGCGCGCCGTCGAGTCCACCTTGAGTGGTGAATGCAACAATGCCTTCGCCCTGGTTCGACCGCCAGGACATCACGCCACCCACAACCGCGCGATGGGCTTCTGTCTGATCAACAATATTGCAGTGGCAGCGCACCACGCCCTCAACCAGTTCGGACTAGAGCGCGTCGCCATCGTCGACTACGATGTTCACCATGGCAACGGTACGCAAGATATCTTCTACCGCGATGGGAACGTGCTGTTTTGTTCGACCCACGCTGCACCTTTTTATCCCGGCACCGGCGACAGCCGCGAGATAGGCTCCGGCGATGGCATTGGCGCAACGCTCAATGTGCCGCTGCCCTTCGGCGTTGGCGATCAGGGCTATGCGCAAGTCTTCACAGAACTGATCATACCCGCTGTTCGGCGCTGGAAGCCGCAGATGATCCTGGTCTCCGCCGGTTACGATGGCCACGGAAACGATCCGCTCGGTCCAATGGCATTATCGGTCACCGGGTATGCGCAATTGACCCGAATGCTCTACGACCTAGCGGGGGAACTATGCGATGGTCGCTTACTCCTCGTGCTCGAAGGAGGCTATGACCTGAAGGCGCTCGGCGCGTGTGTTGTTGCAGCGCTACAGGTCTTACTGGGGCGCGATCCTGGGCCAGACCCGATTGGCAGGTACGATAGCCCTGGCACAACGGTAAGATCGAGTATTGCCTCACTTCAGCAACGCCATCCGCTCTTAGCCGAACAATGAAGCAGCGTATAAAGACTCTGGCAACACGCTTCGTTCATTGCTCGCCACAGGATCTCTTATGATTGCTGTTATCAACTATGGGGCAGGCAATTTGCCCAATGTCGTGCGAGCGCTTCAACACGTTGGCGCAGCTATTCACGTAACCGATGACCCTGCCGTCATTCAGGCGGCGCCGGCTGTTGTTCTGCCTGGCGTCGGGGCCACGCGCGACACGATGCAGAGTCTCGATAACTTGGGACTCTCAGCGATCTTACCCCAGGTCATCAGTAGTGGTCGGCCTTTCCTGGGGATCTGTGTGGGGATGCAGGTGCTCTTTGCAAGTAGCGAAGAGTTTGGCCGGCACGCCTGTCTGAATATCATTCCTGGAATAGTGCGCCGGCTGCCGGTAGGTCAGAAGGTGCCGCAGATCGGCTGGAACCAAGTCCGCTACACCTCAGCCGCCGCCCAACACCCATTGTTCGCAGGCATCCCCAACGGTAGCGACTTCTATTTCGTCCACTCGTTCTACTGCGATCCGATAGATCCTGGATTGGCAGCCGGTGAAACCGACTATGGCATTCGTTTCCCTAGTGTGGTCGTGCATGATAACCTTGCCGCCGTCCAATTCCACCCCGAAAAGAGCGGTTACTGGGGGCTGCAATTGCTCAAGAATTTCGTAACCATCTGTCAGCAAGCCAGCGCTGCAGCTTCTCCTGTCACACTACCAGACAGCGAGCTGTCGACACTAGCAAACAAGAGATAATGCACCGTGGAAATTATTCCTGCTATCGACATCAAAGACGGAAAATGCGTACGCCTCTATCAGGGCGACTTTACCCAAGCCACAATTTACGGTGACAATCCGGTTGATGTCGCGCGGCGCTGGGTCGATCAGGGGGCAACACGCCTCCACGTCGTAGACCTAGACGGAGCAAAGGCCGGCCGGCCGGTCAACACCGACACCATTTTAGCCATCGTGCGGGCCGTCGCTGTGCCCGTTCAACTGGGCGGCGGGCTGCGCAAGGACGACGACATTGCCGCCGCCTTATCGCTTGGTGTAGTGCGCGTCATCCTCGGTACGGCGGCAGTACGCAATCACAGCTTAGTCGAACGGGTCGTTACACGTTTTGGCGACCGGATCATTGTCGGTGTGGACGCCCGCGATGGACAGGCGGCCATGACTGGTTGGACCGAAACCGCCGATGTGCGAGCAGTTGATCTGGTCCACCAGATGGCCCAGCTCGGTATTCAACGCATTATCTATACCGACATCACCCGTGACGGCACGCTGACCGAGCCAAATTATGCAGCGACCGCCGCCCTCACGCAGCCGGGCGGCCCAGCTATCATCGCTAGCGGCGGCATCGCCGGGATAGAACATCTGTTACACCTGGCCGAGATTGGCGTCGAAGGGGCGATTGTTGGCCGCGCACTCTACACTGGAGATATCGATCTCCCAGCAGCTATCGCCGCGCTGCAGCAGAAATCAGACCAAGCCTGACTCAAGCAAGCTGTCCTCTCAAACAACAGCTATCATTAACATGAGTTACGCAGTGGTGGGAAGCGGGGAGGCGCAGCTTCCCCGATCCCACCACAGCAGCGGCGGCGCTGCCGCCGCTGCTGTGGTGAGATAAAGGATTCTTGGAGGGCTTGCAACCCTCCAAACCGCCCTGCCGATTGGTGACCGCGTAACTCGTGTCATTAATCATCGAATATCGACACAACCAGGATTTATTCGACAACCTGGCATTAAGGAGAGAGCGATGACTTCTAAGCCTGACCTGACCGCCAAATATGAAGAGGAACGGCTGCGCGCCCACGAGCAGTCGCAAATTGTCTACCTGCAGGGACAAATAGATGAGCTGCGTCGCATGCTCAAGGACCAGACGAACAAATACAACTGGGCCATGGAGCAGAATCGCAAGACTGAAGCTGCTGTTGCACAGCTCCAAAGCTTGTTTGAACGTCACACCGAAGAAGTGTCGCAATCAGTTGACATATCGCGGCGCGATATTATCGCATTGCGCAAAGAAATAGCCGGCGCCCTAGTCAAGGTCGAAGAATTTGTCACGCCCATTCGCGAAATGCAGGCCCAGATCCACCAACTTGGGGAAGCGCGCAAACAAGATCGTGAACAGATCTTTGCGCGCTTGGACCAACAGGAAGAAAACGACCAGAAAATACTCTCTCTTCAGGCGCAGATCAAGGAAGTTGACGAGCGTTATCACCGACTCACGGAACAGCTTGACCAACTGCGCGAAGCCGACGCGCTAGCGCTCCAGGAGGCGCGCCGGGTGGGCGATGAGCTCCAGATTGAAAAACAAGGGCTGCGCCGCCAGGTTATCGAGGCCCAACAACTGGTCGTTGATATCCGAACGTCGATCGATGAGCTCAACAGCAAGATCAGCAATCTTGACGAGATTCGCCACCGGATTGATCTCTTCGCCGATGCCATTCCTGGACAGATCGCTGAGCAAGCCAGCAAACTGGTTGACATTGCAGCCGACATCAAGCGCGTCGAACGGATTATGACCGAGCGCTTCATGATGAATCAGGAGCGTATCGAGGAGGTGCGACGCCAATCTGATGAGCGGTTGGTCGAACTCCAGGAAATGGATGAGCAACACTTGAGCCAACTCACCTCCTGGCTCGAACGCATTGACGGCTGGTTGCGTGAACTAGAGCAACGCCTGAATCGCGGCATCAGCCGCATCGATACGGTGCAACAGGGTCACATTGATCGAATTATCGAACTAGAACAGCGCGAAACGCGCGTACTCAACGCCTTTGCCGCCGTATTTCACGAACAGGCCGAGGCAACCAGAATTGCGCAAATCGAGGCCCGGGGCAACGATAAAAAACCAGCAGGATAGGCCGCGAGGCGCTTGGCGCCAAGTTGCTCCAGCACAGCTAATGGCGACGCAACACAAAAATACGCGGATGCAGGCCGCCAAGAGTGACACGCCGGACCTCGACGGTCACCCACTCAGCGGACTGGTTAAGCAGCGCCTCCATCAGCCGCACCTCGTGGGTAATCAGCACGAACAAGGCATCGGGGCAGGCGACGCGCGCAGCCTCGGCGAGCAACGCCGGATAGAGTTCGAGATTCTCTGCGTGCGATCCAACCAGGTTGCCGAAGGGCAGATCGGCGCACAGCGCATCGACGCTCTGTGCAGGGAGCGGCAGCGCGCGAGCATCCCAAGCATGTAGCTCACCCAAGCCACCGTAACCGCTGGCGATGAGGTTGGTCTGGGCACAGGCCAGCGCCTCGATACCGGTATCACAGCCGATTGCCCGCCGCGCTGGTCCGCAGGCAAGCCGTTCGATCAGCAGCGTTCCCGAGCCGCAGGCAAGATTCAAGAAGCAATCGTTTGGCTTGGGCTGCGTCAACAACGCCATCGCCCGCGCGACCGTCGCATTGAGCGCGCCCTCCATGTTACAAACACGCCAGGGACGGGTCGCCAGTGGGCGCGGCGAGAGTCGAACCAGGGTTTCCCAGCCTGTACCATCGGCTGTGCGCCGAACCCGAATCAGCAGATCTCCCTCATCCGGCGCAACGGCAAGCCCCGTGTGACTCGATAGCTCCTGTTTCAGCCGCGCCATCACCGCCGTGTCCGAGCCGGCAGCGCCAAGATAGAGAGTCTGGTACGTTGCGCCGGGCAGCAGGTCGCATGCTGTTGCGATCTGCTGGAGGAGCGCGCGGAAATGCTCATCGCCCAGGAGGGCGCGGGGCCGTGGCACGGCGAACTGACGCACCAGAAAAACCGCAATGACCGTTTGCAACTGCAACAGGAGCCGCAGATCGCTGGTGTAGTCGAAGCGAACGACCCCCGGCTCAACTTGGTCTCGTGCGAGCGCCTGGAGGCGAGCATCCGGGCCGAGGCGACGGCGCAGTTCATCCTGCGCAATATCTTCCAGGCCGGCAGCGACTGTGGCTTCGCAACGATACATCTGCTGTGCAGCGAGCCGCCGCGCTGGAGCTGAGCGTTTGGATGGTTTTGCGGTCCGTTTTTTGTCTTTCGCCATCTGAACTCATTGTAGCAAACAGCTCATAGCTCAATGTTGTACGGTCTGACGGGAAGGAACCACCGATATACGCCAATACACGCCGATAGAGGGCTTGCTGCAGCATTGTCCAGGCGCTTGAGATCCAGCCTGATGGCCGTTCAATGCCAAATCTATCGGCTATCCCCGCGTACATGGGGACTATCCCCGCGTATGCAGGGGTGGACAGAACGAATGGGCGAATTCGGCGTTTGAAGCGTTGGGATGCGCGGCATGCCCTCACCCCCTAGCCCGCTCCCCTTGATCCCCCGCACGCGGGGGTTATGGGAGAGGGGAACAAGTCGCATCAGGAAGCAGCCCATCTCGTTCCGAACATAGGTACTGTCCGCATCTAAACCCCGCGTACGCGGGAACTATCGACTCTTTTCATCTCGCATCCAATCCTAATCCTCGGGCGCCGAGCTCCAGCCGAGCGAAGCGAGAAACGCCAGGTCGCTGGGCGTCAGCAAGCCTTGCGCAGCGCTGCGCGCCAGCAGATCCGGGCGGCGCTCCAGGGTGCGGCGTAGGCGCTGCCGGCGGCG
>JAKSDJ010000915.1 GCA_022360155.1 Chloroflexales bacterium | reverse complement strand
GCGATCCGCTGGCCGGCGATGGTGTGCCGCCCGACCAACCGCCGCCGCTGACCAATGGGCAGCGCCAGGTGTGGGAACCCATCGCCACGGCCCTCGATCAGTTTGCGTCTTGGAACAAGGCGCAAGGTGCGATGCCGAACACCACAATGTCAGCGCCTGATGATACAGTTCAAGTCTCAAGTTCCAAACCCCAGACCCACAATATATTCCTGCTCCACGGCGTGACCGGCAGCGGCAAGACCGAGATCTACCTGCGTTCGATTGCGCGGGCGCTGCGTCTGGGACGCCAGGCGCTGGTGCTCGTGCCCGAGATCGCTTTGACCGCGCAGCTGGTTCGGCGCTTCGCCGCGCGTTTCCCTGGCCAACTAGCGGTTCTGCACAGCGGCCTCTCGCTGGGCGAGCGCTATGATGAGTGGCGGCGTTTGCGGCGCGGCGTCGCCCGCCTGGCGATTGGCAGCCGCTCGGCGGTTTTTGCGCCGTTGTCCGAACTGGGCTTGATCATCATTGATGAGGAACACGAACCGACCTACAAACACGATGGCAGCCCGCGCTATCACGCCCGTAACGCTGCCCGCCGTTTGGCCGAACTGACCGGCAGCGTGCTGATCCTGGGTAGCGCCACGCCCAGCGTCGAGAGCTATTATGCGGCGCAGACGGGACGCTACACCCTGCTCGCCATGCCCGAGCGGGTCGGCAGCACGCTGGGCGCCGACGGGATGCTGCGCACCCGGACGCTGACGCTGCCCGCCGTGCATCTGATCGACATGCGCCGCGAACTGCAGAGCGGCAACCGGTCGATCTTTAGCCGGCCCTTGCAGAACGCCCTGGCGGGCGCGCTCGAACGCGGCGAGCAGGCGATCCTGTTCTTGAACCGGCGCGGCGCCGCCTCGTTCGTAATGTGTCGCGATTGCGGTCACGTCATTACCTGCCCAGCGTGCAGCGGGCCGCTTGTGCTCCACTACGATAAAGAGGCGACCGAAGACCAGTCAAACGCTGCGCTCGATCCGCAGAATACGCTGCTGATCTGCCACTCGTGCAACTACCACGCCATAGTCCCGACCATCTGTCCACAATGCCTCAGCCCACGGATCAAGGCCTTTGGGATTGGCACGCAGCGGGTCGAAGAGGAGGTGCGGCGCTTGTTCCCTGCTGCTCGCCCGCTACGCTGGGACCGAGATAGTGTTAAGGGCAAGGGCGCGCACGGTCGCATGCTGGACCAGTTTCTGCGTCACGAAGCCGATATTCTGGTCGGCACCCAAATGATCGCCAAAGGGCTGGATCTCCCGCTAGTGTCAGTGGTTGGTGTGGTTGCCGCCGACACGAGTCTACACTTGCCCGACTTTCGCAGCGGTGAGCGCACCTTCCAATTGATCACCCAGGTGGCCGGTCGCGCCGGGCGGCGCAATGCTGGAGCGCACGTCCTGATCCAGACCTATACGCCTGACCACTATGCCTTGCTGACTGCACAAGAACACGATTATCACGCTTTCTACATTCAGGAAATCGCCTTTCGCCGCCAAACGGGCTATCCCCCGTTTGGCCGACTGGTGCGCTTCGTCTATGCGAGCGGTAGCGAGGCGGCATGCCAGCGGGCCACGGCAGAACTGGCCGAACGGGTGCGGACACTGCTTGAGCGGATGCGGCTGGACGATTGGAGCTTGATCGGCCCAGCGCCCGCCTTCCTCAGCCGGATTCGTGGGCGCTGGCGCTGGCATCTGCTGTTGCGTGTACCCGACCCGTTGCCCATCCTCACGGCGCTTGGGCCGCTCACCGGTTGGATGGTAGATGTCGACCCCGCCCATGTGCTATAATTTGGAAAGAGCTTTTCAGTGAGAACAATCGTTTAATTCAAGGTAGAAGTGAATTATGGCATTACGTCGAATATTGCGTATCGATAGCGACGAGGATAAGAAAATTCTCAAAACGAAATGTCGTCCGGTCAAGCTGCCGCAGACGGGACTGAGACGGATCGTTGCTGATATGTTTGAGACGATGCAGGACGCTGAAGGGGTTGGGCTTGCAGCCCCCCAGATTGGCCTGACGATCTGTCTGACGGTCATCGAGATTCCGCCGTTGTTCGAAAAACAGGATAATGGCACTGAGGTAGAAGTTGAGCCGGCTGAGCAATATGTCTTGATCAACCCGCGCATCGTCAAAATGAGCGACAAGGAAATCATCCGCCAGGAAGGCTGCCTCAGCCTGCCGGGTTGGTATGGCGATGTGCCGCGGGCCAGTTGGGTGACGGTCGAATACCAGGATCTCAACGGCAAACAGCGGCGTTTGCGAAAGGCAGGCGGCTTGCTAGGCTGGGCTATCCAGCACGAGGTCGATCACCTCAGCGGGGTGCTCTTTACCGAGCGTATCCGTGATTTGTCCACACTGCGTGATCTGAGCAAGGAAAACGAAGAGTCGGCTATCGCTGGAGTTCAGCGTGGCGCGTCAAACCTCCGTCCTGAGTTGAAGAGCGCGGCAGGCTGATAACGCACCCTGCAAGCCCTCCTCCACGCTTGAAATGCGGCAGCTATGCTGCCGCGCGCAATCATGGCATGCACACTTCACAATCCTGCCCATCCGTCTATCTGCGCCCATCGTTTGATCCTCTTGGAATCTCTTCAACGCAGAGCGGCATCCGGCTGCGACGAATCAGTGTGCATATGCGTTATCATCGTTCCATCACAGGGCGATGAATCCGCCTAACTACCGCTTGACAAATCTTTCTTGCGCTGCTATCATCGTATACAATTTCCGACGAACTCTCAACTTATCAACCGAAGCTGTCGCTATGGTCAGGTTATTCATAGCATGATTCTCTTCCTACGCTAGGGGCTGCGTGAAATATACTTTTGCTTAGACCTGATTCGTTCGCCCGATCCGCCTTGCGCATGCGGAGAGATTCGCCGTTCTGCACCTGACGATGCGGGTTTTTGCTGTACCCTGCTCAACGGAAAATCCTGTGCGCTTGTGATTTTGTATACAATCCGCCATGGCTGAACCGCACACACTGTCTGAGGCGCCGACAGACCCAGTCTATCTGGAGTTGCGCCGCTTGATCATCGAAGGTCGCTATGCGCCTGGCGCCCGCCTGATCGAGGAGCGCTTGGCCGGCGACTTGGGGGTGAGCCGCACGCCAGTGCGCCAGGCACTGACCCGTGCGGCAGCGGAAGGACTCGTCCGTCTCTACCCCAACCGGGGCGCGGTGGTGCGCACCTTCACCCGTGAGGATCTGATCCAAAGCTACGACCTGCGCGCCGTTTTGGAGGGTTACGCCGCCTACCAGGCCGCCAAGCGGATCAGCCCGGAACAAGTGGTGATGCTTGAACGCGAGGCCGCCGCGCTTGAGGCGGCGCTAACGCAGCAATTCGAGTCGCGCCAGGCCGAGGTGCATTTTTTGGTGGAGCACAACCAGGTCTTCCATAACACGATTATCGAAGCCAGCGGCAACACGCGCCTGGTCGATATCCTGCCGCTGGTTGTAGATGTGCCGCTGCAATTTCGCACCTTCTACTGGTACACCCGCGAAGAGCGGCGGATTTCGAATTTTTTCCATCGCAGCATCCTCCACGCTTTGCAGATTGGCGATGCCGAACGGGCCAGGGCAATGATGCAGGAGCATATCTATAGCGGGCGCGATTTTTTGATCAAGAGCCTGGAAGAAGCCGCTAATACAGAGGATTCGGATACGAGATAGGCTGCCTGAATGTCTAGAGAAATGCTATGACTGGAACACCAACTCGCCCGCCGCGCCCGCTCGACAACATTCGCGTCCTTGAATTGGGCGCGTTCCTGGCCGGTCCGTTCTGTGGCCAGCTATTGGCCGATTTCGGCGCTGAGGTGATCAAGATCGAGCCGCCGGGCAAGGGCGACCCCATGCGCGAGTGGGGCCGCCACCGCCACAACGGGTGCACGCTCTGGTGGCCGATCCTGGCCCGCAACAAGAAATCGGTGACGCTCGATCTGCGCAGCGCTGCAGGCCAGGAGATTGCCCGCGAGCTCGCTTTGCAGAGCGACATTTTGCTCGAAAACTTCCGCCCCGGCACGCTGGAAGCCTGGGGATTGGACTACGAGACCCTGCGCGCGCACAATCCAGGCCTGATTATGGTGCGCGTCAGCGGCTTTGGACAGAGCGGGCCGTATCGCGACAAAGCCGGTTTTGGCAGCATCGGCGAGGCGATGGGCGGGATTCGCTCGATCACCGGCTTCCCCGACCGCCCGCCGACGCGCATCGGGATTAGCATCGGCGACTCGCTCGCGGCAACCTTTGCGGCTATCGGCGCGCTTACGGCGCTGCACCAGCGCGGGCGCAGCGGTCAGGGGCAGATCGTCGATATTGGCATCTACGAAGGCGTGCTGGCCTTGATGGAGAGCATGATCCCGGAGTACCAACTCACCGGTCATCTGCGCGAACGCACCGGCAACATCCTGCCCAATGTCGCGCCCTCGAATATCTATCCGACCCGCGACGGCGGCTGGTTTGCCATCGGCGCGAATGCCGATGCGATCTTCAAGCGCCTGGCGGCGGCGATGGGCCAGCCAGACCTGGCCGGCAACCCCCGCTATGCAACGCACAAGGCGCGCGGCGAAAACCAGGCCGAACTCGATGACCTGATCGCCGCGTGGACGGTCGATTTCAACGCCGATGAACTGCAGGGCTTGATGGACGAGCACGGCGTCCCGGCGGGACGGATCTATACGGCGAAAGAGATGCTGAGTGACAAGCATTTTGCCGCTCGCCAGGCGATCATTGGCGTCGCCGATCCATTGCTCGGCGAGGTCAAGATGCAGAACGCCTTTCCCTTCCTGAGCGAAACACCCGGCGGGGTCGATTGGACTGGGCCGGAGTTGGGCCAGCACAATGCGGAAATATTCACCGGCTTGCTGGGAATGAGCGTCGAGCGTATAGACGAATTGCGCGAGAAGAAGGTTATCTGACGTTTATGAGACCGCCATCATTTCGCTATGTGCGGGCGTGGTTGTGAAGCGGGCGATTGTCCAGGTAATGCAATGAGGCCGAGTTGTATGCACACGAAATAGAGAAGAAGCAATGATTGATCCCAATGAGGCCATTCCCATTCAGCTCACCGTCAATGGCCAGGTGAGGCGGGTGAACGTAGACCCACGCACGCTCCTCGTCCATCTCGTGCATGAGCAGTTTGGGTTGACCGGCGCCAATATCGGCTGTCTCAACGGCTATTGTGGGACTTGCACCATGCTTGTAGACGGGTAGGTGGTGGAGTCTTGTACGGCGCTGGCGTGCAGTGTCGATGGGTGCGCGATTACCACTGTTGAAGGACTGGCGCAGAACGGCGAACTCCAGGCGATTCAGCAGGCGTTCTGAGATGAATACGGGTTCCAGTGCGGTTTCTACACGCCTGGAATGATCCTGACCGTTACCGAACTGCTGGCCGAAAACAGCGATCCTCGTGGTGCTTATATTCGGCGGGCAATCAGCGGTAACATTTGTCGTTGCGCCGGCTGCCAGAACATTATCAAGGCAGTCCAGGCCGCAGCAGCGGCGCTTTGAGGAAAGACATCTATGTGAATGACGCCTGCGCGATCTGCGGATTGGGCGATTACTGCGGTGATTGCTGGTCCGCATCGCGCAAGCTTCGGGGCTCTTAATGACACACGTTTCGATTATCGACGTTACTCCGCGCGATGGCTTACAGAATGAGCCGGATATATTGCCGGTCGCAACTCGCATTGCGCTGATCGAGAAGCTGGCGCAGGCCGGCCTGCCCCGGATCGAGATTGGTTCCTTCGTCAATCCCAAGCAAGTGCCGCAGATGGCGGGCATGGATGATGTGGCGCGCTTAACGCTTGAACGGGTAAGGCTGCAGCATCCCAAGCATTTTACCGCGCTTGTTCCCAATATGCGCGGCTACGAATTGGCGACGACGGCAGGTCTGCGCCAGGTGCGGCTGGTGTTGGCGGCGAGTGAGGCGCTCAACCAGGCGAACTTCCGGCGCAGCGTCGCCCAGTCTCTCGCCGATTTCGCCGCGATTGCCGCGCGGGCGCGGGCTGACAATGCGGCGTTTGGCGTTGCCGTCGGTGCGGCGTTTGGCTGCCCCTTCACCGGCCACGTCACGCCGGGGCAGGTGCTGGCGATTGCGCAACAACTCGTCGACCTGGGCGCCGACGAGATTGTGTTGGCCGATACGACGGGGATGGCCGTGCCGAGTCAGGTGCATCGGCTCTGTGTCGAACTGATCGCCGTGCTCTACCCTGACACTGCTCAGGGCGAAGCAGTTGCGAGTCGCCCGACCGTCACTGTCCACTTTCACAACACCCGCAATACCGGCTACGCCAACGCCTATGCCGCACTGGAAGCGGGGATACGCAGCTTCGATGCGGCGCTGGGCGGTATCGGCGGCTGCCCCTTTGCGCCGCGCGCGGTGGGCAATATCGCGACCGAGGATCTGGTCCACATGTTCAACGGGATGGGCGTGGAAACAGGGATCGATCTGGCGGCGCTACTCGACGCCTCCAACTGGTTGAGCGAACAGATGGGCAAGAGTTTGCCCGCGCTGGTGGGGAAAGCGGGGCCGGTGTTCGACCGGGTGAATATGGTATCATGATGAGCAGCAGATCGATAGAGACCCAACATGAGTGAGGAGCCTTATGGATGCAACGGCAACACTGGCTCAACCAGAAGCAGTGACCTTACCTGACCATACGCAGTTGCCCGAGACTGACGGAACCTTTGTGAAAAACTTTCAAGAACATCCGCAAAGTATTCTGCTCACCGTTTCAATTCGGCCCATACTCGACCGGCGGCATCCCGACGGTCAATACGCTATCGGCCAGGATTGCGGCATCTACTGGCGATTGACCGATCCGCCCGAGCGCGGCGCTGTCGCCCCAGATTGGTTTTACGTGCCCAATGTGCCGCCGCTGCTCGATGGCAAAGTGCGCCGCTCCTACGTGATGTGGCAGGAGCACATCGCGCCCCTGATTGTGCTTGAGTTCGTCTCCGGCGACGGTGGCGAGGAGCGCGACCGCACGCCGATGACCGGCAAATTCTGGATTTATGAACAGGTGATCCGCCCTGCCTTCTACGGGATTTACGAGGTAGAGAAGGCCAGCGTCGAGGTCTACCATTTGATCGAGGATCGCTTTGAACTGTTGCCGGCCAATGAATGGGGGCGTTTCCCAATTGCGCCGCTTGGGGTGGAGTTAGGCATCTGGCGCGGAGCCTACCAGAGTCAGGAGCTGCCCTGGCTGCGCTGGTGGAACAGCGAGGGGAAACTGCTGCCAACCCCGGAAGATCGCGCCGAGCAAGAGGCGGCTCGCGCTGAGCAAGAGGCGGCTCGCGCTGAGCAAG
>JAKSDJ010000114.1 GCA_022360155.1 Chloroflexales bacterium | reverse complement strand
GGCACCGATTTGCGTGGCGCCAACCTGAGCAACTGTAACCTGCGCGGCGCCGATCTGCGCGACGCCGATCTCAGCCAAGCCAGCCTCTTCGACGCCTGTCTGCGTGACGCTTCGTTGTTGCACACCCGTCTTGTCGGGGCAGATCTGCTGCACACCGACTTGCAAGGGGCGAACGCGCAGCACGCTGATTTAAGCGAGGCATTTCTCTTTGGGGCCAGCCTTCGTGCGATGGACCTGCGGCATGCCACGTTGACCGATGTCAATGTGAATTGGGCGGAATACAACGCCAAGACGCTCTGGCCGAACGGCTTCGATCCCAATGCCGGCGGCGCGGTCAACGATGACGACTATCATCCAGGCCGATAAAGCAGCGCCCCTACGCAACTGTGGCACATCCGGAATAGGGCGACGTCAAAGACCTGCAATCGCACGCAGATGACACACATGGAAGCAGATTCATCCCAGATCTGAGACAATCTGGCAAGTGATTCGGCAGCTCGCCTACGGCTGATTTCCAACTTTGACGCGGCCCTACATGCGCAAGACGCTTGTTGAAATTTCCGCATAATGTACTACAATAGCATCGCCAATTGCTTGCCATTACGAATTAAGGAGTAGTGAGATGGCAGAATCTAAAGATGAGAACACCAGCCGCAGTCGCACCCCGCGCCAGGATGATGACGTTATCGCAGCGTCCTCCGATCTCGGGGAAAGTTTCGTGCGCTTCAGCGTGGCCGCGCTTACTTGGCCCTCCGCCTTTCTCCCTGAGGAGATGCGGCCAGGAATGCGCAAGGCAACCAGCAATTTCGTGCATGCTGTGGCAGACATGCACCGTGACTTTGCCCAATCTGCACTCGACGCGGTTGGCGGTTTGACGCGGGAAGCCAGCTCACAAGAACCGAGCCAGGGCGCCAAATCGCGTGATCCGGGGAAAAAGTAAGCTCATATGTTGACCAGTTAGCAGGTTCGCAGGTTGACCCGGTTGCATGCTTGAACCTGCTAACATTCGAACGTTCTAACCTGCCAACGTTCGAACGAATCAGCCTGCCAACGTTCCATCAATTCGTTTGTCATCGCCGCTAAGGTCTGCGCTTTGCCCTGCTCCCACGCGGCTTCCCACACCGCTGTCGGCAGTTCATCTTTGAGTTGCGCCAGAACGTGCTCGCTCCGGTCCCGCGCCAACGGTTTGGTGATCGTCTGGTGCGTGACGAAGCTCAACACAGCAACCGCTTGCGATTGAGCGCCCCCTCGGGCCAACAATTCACCCAGAGCCGCCATGCTATCCAGCGCGTCGGGCACACTGTGGATCGCTGTTGCAATTACCAAGCCTTCCTGGAGATGCTGCTGCGCACCAACGCAATCGCCGGTATCGAGAAGGGTCAGCCCCAGGCCATTGAGACTGGCAGCTATCCAACGCCGTTCATCCATCTCACGAAACATCTCTAAGCTTTGCTCGTAGAAGCGGATCGACTCGGCATAGTCGGCCAGGATTCGCGAAATGCTCCCCAGGTTGCTGAGCACAACAGCGGTTTTCAAATTGTCGCTTGCCGCCCTAGCAGCGGTCAAGGCCGCTATGTAGCGGGGTTTGGCTTGGGCGTATTGTTTGCTCCAGATGTCATTTGATCCAAGATTGCTCAGGGTACCGGCAATCCCGCGCTGATAGCCGCTTTCCTGATAGATAGCCAGGCATTGCTCGAAAAAGATGTGGGCCGCAGCAAAGCACCCCTGACTCATAGTTACCATGCCAAGGCCAGTGAGCGCCTCGGCGCTGGCGTGGTGCTCACCAATCTGGCGATAGAGCGCCAAACTCTCGTGAAGGCAGCGGGTCGCCTGCTCGTACATGCCCTTGCGCACGTAGATCATTCCCATCCATACCAGAACCTCAGCTGTCTCGTGATGCTGGGCAACCGCACGCAACACGGGCAGACACTCCTGCAAGAGCTGTTCAGCCGGCACAAACTGCCCCAACCGAAAGCGCAAAGTGGCCTCACGCACCTGCAACTGGGCCAGGGTTGTTTGCTTTTGTGTGACCAGCGGATCAGAGTCAGCGGATTTTTGCCAGGCAGCCGTTAGCGACATGCGGGGCTGTTCGAATATGGTGACGCCCTCGTGAAAGCGACTCTGGCGATCATAGAAATAGGCTAGCATCGGCGCATAATGGCAAATGAGATTGAGGGTCGTTTCGCTCTGCGCCACACTGTTCAGACTGGCGATGGCCCAACGCCAGCCCGCCTGGATGTTATCCAGTTCCGTTTTGATCTCGCCCAGCACGACGGGTTCCTGCACGGTCCTCATCGCATGTTCGCGCTGCTGGAGATAGGCGCCATAGTATGCGGCATGGCGCCGGTTCACCGCATCCGGGTCAAGTTCAGCGAGTTTCTCCTCACCGAATTGGCGCAGCAACTCGTGAACCTGATACCGCCCGGCACTGCGATGCACCATCGAGTTATCAACCAGGCGACTCAGAATACCACGCGAAGCATCAGCAACCGCCAAGGCTGCTGCGTGGTCAAAGCCGCCGCGAAAAACCGACAGCCGGGCAAACACGGCGCGGCTCTCGTCCGCCAAGAGCCGCCACGAATGCTCGAACGCGATGCGCAGGCTGCGATGACGCGCGGAGATGTTTTGCAGGTTCGTGCTGAGGAAATCGAGATCGCGTTGGATCGCTGTCACAATCTCCTGACACGAATAGGTCTTTACCCAGCTCGCGGCCAACTCAATCCCCAAAGGCATTCCCGCACACAATCGACACACCTGTACGACCGACTGGGTATCCGCTGCCAACGAAAAGTCCGGGACGACCTGACGCGCCCGCTGGATGAAGAGTTTGATCGCATCATAATGCGCCACATCCCCTGCCATCGCATGCTCGGGCGCCCCTAACCCCGGCAGTTCGATAAGCCACTCTTCATACAGATTGAGTCGCACCCGCGATGTCACCAACACCTTGAGTCCTGGCCCCGCCTGAAGGAGATCGGCTACGCCTGTCGCCACGTGGGCCAGGTGCTCCATATTATCCAACACCAGGAGCATGGCTTTCGCCTGCAAAAAGGCAAGCAACTGGGCAGTTGGATCACGCACACCCGCGAAGGCAAAACCGATCGCCGCCGCTATCGCCGGTATCAAGTGATCCATCGACGGTACTGCCGCCAAGCGCACCAGATAAACCCCGTCACGAAACAATCCGCCGCCGCTTTGTACCAGGTCGCTTGCTGCTTGTAATGCCAAGCGACTCTTGCCGATCCCGCCCGGCCCGATGAGCGTTACGAGGCGGCAGCCTGGGTCCGCGAGGCGCTGGGCGATAGCGGCCAATTCGTCTTCACGCCCAACGAAGGATGTGGACGGGGCCGGTAGGTTGTGCCGCAGCGGACGAGAGAGACGTACAGCAAGTGTGGTTTCTGGCGTGGTGGACGCTACGCTTTGCCCTTGGTCCTGCAACTGCATGTCCGGCGCTTGGTCGCGGATGCGTTCATACAGCATCACCGTCTCGGTAGAAGGCGTGATGCCCAATTCATCGGCTAACAACTGGCGCCAGGTTGCATACTGCGCCAAGGCTTGCCGCCGGCGGCCACGGCGGGCCAGAGCGATCATCAACTGGCGATGCGCGCCTTCGCATAGCTCATCCAGCTCGATCTGCCGCCGGGCGTAGGCTTCGGCCTGGTCATACGCCCCCTGTGCGAGGAGCGTGGCGGTCATCCGATCCAGCGCGTCGAGGGCTTGGCGGTGCAGGGTCGCCCGCTGGGCGGCAGCCCAGGCTTCGAAAGTGTCGCTGTCGGCCAGGTAAAAGTCGGCCAGGAAGTCGCCCCGATACAAGGTCAGCGCTTGAGCCAACATCGTTGGCGTGGGATCATCACGGAGCAGGCGAAGGAAGGTCGCCACGTCGAGATCGTAGGCGCAGGCCGGGTTGAGCTGCACCGTCTGCCGGTCGGTGAGCAGCAGGGGAACGGGTTCACCGCCAACGCAGGACGGCACGGCGGGCAACGTCTTCCGCAGTTGGTAGAGGGTCTGGCGCAGGTTGTCCTGGGCCGAGGACAGCGGTAAGCCCGGCCACAACAGTTCCATCAGCGCCTCGCGGCGATGGGCGGCGGCGGGCTGGGTCGCTGCCGCAACGGCTAAGTAGATCAGCAGCGCCTGGGCTTTGTTGGTACGAAAGTGGAGCGGATTGCCGTCGAGCGCTACGTGCAACGGACCGAGCGCTGTGAGCAATAACATCGCAATGCTCCTAACACGAGAAGAGCCAATAGCCGTTCCTAACGTTAGCAGGTTGACAAGTTGGCACGTTCCAACCTGCTAACGTCCTAACCTTCCAACCTGCTAACGTCTCAGAAATATCGCACTGTTCATAGTGTAACGCAGATCGGCTCAATCTGGCATCCTCACATAGTCGGAAATGCAACATCACGGCGCCGGCGAGTCGCATTCCTTCACACATTGGACACGCTCCATCTCAGCCGTCGAAGCATCGTCAAAAAGCGAACATTTGCAAGTTGGTTAGGTAAACGCGAGGCATGTTCTGCTATGTCAAGCGAAAACAGTGGCGGAAACGCTCGTGGAAACGCTGTTGCTCTAGGCTAGGTGTGAGGCTTAATGATCAACCAAACGTTCCAACCCGACCCCAGCCTCACGTTGACTATGCCGCACGAGGCGCGCCCCAACGGGCGTACTGGCTCGTCACGGTTCATTTGGTCATATGTCACGAGTATAAACAAAGTGAGGTTCGTTATGAAAAAGACTCTGGTTATCTCTACTCTGGTTGGCCTGATGATTGCCGGTACGGTCGCTACCGCCTCGGCCAATTGGGGCGCCCGCCAGCTCAGCAGCATGGTCTATACCTTCGGGTTGGAGCCGGCGCCGGGAGCACAAGCTCATCTGTGGACCAATGCTGGCGGGGTGCAGATGCGACTCAACACCGGCGACCTCATGCCCGGCGATGCCATTTCGATCTGGTGGGTCATCTTCAATAACCCAGCCGCGTGCCAGAACGGCATACCCAACATCTCCCAGTGCGGCGAGCCCGACCTGTTCATCCCTGCGGTGCAAGCCGAGATCCACCACGCTGACGGCGGCGTTATTGGGCCGAACGGACGCGGTCGCTTTGCGGCGCGGCTCTATCAGGGCAACATGCCGCGCGGCTGGTTCGGCAATGGGCTGATCGACCCGACCGGCGCGGAAATCCACATGGTTGTGCGCACCCACAGCCAGGCGCTCCCTGGCCGTATTAACGACCAGATCCTGACCTTTGCCGGCGCTTGCAACAACGTCACGCCCGATCATCCCGGCTATGGCGACGGCACACCGGGGCCAAATCACTGCGAAGATATACAGTTCGCGGTGTTCCAGCAGAACTAGCAAGGAGGCGGTGAGGCGATGAGACGAGGAGGCGACGCTACCGCATCGCTATGGTGAATCGATGGCGATCAAGCAGATGCTCACAGCGATCTCAACCAGAAGGAGGGAATCAATGGCTTTCATCACAACTGTACCGGTTCATGATGCAAGCGACGATGTACGAACAATGTACGAGAAGAGCCAAACTGATGCGGGCTATGTTCCGAATTACGCAAAGATCTTTAGCCATCGCCCACTCATCATGGCGGCATGGGGCAACCTGATTGGCAGTATTCGGACGAATCTTGACGCCCGCCAGTATGAACTGATTACACTGGCAGCCGCTCGTGCTTTGCATAGTTCATACTGTATGCTGGCCCATGGCGCCATCCTGCGCCAGCAGTTTTACCCGCCAGAGCAACTAACCGCCATCGTGGATAATTTCACCACCGCCGACCTCGCCCCCGTCGATGTCGCCATCATGTCGTTTGCAGAACACATCGTCCGCGATGCCGCATCGCTGACAGGAGAGGACATCCAACACTTACGTCAATATGGACTTACCGATACCGACATTTTCGATATTGCCGCCGCAACGGCAGCGCGGTGCTTCTTCAGCAAACTGCTGGACGCATTGGGGGTCGAACCGGACTCCGCTTACGCCCACTTGGCAGGAGAACTGCAGCAACAACTCACGATGGGTCGTCGCATCAGTCAAACGGCAGTCGAGCAGGTACCTGCTATCGCACCGTAGGAATAATATAGTCCATGTACGAGCGATGATCGACGAAAGCACGAGCTAACAGGCGAGCACAGCCAAAAAGCCAGGTTGCCCAACACACAGTTCCAGTGGGCGCGGCTGCGCCCGCGGTTTGGCGGCGGCTCGCTATCGACCAGCACGGCGCCGGGCGTGCGGTCACTTCCACACCCCTTGCCACACGTCACTGGTGTACCTAAACAGCAGAGAGCCACGTGACGTACGGCTCCAAGCCACACCAACACCGGTCACATAGCGACGAACCTTAAAGAACCGAAGCCGACAGATCGGCGCGTGATGGCGGCAGAGGGGCGACCGGACGATAGCCCAACCTCAACAAATCTGAGCCCGTATTCCAACGCCAGACCGATGCCAGGCCAGGCTAAACAACGTATACTGCCACCCATAAAGTAATAAGCAAAGGAAAAGGATGCTATGCCTGAACGAAGCACGTTGGCGGTTGACCAGATTTTATCCGCCGAACCGATGATTAGCTCCTGGTTGTGGGCGCTTGAAGATTCCCGTAAACGCACCAAAACGGTCATCGAGAACATTCTTCCCGCTTCAATCGATTGGTTGCCGGATGATACCAGCTTGGCCCGAAACAGTATCGGCAGCTTGCTCTACCACATTGCTCTCATCGAAGCAGACTGGCTCTACGCAGAAGTATTGGAGCAGGACTACCCTGCATCGATCATGGCCCTATTCCCGCATGCTGACCGCGACAGCCAGGGTTATCTCACCCATGTGCCGGGAGTCAGCCTTGAGGAACACCTGCAGCGGCTCGATGCAGTTCGCGCCGAGGTGCTGCGCATTTTTCGCTCGATGAGTCTCGCCGATTTTCGCCGTATACGCCACCTGCCAAATTATGATGTCACACCGGAATGGGTGATTCATCACCTGTTGCAGCACGAGGCTGAGCATCGGAGCGAGATTGCCGCTCTGCGTCACGCCGCTGAGCTTGCGCACAGGTGAAGCTGTAGCAAAAACGGAACATGCAGCGTGAAATTGCCGGTTGATGAGAACGTTCGCGGCGCGATTGTGCGCGGATTGCTCCTGTTGATCAATGCAAGGTATGAGGGTGAGTGGGGCTGGCAAGCGCTCTGCTTACCGCCTCGTTAGCTGCTCGATCCTGACCGCCGGTGACCGGCCAACAACATTATGACAGTCACCAGACAGGCAAAATCAAACAATCTACATTACAGTTTTGCCATTTTCAAACACTCTCCGTTGCTGTTATCGCGTTGTAGACCTTTCTAATCAACAATTTCTCTCCATCTGTATTGATTGGCTTCTTCCCATTAACCTCATTTTGACTTATAATAGTACTGTCCTACATCTGACAACTACATACCCTGTGCATTCAACCCGCTACGCTCCATTCTTCGATGCGACTGAGCATATTGCTACGCCCCTACAGCGCATCGGTAGAATTTGAGATGGACTTGGATTGATCTGTTGAGAGCTATATTTTTGCTTCGATAGCGGCATATTGCGCCTCCCTAGCGATCAGATGACCCATCGTTATGGCGGCATGCAAGCTTTATGTCGACTGATTAACGCAGCGCGTTACTCGGTGTATCGAGCATGCAATCCGCTCTATCAGTAGAGTACTACAACGAGACTTACAATCACAGCGCTTTGGAACGCTGCCGAGGATGCCACCCTGAGCGCAGCGAAGGGTCTCGCATCTGTTGACCAGGAGATTCTTCACTTCGCCAGTCCTGAGCCCTTCGACTGCGCTCAGGACCAGCTCGCCGAAGGGTTCAGAATGACATGTCTCGTTGTAATAATAGTCCGTGTACGTTCGTCAACATTCGTGCGTTGTCATTCACTCACACAAGGGGAACAACTTATGGACCGAGAGCCGCCCAACCACCGGATCGAAGCCTCTTTTGGCAGACTCAAAAGCGTTTTCTTACACAACCGCACCACCCGAGCCTTTATCGCACTGTTCACGATTGCCGTTATGACCCTCGCATCGCTCGGCAACGCCGGCGCCAACCCGCCTCATCGCGACGACGATCAGCATCACTTCCAAGGCGAGCACAGCCACAACCAAGAAGATCTCGACAATCGGCGCGGCGTCCGCGCACCAGCGGCGCAGCAGCGCGCCACCATCGCTCAGCCAGGGGTGCGCGTGCGCTGGAATATGTTCGGCACACCCGCTTCACTGAGCAGCGACACCGGTGTATTGGCCTCGGGGTTTAGCGGTGATCCGGTCGCTGTCGCCCGCGCCTGGACTAAGCAAAACCGCGCAATGTTCCGCTTGTCGGAGCAAGGCGTTGATGATCTGGAAGTAGTGTATAGTGTGCCGCTCAGCCAGGGGCGTGCGATCCTGTTCCGCCAGCGCTTCGGCGACCTGCCGGCGGGCGTCGATGGCTTATTGGCGGTTGGGGTGCGCGACGCCGCCGTGGTGTACGCCTCTTCCTCCATCGCGGGCGATGCAGACACGCCGCCGCCGGCTATCGCCGCGATCGCTGCGCAGGACGCGATCATCACTGCTGCCGCCAATGCGGGGCAGCCGGTGCGCCCCGATCAGATTACAGAGCTAGCCGCGCACGATGATACGCGCCATTTCCGGGTCGCTGGCTTCAGCAACGATGTTAGCGTCCGCCTAGTCGCGGCGCCCACACCGCTGGACGGCATTCGTGTCGCGTGGGAAATTACGTTGATCGATAACGCCGCCGAGCCATTGGCGTTTACAACCTTCGTGGACGCCCAAACGAACAGCGTCTTGCTCCGCGAGGGGTTGGTCGATTATTTCGATCCGGAAAATCCCCGCTGGAAAGTCTTCCCGAACGCTCCCTCCCTGGATCTCTCTTCCGAAGACACGCGCGCGCAGTGGTGTACCAAGCATACCGACGCCGCCGAATGCCAGCGCATCCTCCAGTATGTCGCATCACCGTTTGCCTGGGATGTTGACGCGAGCACCGGCGAACCAACCTTCACCACCATCGGCAATAATGCCAGGGTCTTCCATAAATGGAACAGCAATTTCAGTAGCACAGTCGGCACTGAACCGGCCACGCCGCGCCCAGATCGCAACTACTCCTATCCCTGGACCAATCAATGGGCGGTCGAGAAGTGCAACCCGGACACCACATTTACATCACCGGCGCGCAATGATATTGACGCGGCGCGCGCCAATCTCTTCGCCATGCACAATCTCTTGCACGACTGGTCTTACAACTTAGGCTTCACCGAAGAGACGTTCAACCTGCAAGCCTACAACTTTGGCCGTGGCGGCGCGGAAAACGACCCCGAGCAAGGCAATGCTCAAGCCGGCGGCGTATCCGGCGGCCCGCCCCAATTCAGAGCGCGCAACAACGCCAACCAGATCACCCCGCGGGATGGCGTAGCGCCAATTACCAACATGTATTTGTGGCAACCGCGCGCAGGCAGCTTCTATGGGCCATGCGTCGATGGCGATTATGATATGAGCATTATCGGCCACGAGTATACTCACGCCATCTCCAATCGCATGGTCGCCGGCCCCGATCGCGGGCTGTCCGGTTCCAACTCGCGCGCAATGGGCGAGGGCTGGTCGGATCTGGTCGCAATGGAAGTGCTGAACGAATACGGCCTCGCGCCGATGGGCGATGAGAATCCGTATGCGGTCGGGGCATACGCGACAAACAACCACCAGACCGGCATTCGCAACTACGCGATGAATGAGAGCCCGCTCAACTTCAGCAACATCGGTTACGATTTCGTCTGCAACTCTTGGACATGCTCACTGCAAACCCAAGTTCACGCCGATGGTGAAATCTGGAGCGCGGTGAACTTCGCGATCCGCGAGGCGATGAATCGACGGTATGGCAGCGGCGACGACGAATTACAATTCTCCTGCGCCGAGGGTCGAACGCCGGTCGAGCAGTGCCCCGGCAACCGACGCTGGATCCAGTTGGTCTTCGACGCCTGGCTGCTGATGGCGGATAGCCGGCCAACCATGCTCGATGCCCGCGACGCCATGCTTGCCGCCGATCAGGTTCGTTTCAACGGCCAAAACCAGGATCTGCTCTGGACCGTCTTTGCCAGTCGCGGTTTCGGTGCAGGCGCGGTGATGACCTCTTCGGAGGATGTCACGCCAACACCAAGCTTTGTGTCGCCGTATGTGAATGAGGGCGCCGTCGTTTTCGAACCGAAAGACCTCAAGGGAAATATCATTCCCAACGCCCAACTCTTTATTGGCCACTACGAGGCGCGCACGACGCCGGTCGCCGATACGGACCCGGCAACGCCACGGGGCACTGAGGTGCGTATGGTTCCTGGCATCTATGATGTCGTGATCCAAGCGCCGGGCTACGGGCACACACGGGCGCGGCTACGCATTCGCCCCAATCGGACCCAGGTTGTCCCCAACGGCTTACTGTTGCCCAACCTCGCGTCAAGCGCGCGCGGCGCCTCGGCCAGCGGCGATGGCGTCAACCTCGCGGCGCTGATTGACGATACAGAAGCCAGCAACTGGGCCTCGCTCAATAACGCGCCGGTTGCGGGCAAACAGGTCACGGTGCGCCTCGATCCCAGCCAGCCAACGCACGCGATTCGGCGGATTCAAGTCAGCGCGCTGCTGCGCTCCCGCGATCGGAACGATCCTGAAGGCGACACCGGCACGCAGAATAGGTTCACCTCGCTCCGCCAATTCGAGCTCTGGGCCTGCCAGGCGCGCGCTGGTATCGATTGCAGCCAAGATGAGCACTTCCAAAAAGTCTACACCAGCCCGACTGACGCTTTCCCCGCCAAGGCTCCCCGGCCACGCGCGCGGGATATGCAACTGCGTTCATTCGAGATCCCGACGACCCTGGCCAGCCATGTACAATTGCGGGTTGTCAGCAACCAGTGTACCGGCGCACCCGCCTACGCCGGCGATCAGGATAATGATCCCCGCAATGTCACAGACTGCGCTGAAGGCAGCGTGCATGATGAGACTGTGCGCGCGGCGGAACTACAAGTCTTCAATCGGTAGCTGTCAGAACAGGTTTGAACCCGAGCCCTAGACCTGACCGGTGCGGCGCTTTGGCCTGTTTGGAGGATGCAAGGACTGCGGATGCCGCACCGGTCAGGTCTTCATGGGGGCTTTTCAGACCAGCTCTGAAAGCCGTCTGAGCCAGCAAATACTGGCTCGGCGCTTGATTGCAGCGAGAAACGGGCGCGTCGGCATATGGAGTGCGGCAGCCATGCTTGCGCGCGGCAGCATGGCTGCCGCACTCCATATCTCTTTTCAGACAGGCTCTTAGAGCGGGCACGGCTCCGCCACGCCCGCTCTAAAAATCCACCCTGCCGGAGGCAAAGCGGATCTTATGGGCCGTACACGGCGCCAGGCGTCGCGTACGGCCTATTGTGCTGAAGAAAACTACGCCAGGCGCTCGAAGATCCCCGCCGCGCCCATGCCGCCGCCGATACACATCGTGACCATGCCATAACGCGACTCGCGGCGTTCCATCTCGTTGAGCAATTGCACCGTCAGCTTCGCGCCGCTCGCGCCAAGCGGGTGACCCAACGCAATCGCGCCGCCGTTGACGTTGAGCTTGTCCATATCGATACCCAGCTCGCGCGCCACCGCCAACGCCTGCGAGGCAAACGCCTCATTCAGCTCGATCAGATCGATGTCCTGCAACGTGAGTCCGGCCAGCTTGAGCGCTTTGGGGATGGCGACCGTCGGCCCGATACCCATAATCTCCGGGGGAACGCCGCCGGTCGCGAAGGTGATGAACTTCGCCAACGGCTTGAGGCCCAGGGCTTCGGCTTTCTCGCGGCTCATCACCACCGCCGCCCCCGCGCCATCGCTGGTCTGCGAGCTGTTGCCAGCCGTAACCGTGCCCTTGACATGGAATACCGGCCTGAGCTTGGCCAGAGCCTCGGGCGAAGTATCGCGCCGCGGCCCCTCGTCCTGCGCGAAGGTCACGGTCTTGCGCCGCTCTTTGCCATTGCTCAACTCGACGAGTTCGACCTCCAGCGGCACGATCTCGTCGGTGAAGAAGCCCTGTTCCTGCGCCCGGACCGCGTTCTGGTGGCTGCGGTAGGCGAAGGCGTCCTGCTCCTCGCGGCTGACCTTGAACTGGCGGGCCACATTCTCCGCGGTCAGGCCCATCCCCAGATAAACTGCCGGATCGTGCTCGGCCAGGTAGGGGTTGGGAGAGAACTTGTTGCCGGTCATCGGCACCATACTCATGCTTTCGGCGCCGCCGGCAATAATCACCTCGGCCATACCGGCCATAATCTGCTGGGCCGCCATTGCGATGGTCTGCAGGCCCGATGAGCAAAAGCGATTGATGGTGACGCCGCAGACCGTGTCGGGCAGGCCAGCGCGCTGGGCGGCGACCCGCGCCATATTCAAGCCCTGTTCGCCCTCAGGCAGCGCGCAACCGAGGATGACATCTTCAACATCGGCGGGGGAGAGGCCAGGGGCGCGCTCGATAGCGGCTTTGATCACCGCTGCCGCCATCTCGTCAGGACGCGTGGTGCGCAGCGCGCCGCGCGGAGCCTTGCCAACCGCCGTACGCGCACCGGAAACAATTACTGCTTCACGCATTGCTCTATCTCCTTTGGCAGGCGCGACGAGCGATCCACGTCCCGGCATGCTCGTCGCTAGCCGCTCAATACTTTAATTCCGCAGTGGCTTGCCAGTCTCCAGCATCGCCTTAATCCGCTCATGGGTCTTGGTCTCTTTGAGCAGGGCGACAAACGCCTCGCGCTCTAGATCGAGAATATATTGCTCGTCGATCCATTGGGCGCTGCTCAACTCGCCGCCAGCGAGCACATAGGCCAGCTTGTCGGCGATGAAGGCGTCGTACTCGCTCGCGAAACCGGCCTGCGCAAACGAGTAGATGGCGACTCGCGCCGCGGCCAGGCCATCGCGTCCCAGTGCGTAGCAATATTTCCCCGGCGCTGGCGGCACATAATCCGCCGCCATCTGTAAGACCATCTGCTTGGCCTCGCCGATCAGATAATCGCCGTTCATCACGATCTGGTCGGTCGGGCGCAGGAAGCCAAGTTCACGCGCCTCCAAAGCGCTAGTGCTGACCTTCGCCTGGCTGATGGTCTCGAAGACCTGCTGGAAGGCTTTGAGGGGATCGCCGCCAGGCAGCGCCGCCGCCCCGCCAATCAGCCGCCGGTTCAATTCCTTACAGCCGCCGGCCGCTGGGATCAACCCCACGCCAAACTCGACCAGGCCCATATAGGTTTCGGCGGAAGCGACCGTACAGGCGCTGTGCATCGCCACCTCGGCGATGCCGCCCAGCGTCTGGCCGAAGGGCGCGGTGACAATCGGCTTGGGGGCGTAGCGCATACCCATCATCCAGCTCTGATACTGGCGCGCTACAGCATCGATCGCATCGAACTGGCCGGACTGGATCACCCCGGCAAATTCCATCAGGCTCGCGCCGGCGCCAAAGAAGCGACCCTGGTTGCCAACCACGAGGCCGACCCAACGGTCGTTCTTCAATTCTTCGAGCGCGGCCAGGCCCAGCTCGATGATCTGGCCGTCAACGGCGTTGGCTTTGCTGTGGAACTCCAGGCAGAGCACGCCGTCGCCCAGGTCGATCAAACTGGCGCTCTTATTCCCCTTGATCTCACGCCCCTGGGCCTTGAGCACGGCCAGATCGATGGCTCGCTCATCACGGAGCAGTGGTTGGTACTCGCGCGCGGCGACGTTGTAGGCGGCAAGCTGACCGTTCTGCTGCTTATAGAAGCTGGTGTTACCCTGGGCGACCAGTTGCTCGACCCACTCCGGCACGACGATGTCGCGCTGGCGCATCATTGCCAAAGCTTCATTCAGGCCCAGTGCGTCCCAGATCTGGAACGGTCCCATTTCGTGGGCAAAACCCCAGCGCATGGCATTGTCGGCATCGGCGACGCTGTCGGCAATCTCCGGCAGGCGGCGCGCGGCATAGGCCAGGGTCGGTAACGTCGTCTGGGCGATCAGTTGGGCGGCGCGGTCGTTGGGGTCATCGGCGGCGCGCTTGAGGATGAAGCGCAACCGTTCGGGCAATGAGCGGATTTTCTGCGCTTCGGCAATCAGTGGCAGCGTGACTTCCTGGGGTTGGCGATACTCCAGGGTTTGCAGATCGAGGGGCCAGAACTCGCGTTTGCCGCCCTGGCGCATCTCTTTGTAGAAGCCCTGTCCCACTTTGCGACCCAACTTGCCAGCAGCGACCATGCGATTGGGCAAGTCGGTGCTGCGGTAGGTCTCGCGGCTCTCGTCATCGGGTACCGCCTTGTAGAGGTTTTGCGCGACAAAAGCGATAATATCGATCCCGGTCAGATCGAGCAGGCGAAAGCTCGCCGTGTTGGGGCGACCGATCAGCGGCCCGGTCAGCGCGTCGACCTCTTCGACCGTATAGCCGTTGTTGACGATAAAAGCCAGGTCGTTCATCATGCTGAATACACCCAGGCGGTTGCCAACGAAATTGGGGCGGTCCTTGCACATGACCACGCCTTTGCCCAGGGTATTCTCGGCAAAGTTACGCAGGGCGGCCACAGCAGCCGGATCGGTTTCGGCGCCGGGGATGATCTCCAGCAGCTTGAGGTAGCGCGGCGGATTAAAGAAGTGGGAGCCGAAGAGGTGCTTGCGCAAGTCTTCGCTGCGACCCTCGCCGATCATCTTGATGGGGATGCCGCTGGTGTTGGTTGTAACGAGGGAGCCAGGTTTCCGCACCTTCTCGATCCGCTCCATCAACGCCTGCTTGGGGGCGATTTGCTCGATAATCGCCTCGACGATCCAGTCGGCATCGGCGAGCTTGGCAAAGTCGTCCTCGGTATTGCCAAGAGTGATCAGGCTGGCGGTCTTCGCGCTAAAGAGGTTGGAGGGGCGAGCCTTGCACATGCGGTCGAAGCCCTGTTGGACGATTCGGTTGCGCACGGCAGGGTGGTCGAGCGTCAGGCCGCGGGCCTGTTCGTCAGGGGCCAGTTCGGCCGGCGGGACATCGAGCAGCAGCACCGGCAAACCGGTACCAGCCACGAGGCCGGCTATCGCCGCGCCCATCGTGCCTGCCCCGATAACCGCGACCCGTCTGATCTGATAGGGCATGGGGTCCTCCTTGACCAATTCGAATAACGAATGACAAGCGATACTAGTGACGAGTGATACGTGACAAGCGACGAGTAGGCGCTCATGCTTCGCGCTCCAACCGTAGCGCTTGCACTACAGCCCCGATCAACCCAAATGGCATGCCTCACGACTCGTACCATACGACTCGCACATCGTCCTGTGTATCACGCACCGCGTCATGTATGCTATATATGATACCACAGGTTGACGCTAGGTTGTTGAGATGGACTACGATGCGGAATTCTTTTGAGGCAGCGTTATTTTGCGGGTGCATAGATGAGGCGCCCTGACGGTTCGTTCGTCCGCGCGTGTCGCGTCGTATCACACCGCCCCGCTGTGCGGTAGCTCGCAGATGTGAGGGGCGGCGCCCCTCAGCCTCCCCGCGGAGGAACCCTGACAGTTCTGTCGTTCGCACTGATCGCATAGGCTCACACCTTCTCGATGCTTGGTATCTCGCAAACTTGCGGGGCGCCGCCCCTCGGGCTCCCCGCTGGGGAACCCTGACGGTTCCCCAGACCCCGCCGCAGGTGACGTGCTTGGGATGCGGAAGGCCGGTAGCTCATGCCTCCGCTATGAGGTGTGTCTGGCGGCGCGAGTGAACGTGCGGCTGGCAGCGCATGGCCGTTTGGGTGGCAGGCGCCACGCCCGCGGGTGTGGGGCGCGCAGCCGTTAGCACGCCACGGGCCGTGGCTGACGACCACGCTTGCCGCGTAGGTTTACGTCTTCCTGATGTGCGGTAGCTCACAGGTCTGCGGGGCGCCGCCCCGCACGCTCCCCGCAAGGGAACCCTGGCGGTTCCCCTTGACCCCGCCGCAGGTGACGTGCTTGGCGTGCAGAGGCTTGGTGGCGGATGCCTCCGCTGCGATTGCGATGTTTGTCTGGCGGCATACACGCATGGGCGGCTGGCAGTGCCTGGCCATTTATCTGGCGTCTGCGCG
>JAKSDJ010000936.1 GCA_022360155.1 Chloroflexales bacterium | reverse complement strand
TGATCGGATCAAGTAGTAACATTGACAGCCATTCTGCCTTGTCAGAAAGCAAAGAAATGCCTCCCATCAACTCCATCGAGGGATCACATGGAGTCATGGAAACCATGCATAACTATGGATCACCTCCAATGACACGCAGCAAAATCAAGAAGCCTAGGAGTGGTAGTAAGCCTGAGAATCCATCATCTACGGAAAATCACAGGGCGCCTAACAAGCAAAGGGGCGATAACACAGCAGCACTACCCGCCACGGAAAGCGGACGCTTACTTATGTCTATCAATGTGTTGCCGCGGATGATCCGCGAACTCGCCGATTGCCCTGTCGCGGAGGTGCAGGCTGCCATCGACGATGCACATTCCCGCCCGCACGTTAGGGATGTGCCTGCTTGGGTCGTCGCTGTCTTGCGCACCCGGCGCGATCACGATTGGTGGGAGATCGGTCGCCGACCCTCCGCTGAGTCCCCGTCGTGGCGCGAGTATGCCGCGTTGTTGGCGCATAACGAGGAGGCGAGCAGCAGTATTCTGCCGCCAGATGGATCATCTAACCGTGATCTCGATAGCGTCGCCGGCGATTCGATCGGGCAGCTTGCGACAACGGACGCAGATGATCCTACTGACAAGGGCGTGATCCTGTTGGAAAACCTGCGCGTACGCCTGCCGCGTCGACTCTGGGCTGTGCTCGATCAGCTCGATATTGCGTAGGCGCTGAAGGGGGCGCCACGCTGATCTGTTGTGACCATACGAGCTACGCAACAGTCACCGACCAGATCCACCCGTTGCTGATCCCTATCGCACGTTCGCTGGGCCTAGAGCGTGTAAGCGTGCGGATGCGGGGCGACGCACCGTCGCCAACTGATAATCCAGCAGTAGGCTTAGCTTGCCCGGTATGGATCGATCAGGATCGCTGGGATCAGCTCCCGCGTCCTGTCCAGGCAGCCCTGCATGGCAGTAGGTTGGCGTCCGATGGAACGGTCCAGGATATTACGAATGGGGCGTGGCGGATGCTGCAACGCTGCTATGGAGAGCTGCTCGCACTGCTGATCGCGGAGGCGCGCGCGCTTACGCTGTAGTCGTGTGGCAATAACACTGTCGCCTCGATTGGCAGCAGCCAGGATTGGCAACGGTGTTACTTCTCATCGAAGTCAAGGCGATCCAGGAGGCTGCGGGTGTGCGCCTGAAGATCATGGATGTGGGTGTACAATTCTTCCTGCTGGTTCACATTGAGGTCGTCGACCCGCTCGATTGCGCGTCGCAGCTTGCGGTTGATCTTGGCGACATCGTCGCGCAGCGTAACGTACCAGCGCGGCGCTGCCGCAGCGAGGGCCGCTTGGAGCTTGGCATCGGACACGCGGGCGACGAGGCGCGCAATCGTTGCGGCATCGATCCCGCTGCGGCGTGGAGAGTCGACTGTCTGCGTTGTCTCGGTATTGGCCAGTTGGCGGCTGTTCAGCGCACGCTCCTCGGCGATCTGGCTCAGGCGGCGGAGCACCACGTCGGCTTGCTCGTGGCTTAGCGCACCCTGATTCAGCGCGTCGGTCAGTGCGACCAACTGGCGTTCCTGGAGGCGCAGCAGGGCGATGGTCTGCTGCTGTTCGGGTGTAAAGGCGAGCAGGCGCAGCAATTGATAGGCGCGCGAACGCTTGATTGAAAGCTGCGCTGCGACGGTGTTGATCGCAACCTGGTCGCCGCCCATCGCTTCACGTAGTTGGCGAATAGTCCAGGCGCGCTCGATATCGCTGAAATCCTCGCGGGTTTCGTTCTCGGCGTATTGCAGCTTGATCCGTTCGAGCGACGACGGCGGATCAACGACAATAGCGTCGATATCTTCCAACCCAACCAACACAGCCGCAGTCCAGCGGCGCTGCCCAATCAGAATTAGATAACGCGCCGCTGGGTAGCTGTCGCTCTGCCCGGGGTAGACAACAATCGGCTGGATCTGCTGCTCTTTCATCGAATCGCCGAGTGCGCGCAGCTCGGCAACGAGTTCGGTATACGCCGGGGACTCCTCGCTGTCGCGCATCAGCTCATCAGGAAGCGGGATCAGCCGTGGCTGGCGCATGCCGGGGCGGAGTTCCGGCGCAACGAGGCCGATCTTCATTCGTTCGACCACGCGATTAGCGACCAGCGCCTCGAGAGGTTGCCCAAGAAAATGCTGGCGCGCTTGTTCCTGGCGATCGAGCTCGGGTGCAGCAGGAGCGGTTACGGGTTCTTCGGCTTGCGGCTGGGTCGACTGAGCCTGTTGCGCCAGGCGCGCCTTGATTGCCGCGATCTGATCGGTCTGGGAACGCTTACTCATGTTGGCACTCCATCGAGCAATAACAACTCTTCGCACAGGGCGAGGAATGTGCTTCGCACCGCGACCTCGTCGGGGCCTGAAAAGCGGAATATGCTCTGTTGCGCCCCCGAGGCGAGCCGAATAAGCGCCCGTGATGGAATAATCGTTTGCAGCAGTTGATCCTGATAGACCTCGCTCAACGCCTGGTCGTAGGCATGGTCAAGGTTTGCTCGTGGGGTGTAGTTGTTGCGCAGGACGCTCAGTCCGCGCAACTGTGGGTTGAACTCGCTGGCTTGGATGATCGACGCGGACAAATCGCCAAGACTCTGCAAGACCAGGTCGGCGGCTTGCACTGGCGCGATGCAGCGTGTGGCTGCCGCCAGCGCGGCGGCGAGCACCGGCCCGCGGGCGGGGGCCAGATCGAGTATCGTGATCGCTGGTTGGTAACCGACGTTGGCTGAAGTTTGGAGTGCCTTGTGCAAGGTGTAGATCCCCCCGCCCATACTGCGGTTGAGTACGTCGGGCAAGGAGACAAGATCCTTGTGGGAGGGCAGCACATCGATGCCCTCATCGGTGCGGACGATGCATTCCTGGAGGCGACAATGCTGCTGGGCGATCCCGACGAATGACTGATCGAGTTGTCGTACCTCTGTGTCTACCCCAAGCCAGCGCGACGCATGGCGTTGTGCGTCGAGATCAATGAGCAAGACCGTGAAGTCGAGCTTGACGAATGCGGCTGCCAGGTTGACAGCTATCGACGTCTTGCCGACGCCCCCTTTTTCATTCGCGAGTGCAAAGACATGCCCCATACGCACCTATCCTTAATATAGCTTGTGACTCGATCAAGCACAAAAAACTGGCCAGTGGTTTGCGCTGTTTTGGATCGCCCTTGTGTTGCTTCCTAATCAGGAGAATGTGCGAGTCCAATCGATTGGACTCGCACGCCGTATGAAGAATATAAATAGTGAGCGTATTATAGGGGCTTGAAATTAATTTGTCAATGGTGTTTCCGGTGGATTGGCGGAACATCAAAGCGGAGCGTGCTTACAGGATTGCTGCAGATCTACGATCATCTGCGCATAGTGGCGTGATTTGCATGCGATTACCAGGCTTCAATAGAGATCGAACCGAGTTACCGCTCTGCTTGGCGTTCTAACCCATCCCGATCCATCACCACAATCCGCCCCTGCTCCAAGTGGATCAACCCTGCTGTCTCGAATGCCTTCAGCGAGCGACCAAGCACCTCTCGCACGGTTCCAAGCCGCGCCGCCATCTCGGCCTGGGTCAACTGAGGGGGCGTTTGGCCCTGGTCGCCCATCGCCGCCGTTGTCAGGATGAGCCGCGCCAGCCGCCCCTGCACCGAGTGCAAGGCCAGATCGTCGATCAGGGAGACGAGGCGGCGCATCCGTTGCGCGAACTCCTTGAGGAGCGCACGCGCCAGCGCTGGGTGTTTGTCAATAATGCCTTCGAGCTGCTCCTTCGGAAGCATAAGCAGGCTGGTCTCGGTCAGGGTTTGGGCGTGGGCCGGGCATGGCCCGTCATCAAAGAGGGTGATCGTGTTGAAGTGGTCGCCGGGCAGCGCAATCTCGATCACCTGCTCGCGCCCGTTTGCGCCGATTCGCGTGATTTTCACCTGACCACGCGCCACAATATACATCGCTGCAATCGGGTCGCCTTCGAGGAACACGATCGTTTCAGGGGGGTAGTCGAACGGTACTGCAATCGCCGCCAGTTCTGCAATAGTGGCGGAGGGAAGCTGGGCGCAGAAGCTCACGCGGTTTAGGATGGCGGTATGTTCGGCGATCATGTCGCCTCTATTGTAGCAGATGTTTGCATTGTTGTGGTAGCCAGTTATATACCAAGCAACAGCGGCGCAGCGGATGGTTGAGACCTGACAACTCATTACATCCAGTCAGGCGGTGAGACGCAGAAATGCAGAGACGCTGAGCTGTGGGCATTGTGCCTGCAGTGACCAAACAACAGAGCTTGGTAAAGAAATCACAACCGGGCGATTCTGTGACTTAGGTCGCTTATTTCGCTCATGGAAGCTGATAGAGTCGTTGGCAAAAGCTGTACATTCAACCAGAGACGAACACGACTAGAATACGCTCCCTTTCATCAATCTCGTCGAGCCGTCTGGTCTGCTTCGTCCCTTGTGGTGCATCGGGTGCGGTGCGCCTTGCCGGGCAATTACATACTGATCGTTCGCGAGAGCTTCTGCCGGCATGCCGGTGATGGAGGATATGTTCAATGAAGAGCTTGGCATGGTATCGCGGTAGGCTGCTGGGGCGAAGCGCGCTGTTTCTGCTCATTCTGAGCAGCGCATTGGTTGGGGTTATGTATACACACGCCGCCCCTGCGGCGCAGTCCGCCGCCGAGGGTGAGGCGCTCTTTGTACAACGCTGCGCTTCGTGCCATACGATTGGCGGCGGCGATCTGGTTGGCCCGGATCTGAAGGGGGTTGTCGCGCTCCGCGAGCGCGACTGGTTGTTGCGCTGGATTACTACGCCGGATAAGCTTCTTGCCGATAGCGATCCCCTGGCTGTTCAGTTGCTCCAGGAGTATAACAACGTGCCGATGCCGAGTATGGGTCTCAGCGAGGCCGAGGCCCAGTCGATCCTTGCCTATCTGGAGACGGCGGATGGGACGACGGCGAGCGAGACAGCGGCGGCGCCCGTCCCGGCGCCGCCGCCTGGCGATCCGGTGCTTGGCCAGGCGCTCTTTACCGGGCAGCGCCAACTGAGGAACGGCGGCACGGCCTGCATCTCGTGCCATAACGTGAGTCAGGCGGGCGTGCTTGGCGGCGGCGCTCTTGGCCCAGACCTGAGTCACGTGGTCGAGCGCTATGGTGAAACTGGCCTCGTAGCCGCACTGACCGGCTTGCCCTTCCCGACTATGCAGGGCGTCTTTGCTGAACGTTCGCTGACTGAGAATGAAGTGCAGCACCTGAGCGCCTATTTCGTACAGGCCGGCAAAACGGCGCCGGCCCAGGAAACGTACACCTATACCTTTTTCTGGATCGCCTTCGGAGCAGCGCTTGCCTTCCTCGGGATCAGCCACCTGATCTGGAGGAATCGCCAGCGTGGCGTGCGGAAACCCCTGGTACGCAGCATGAAGTTGTCGTAGTGCCGCGGTGCGCCGCTACTGTAGTTGTAGAGTATGGCGCAAGCTGCTGAAGAAACAGGTTAGCTATGAGCTGGATTAAAGACATCATCGCGCCAGAAACGCGCCAATGGGAAGAGTTCTACCGCAATCGTTGGCAGTACGACAAGCTGGTACGCAGCACCCACGGCGTCAATTGTACCGGCGGTTGCTCCTGGGGCATCTATGTCAAAGATGGCGTGATCACCTGGGAAATGCAGCAGGTTGATTATCCGAAGCTGGAGAACGGCCTGCCGCCTTACGAGCCGCGCGGCTGCCAGCGCGGGATCTCAGCCTCGTGGTATGTCTACAGCCCGCTGCGCGTCCGCTACCCCTATATGCGCGGCGCCCTGCTCGATCTCTGGCGGGCCGCGCGCAACACCCACAGCGATCCGGTTGCAGCCTGGCGCTCGATCCAGGACAACCTCGAGCTACGCAAGCGCTATCAGCAGGCTCGCGGCAAGGGCGGCTTCCGGCGCGTTGGCTGGGACGAGGCCATGGAGCTGATCGCCGCCGCGAACGTGCATACGATCAAGCAGCACGGCCCTGATCGGATTGCCGGTTTCTCGCCTATCCCGGCCATGTCGCAACTCAGCTACGCCGCCGGCTCACGCTTCTTGCAGTTGATGGGCGGCGTCAATCTGAGCTTCTACGACTGGTACTGCGATTTGCCCCCCGCCTCGCCCGAGATCTGGGGCGAGCAGACCGATGTCCAGGAGAGCGCCGATTGGTACAACAGCAAGTTCATCTGCTCAATGGGCTCCAACCTGAATATGACCCGCACACCCGATGTCCATTTCATCTCCGAGGCGCGTCACAACGGCTCGAAGTTCGTGGTCTTCGCCCCCGACTTCAGCCAGGTTGCTAAGTTCTCCGACTGGTGGATACCGATCAACGCCGGCCAAGACGGCGCCTTCTGGCTGGCGGTCAACCACGTGATCCTCAATGAATACTACGCCCAGAAGACCACGCCTGACTTCCTGGCTTACCTCAAACAGTTCGCCGACAGCCCCTTCCTGGTCGAGCTGACGCCAACTGGGGGCGACTATGTCGCCGGGCGGCTTGTGCGTGCGAACAAAGTGGAGCGCTATGCCAACGAGGAGCACGGCGAGTGGAAGTTCCTGGTCTTCGACGCTGCCAGCCAGAGTCTGCGGATGCTCAAGGGGCAGATCGGTCATCGCTGGCAGAGCCAAAAAGGGCAGTGGAATCTGGAATTGAAGGACGGCTTGGATGACAGCCCCGTCGACCCGCTGCTCACATTCGCCGCTAGCGCCGATGAAGTGGTGCAGGTGTGCTTTGAAGACTTCTCGAACGAGAATCGTAACATCCGCCGCGGCGTGCCGGTGAAGCGCATCGTAACCACAGACGGTACGATCACGGTCGTAACCATCTTCGATCTGCTTATGGCCCAGTTTGGAGTCAATCGTGGGCTGCCCGGCGACTACCCAAGCGACTATGACGACGAGATGGCGCTCTTTACCCCCGCCTGGCAGGAGCGTTTTACCGGCATTGGCCGCGACACAGTGATCACCTTTGCGCGTCAGTTCGCTACCACTGCGGAAAAGACCGGCGGGAAGTGTACGGTGATCATCGGCGCGGGCATCAACCACTGGTACCACAACAACCTGATGTACCGGGCCGCGATCGTCGCCTTGATGCTCTGTGGCTGCGTGGGCAAAAATGGCGGCGGCCTGGCTCACTATGTCGGCCAGGAAAAGCTGGCTCCGATCTCGATCTGGCAGACCCTGGCGATGGCCACCGACTGGGGCGGCCCGCCGCGTCTGCAAAACGCGCCGAGTTGGCATTACGTTCACTCCGACCAGTGGCGCTATGAAGGCCCATTCGCCCGGATGGCCAGCGTGAAGGGCGACAATCCCTGGACGGTCGGGCACACGATCGATGCGAACGCGCGTGCGGTGC
>JAKSDJ010000569.1 GCA_022360155.1 Chloroflexales bacterium | reverse complement strand
CTCTCCGAGTGCCTTGGATGCGTCGCCGATGGGGGCGTTGCGCTGGCGCACCCGGTCCGCGGTGACGCCGTGCTCGCGCCAGGTACGCCCTTCCGTGGCGTGGCCCTGGAGGAGCGGCAGCAGGTCGGCAGTCCGTGGGGACCACACAACCCGCAGGCGCTCAATCGGTATAGCTATGTGCTCAACAATCCGCTGCGGTGGACGGATCCGAGTGGGCACTATTACAATGGCGACAGTAAATTTCTGTTGGGAACGGCTATGAACAAGTCTGTGCTAATGCCGCAGGCCAGCATGTAAGCTGCAATGCGCCATCTGCAATCGAACCTGCTTATGCAGAGGATGGCGGGTTGCTGTACCATCTGTACTGGGATGGTGAACAGGAACTCGTCTTGTCAAAGAATCCGCACTTCGACGTGTTCAAAGACGCGATGAATAGCATCGTTACCGATGTTTTTGCGCTGATCCCGATAGTATTCGGAGCGGGCTTGTCGATAGCTGCTATTGCCGCGAGTTGTCCTTCTGGCTCAGTGCCGATGTGTGTTGTTGCAATTGCAGCCGCAGCAGGAACAGCCGGGGCTTTCCTATATTTCGCTGTCGATCTCGCAACGAATTGGGGCGCTGCTGAAGAAAACTTTAACTCTGCACGCACCTGGAAGCGAAAAAACCAGAAAGGTCAACGAAGGTGATGCAGGATCAAGGCCAGCAAGGGGCACATATGCCAGCTTGTCGTCTGTCGCCTGGTATGTCACGACTCACTGCTGTGCTAAAAAGCTCAGCGCCTGACTGAAACGCCCTTATCGAGATCTGACCGGTGCGGCGCTTGCGCCTGTTAAAGGGATGCAGGGAAACTGCCGAGGCCACACCGGTCAAGGTCTGGGGTTCGGGCACGAGCCTTTTCAGACAGCTTCTTAGGAGGTTTCATGTCGGGTAGAAGTCTTCATCCAATGCAGCTTGACCAAGTTGTCTACTATTTACCGCCACGCGTCCGGAATACCTATCTTATTGCAGGTGGCCTTGGTGCAATCATTATATTTATTTGTATTGTGCAATTCATCATCATCTGGATATCGCCGGGTCCGTCCTTCCCTTTTGTGCTACATGCTCTTTTGGGGATTGGCCTATTGCTCCTCCTATTCGCTCTGTTCGCCTGTATCAACGTCTGTGTGAATGCTGTCACTACACGCTTAACTCTCGCGCCCCAGACCGTTGCATACGTGACGTTCTGGTATCGTGTTGCCACAACGTGGCAAAACATTGAGCGGTTGGGGATCGTGCAGATCGGGGGAGGTATAGGGGAAGTCCTCGTGTTACGTACCCCAGTGACGCCAACGGGATGGCTGCCAGCCTACGCGGCCTTGGTTCAGGGTGATCGCATCATCCCCATCTCGTCGTTTGGGAAAGTGCGCGGCGAAAGTCCTTTGGCCAACGATCTCAAACGGTTTGCGCCTCAGCTATGTGATACACCACATGCGTGAAGCTAGGCAGTGAAGCGGTCCGATGGCGTACGCTTCGAAGCGATGCCAGGGCGTCACCCCCGCGATGGGTACGGGGTAGGCGCTGACAACGTCTTGCAAGAAGAACGTAGATGGAAACCGATCAGCCGCAGGTGCTTGTGGCTTTGTGGCTGATCGGCAAGCGGGGCTCCACCGATATGTCGTACGGGAGCGCAACGCTCGCGGTGGGAACGATGCGCCGAAGCAGACATAGCCGCTCGTTCCTCAATACACAACACACGTACAAACCTAACAGTCAATTATACTGGCTTTCAGGAAGAAGGGCCGTAGCGCTTCCTCAGCGCGGATACCGTCGTGCCGGGCAGCGCCAGCGGTCGCATGGACGGCGTGGCGCTCAAACCCTTGACGGTTGGGTTCCACGAGGCTGGCTTTGCCGCAACCCTGAACAGCGAGAACCGGCAGCCGTTCTGGTTCCAACTCAGCGCCGAGGAGCGACAACAGGTTAGCAGCCCATGGGGACCACACAACCCGCAAGCGCTCAATCGCTAGAGCTATGTGCTCAACAATCCGCTGAAGTATACTGATCCGAGTGGGCATTATTACCCAGGTGATCGTAACTTTATAGGCAACTTGAAAGGTTACGAACAGGTGTGTGTGGATGCATCCGGGGGACATACGGGCTGTTACACACCAGAGGCGGTTGAGCCAGCTTATGATACGGAAGGGAACTTAATGTACTATCTCTATAATAACGGAGATCGAGAATTGGTTTCTACGAAGAATCCACACTTTGGGCTCTTCAAGGGAGCCGTAGACCGCATGTGGAACGATATTTGGGCGATTGCTGCGACTGGGTTAAGCACCGTAGCACTCTTTATTGCAGCATTCTCCGCCTGTACTGCAACTCCCTTTATTGGTATAACTGTTGCTGCTTGTGTAGCAGGGGGTGTTGCGGCCCTCGGAGCTAGTGCTGCAACAGGAGCGGTTATCGCCGATTTTGCCTCAAACTCTGCCGTAGCAGATGCGAACTTTACCGAGGCGCGCAAATGGAATAAGCGTTTCATGAGAGAGGAGCGTTAGATGAAGTCCGTCCTTTCTGAACCCAAGGTGATCGAGTACTGCTACCCGCGCACAACTCGGATCTTGATTTCCTGTGCTGGGGTTACGCTGATCTTCATTGGGGCGGCATTTTTAGGAATGGCGGGCTACTGGCTGCAACAGATCGGAGATCTGCTGATTATCGCCCTCTTCCTTTTCGGGATTGGCCTCCTCGGAATCGTGAGTGGCGGGATTATCATAGCTGGAGTTCTATCGCCCAAACTACAGTTTTCGCCCCATGGAATTTACTATCGCGATCTTAGCTACAGCATCGAGGCAGGTTGGGATGCGGTACGGTCAATTGGGATGGGTCGAATGGGGCGGGGGGTAGCCGAGGGTTTGATGCTTGATATGGGCGCCCAGGCCCAAGTGCGCTATTTCACGCCGCTACGCATCGAGTTCCGGCATGCCCCGGAGTTTATTCCGCTCGATCCGTTTGAACGCCAGTGGCGCCAAGGGTCGATAGGGCAAGTGCTGCAAACCTATACGCCGCAGCTGATGCATCGCTAGACCCACGCCATGCCGCGCCCGCCCGCGGGCGGGCGCGGCATGGCGTGGGTGCATCTTCCGAGTGGCGTCTGACCACGCTCTCTCGCAGGGAACGGTCGCGCAACGGGCAGCAGATCACGCGATGCGCTCGCGCTGCGCGACCGAGGCTTGGACCGCTCTGGGTCAAGCCTCGGTCGTGTTACGTCGGCACGCAATCGAGCGCTGGCGCGTCCGTCGGTCGCATCGCTGGCCACTCTGCAGGTAAGTGGGAGCAGCCCCGCTCACACACGTAGGATGCAATGGAGTGTTACCCATGCGACGAACTCTTTGCCTTGTCCTCGCCATTCTCTGCGGCTTGACGCAGTGCCGGGCTGAGACACCGCCAGCGGCATCGGCGGATTGGGCGACCCAACTCCAGGTGGCCCAGACGGCGGCGGCGGCCTATGACCCGGCGGCCCTCTTGACCTTTGTGATCGCCCACCCCGCGTCCTCCCATCTCCTGGGGCCGCCGCTTGCCCTGGAATTTGAGTTTCTTTTGCCGTCAAGCGAGTTGGTCACGGTCTCCTTTGTCGATAGCCAGATTACCCAAACCTTACACACAGACGTGCGCAGTCAGGCCCTCATTCCAGCCTGGGAGCGCCCCCTCTTGCAGCGCCTAGCCACCGACACGCAGGTGAGTGCCGCCGACGCCATTGCCGTGACTCAGCCGGCACGACCCGACTTCGCCACCGACTCCGAGCGTGTGATGGCCCCAAGCGTGACCGCGATCCTGGTCTGGCGTGAGGTGGCCAGTCACGCCGATCCGGTGATTGTCTGGCGGGTGGCGTATCGTGACCCTGGCCCCCAGCGGGTCATCCGTTTCACGGTTAATGCGCAGACCGGCGCCCTGCTGGAACAGGATGAAGCGTTCTATGGCGCGGAGCGAGCAACACCAACGCCTGCGCAGCCCTGAGGGCGCCAGATGACGCCCCAACCTTGGCCGCTTCCTCAGCGCGGACACCGTGGCGCCGGGCAGCGCCAGCGGCCGTATGGACGGCATGGCCCGTAAACCCTTGACGGTTGGGTTCCACGAGGCCGGCTTTGCCGCAACCCTGAACGGCGAGAACCGGCAGCCGTTCTGGTTCCAACTCAGCGCCGAGGAGCGGCAGCAGGTCGGCAGCCCGTGGGGGCCATCGAACCCGCAAGCGCTCAACCGGTATAGCTATGTTGAGAATAACCCGATTACGCAGGTCGACCCGACGGGACACTGGCTGGAGCGCGCCGCGGATAGCGCATTTATCAGCTACGATCTCTACGATATTGCGCAGAACGGGTTGCATTGGGAGAACGGTCTGGCGCTGGCGGCCGATGTTGCGGGGCTGGCCCTGCCGGTGGTCACCGGCGGCGGGCTGGCAGTCCGGGCGGCCATGCACGCCGCCGACGCGGTCGACGCGCTCAAGACCGCCGACAAGGCTGCGGATGCGGTCCGGACGACGGGAAATGTAGGAGATTCAGGCGATTCTGTTATACTGTATCGCAGTATGAAGGAGGCGGATGACGGGTTGCCGCTGGCAGGTCCAACCTCACGCACACTTGGATCGCGACCAGGAACAGATATTCCTGTAGATTCAGGTGGAATGGTGCAACCAAATATTGGTGGTATGTCTGTGAGCCCAAGTAGTCCGGCACATTTGCCATCTCACCGCCGACCACCCACTTATGGCGGGACAGGTAAGGATCCAGTATGGTGTATCAAAGCATGTGATCTTGGTCCTGATCTTCAGTACAGGCCTGATCCTCAAAACCCGTCTCATCATGGTTTTATTGAACCAGCACGGCGTATGCCCCTAGATGACTATCAACACTCTTTGGCAAATACGCGGGGAAAATGGCAGCGTCTGGACTAGTAAATT
>JAKSDJ010000279.1 GCA_022360155.1 Chloroflexales bacterium | reverse complement strand
TCTTAATCTTTTTTAATTTCGAGCGTTTTATCTTCTTTACTGACACCGACCCAATCGCCTTTGCGCCCAGCGTCTATGGTGTCGGCGTGTTAGCAGCGTTGCTTCCGCTTACTCCCTTCTTGGGGCGCCAACGCCTGAGCATATTGACGATGTTAATCACCACCCTCTTTGGCGTGGTTCTAGCATTCGATCCAGCGTCTGACTTCGGTGGCGCTTATACCTATCTTACTTGCACCGAGCTTTCTTTTGTGCTGGGCGCCCTGGTTCTCGCCTATCGAACCAGCCGAGCTCTTGGCGAATTCCACCAGGCAGTTGAGGCGGCCGCCTTTCTGCATACAGACAAGCAACTACGCACACACCACGAGGCGGAAGAGCGCCTCGACCTGGCGATGATTGGCAGCCGCCGCTCGCAACACCCGCTAAACCTGGTTTTGCTCCAAACTCAACACAGCAGATCTCAATATGGCGCTACCACGCTTGATTCAGGAAGCGCAACACATCATGATGCGGCGCTATACGCTCGCGACCCTCGCCCGCATGCTAGCGCCACACCTGCGCCACACCGACATGATCATCGAAGACCGTACGCCAGGTCGCTTGCTGATTATCGCTTCGGACACCTGCGGAGGCAGCCGCGACCCTAGGCCACCGCACCGCTGGGCTGACCGATAAGTTGGCAGGGGTGAAAGTTACCTTTGGCGTCGCTGGCTTTCCAGAACACGCCTTCACCTTTGAAGAAATGGTCAATATCGCCGAGAAGAGCCTCAACGAACAAACTTTGCCTGTACCAAGAATCGCACCGTGGACTGAAACCAAATCGTTACTTCACATGGATTTTTCTCAGGAAAACCAGGAACTCTTTGCAATAGGAAGCAATCCCAAACAAACGTGGCCGCAACCAAATGATAATCAAGTCGGCTAAAATACCTAACTGTATTGCAGTAAAAATACGTCTCACGCAGAAACCGCTTACAAAAGACATAGCTCATGATTGCCACTTCATTCAAATACTTTCCTCGATACACGAGGCATTTACACTGGATAAACTATTTCCACTCAGAGCACACTTGGGTCAAAGGGCAGGCCTATGCATGGCTCAAACGCTGCTTCGATCTGACCCTCTGCCTGATCTTGCTGCCGCTCTTCCTGCCGCTCTTCCTGGCCTGCGCACTCCTGATCGCAATCGAGTCGCCCGGTGGACCAATCCTCTTCGCCCAGGAACGTACCGGCAAGAATGGCAGACGTTTTCGCATGTACAAGTTTCGCACGATGGTCCCCAATACTGACGAGTTGAAGCGCCAACTTCTCCATCTGAATGAACTACACTGGCCCGACTTCAAGATCACCAACGATCCACGGGTCACCCGCGTTGGCAAGATTCTACGCTGGACCAGCCTCGACGAACTTCCCCAAATCATCAATGTGATCAAAGGCAAGATGAGCCTGGTTGGGCCGCGACCTACATCATTCGACACAAGCACGTACCAACTCTGGCAGACCGAACGGCTCGATGTGCTCCCCGGTCTAACCGGACTCTGGCAAATTTATGGCCGGGGCAAGACCGAATTCGATGAACGCTTACGGCTCGATATCCTCTATATTCAGCGTCGCTGCCTCATGCTGGATCTAGCGATCTTGTTACGCACCGTTGGCGCGATCGCTATGCAGCGCGGCGCCCATTGGAGTGAAGCCATGCATCTGATAATGTTTTGGGCCAGCCTAATCTTGATTGGCTACACCTACCTAATATTCCCAATTCTGACTCTGCTGCGCAGACGACTGAGGCAGCAGAGCTATATCAGCGCTGACATCACTCCGTCAACGAGTATGCTCATCGCAGCACACAACGGGCCGCCAGCATCGGCGCCAAGCTCAACAACGCCCTGGCGCTCAATTACCCGCCCGAGCGACTGGAAATCATTGTCGCCTCCGACGGCTCAGAAGACAATACCAACACGATCGTGCGCCATTTCAGTGATCGTAGCGTTCGGCTGCTGGAACTGCCGCGCCGGGGCAAAGCGGCTACACTCAACGCAGCCGTGGCCGCTGCCAACGGCGAAATCCTTGTCTTCTCAGACGCCAACAGCCTGTATGATCCTAGTGCGATCTGTGCTCTCGCCGGCCCCTTCGCCGACCCTAGCGTCGACGGTGTGGCCGGCAACCAGGTCTATCGCGCAAGGAACACAGCGACCACGCCCAGCGGCGAGCAGATCTACAGGGACTTTGATCGCAAACTGAATCGCTCACAGAGCCAGACCGGCAATACCATCTCGGCGACCGGCGCCATATATGCCATCCGCCGTACCCTCTTCCACCCCATACCCGGTGATGTCACCGATGATTTTGCTATTTCAACAGCCGTCATTGCCCAAGACTATCGCCTGGTCTCCGTGCCCGACGCAATTGCCTATGAAACAGCAGCCCATTCCAATGCCATCGAGTTTGGACGCAAGGTCCGGGTCATAACCCGCGGCCTGCGCGCCGTGTTGCTATGCCGCGCATTGCTCAACCCACTACGCTACCATTTCTATGCGCTCCAACTCTTCTCACATAAAGTGTTGCGGCGGCTGGTGGTTTTGCCGCTGTTGCTGCTGAGTCCCCTGATTTGGAGCAAAGGTCTCTTCTATAGCGCGCTGCATAAATAACTAAAGTGAGAGACCTGCTTGGGCAAGACACCCTTGGATCACGTGTCGTTTGTGGCGTAGTCGCGCAACGGCTAGACGCAGTTCGTAGCGAAGTTCGGTCTCGTTCCGGCAG
>JAKSDJ010000045.1 GCA_022360155.1 Chloroflexales bacterium | reverse complement strand
CGTTAGCACGCCACGGGCCGTGGCTGACGACCACGCTTGCCGCGTAGGTTTACGTCTTCCTGATGTGCGGTAGCTCGCAGGTCTGCGGGGCGCCGCCCCGCACGCGCCCCGCAAGGGAACCCTGGCGGTTCCCCTTGACCCCGCCGCAGGTGACGTGGTCGGCGTTTCATCTGGCTGCGACGAATGCCTCTGCTGCGCTAGATGCATCGGTGCGGGAGCAAATGAGCGGGCGGTTGGCAGCGCCTGGCCATTTATCTGGCGTCGGCGCGGTAGTGCAAGAACATAATCCACGGATGCCACAGATGTTGCCGCATGCCTCTTTGCCTCCTCGCCTCTTCAGCTCTTCGCCTCTTTCCAGTCGAGTAGTGCGCGGCGAAGGACTTGCACCGCCCGCACCACCACCTTGCGCCGCGACTCGGCGCCGGCCACCTCGTCAAGGCCATCGAGCAGCAGGATGACGCGGCTGGTCTCGATCTCTTCGTGGATGGCGGTGGCCAGTCCTGAGTTGGCACCCTTGGGTTGCAGTTGGTCGGCGAGGTAGTCCCACAGATCCTCCGCCTCGCCATCGACCTGCGGGTCCAGCCCGGCGCCGGCCAGGGTATACGCTAGGTAACGCAGAGCCGTGCTCTTTCCACTGCCTGGCTCGCCGAGCAACACCAGGCGCGGCGCGGCAGCAATCGCCTCGCTGACCAGTTGTGGGTCGAGAAAGATCACGCGATCCGCTTCACAGACATATTGCGCCAGATCGTCGGCCTTCATGCTCTCCAGGTTGGTCAGCTTGTCCAAGCCAAAGGTTTCCCGTTCCTCCGATCCCTGCTTGGTACGGGCATCGCCCTCAACCTGGAACGCGGTTCGGCGTTCGGAAGGCAATCGATCTAGGCCGGTATGCGCGTCGAGGAAGGTTGCGGAATCGAAGCTGGCCAGCGCCGCACCGGTGAAGTGTTCGCGTTCGACACTCGCGGTGGTCGCCAACTGGGTGTAGACCTGGTCGAGGTCGGTGCTGAGGCTACCAGTAGCGCCGCGCTGCTCGTAGGCCTCTTGGAGGGGCGCGCTGCGGCAGCGCTGGGCCAGGCGCTGATAGTATGCGGCGAGCAACTCGTCGCTGGTTTTGTCCTGCCTCCCATCGATGTACACGGTCGCCCGCACGTCGGCGCCAATCGCGACGCCAGTAGACTGGTTCATGTCGCCAACAGTGATCGTATCGCCGGCAGGCGACGTTACGGGGAGGACACGGGGACGACGTCGCATTGCCGCTCAAGCGCCGCGATCTTGTCCGCAAGGGCTTCGCGAACATCCGGATCTTCCGTTGCGGCGAGCTTCTGACGCAGCCGTGCGAGGCGATCATGAATGGCCGTCTCCCTACTCATGCCCCGATCATCCTTCGTAACACCTCCGCAAGCTGGGTCGCGATGGGCAGTACTGTTGGCAGCACCGGCGCAATATTTTCGGCAGCCTTCTGGAGACGCGACAGGCTCTGTTTTATATCATCTTTGTCAGGTTTGAGGCTTTGGGATGCGATTTTTGGTTCTCACCCCCGGCCCCTCTCCCGCACGCGGGTTCAGGGGCGGACAGTACCCATGTTCGGAACGAGGTTTACCGCATCTTGGTGCGACCGGCTCCCTCTCTCTCCTTGTGGGAGAGGGGGTTAGGGAGAGAGGGGAAACGGCGCTTCTCAATGCCCCCCAACCATATCTTCGCCCGGATGTTCTGTCCGCCCTTAAACGCACGCGGGAGAGAGGTGACTCAATCAAACGTGTGTGACCTCCGAAGGCGATCCAGTGTCATCACGAACATCTTTTCTGTCCACCCTTAAACGCATACGGGAGAGTAGTGACTCAGGCACGCGCTTGCGGCATGCGCTTGCGGTCCAGCGTCATTGCGAACGTCTTTTCCGCCCGTCACTGTTTCGCCAGCGCTACCGCTACGCAGAGAGCCATTCCAGGCCCTGCCGGGCATACTCGTTGCCGGGGTCGAGGGCCATCACATTTTCCAATGCGATCATTTGGTCCTCGATATCGTCCACCGCGCCGCTCAGCCAGAGCCAGGCTTCGGCGTTGTTCTCGTCGGCCTGAACGACGCGCATCAGCAACTCCACCGCGCGGGCTTTGTCGCCCTCGCATAGTGCCACTGCCCCATCATAGAGCCACTCAGCAATCTGTTCGTTTTCCATGTTTCAAACCCCCGAAACGTACAGCGCAATGCTTGTTTTGCTGCGCTTGCGAACGCCTTGCATCGTGCTATGTTTTTCGCTTTACCTGGATGATCTCTGCCAGGATGCTCAACGCAATCTCGTCTGGGGTGCGCGCGCCGATCGATAGGCCGATTGGCCCGTGGATACGGGCAAGTTGCGCTTCGCTCAGCCCGTCGGCCCGCAGGCGCTCTAGCCGTCGCTCATGCGTGGATGGGCTGCCCAGGGCGCCAACATAGCGCGCCGCTGAATTGAGGGTGACCCGCAACGCCGGATCGTCCAGCTTGGGGTCGTGGGTCAGCACTGCGACATAGCTGCTGCGGGTGAGCCGGCCCTCCAGCGCATCATCAGGCCAGGCGGTGACCAACTCGTCGGCGTGCGGGAAGCGCTCGGCGGTGGCGAACGCCTCGCGGGCATCGATCACCACCGTGCGAAAACCCAGAACCTTTGCCAACGAAACCAGGGCGATCGCAATGTGAACCGCCCCAACGACGAAGAGGGTAGGAACCGGCACAAACGACTCGATGAACACCTGCACCTGTGCACCGGACGAAATGTCGTACTCCAGGGTACGGGTCTGGCCTTGTTCGAGCAAGTTCAGAGCATCGGCGCGCGCCTGCGCATCCAGTTGCGCGTCGCCCAGCGCGCCCTGGGTTTGACCATCGGGCCAGACCAGCAGTTTGGCGCCGGCTTGCAGCGGCGGTCCGCCCTCTGGAACGACAATCAGGGTTGCGGTTGCAACCGGTTGCTCTGCCTCAATGGCTTGGCGTAAAAGAGGATAGATTTCAGACATAACAGTGAGCGATTGGTCGTGATCGGGCTCAACGCAGAGCCCAAGCCCTGACCTTATCACATATCTTTCTAGCCGCTAAAGCCCCGGCGCTTTCGCCCGTAGAGCTATCACCAGTTCAATGGTTCGACAAAAACCTCGATGGTTCCGCCGCAGGCCAGGCCAACCTCCCAGGCGGTTTCGTCAGCGACGCCGAAGTGAAGCAGGCGCGCCTGCCCGCTCTTGATCGTCGCCTGGCACTCTTCGAAGACCGCGCCTTCGATGCAACCGCCACTGACCGAGCCAGCCATACTGCCGCCGGACGATACGGCCATCTTTGCCCCCACCTGGCGCGGTGACGAGCCCATGGTTTTGACCACCGTCGCGATTGCAACCTGTTCGCCGCGTGCCTGCCAGCGCTCGATGTCGAGAAGAATTTCGTGCATATCGATGCTCCACTACAGAGAGAACTAATATTTATGATACACCATTCGCGCGGTTCTTTCCAGCCTGTGAGGCACATGCGCAGGGTCGCTTCGGAGTCCTGCAATAGAACGCAGATAACGCAGACGGGCGCGGATGCAGCGCAGATAATTTTAGGGATATGACAATCTACGACTGCTCTGCGGCTGGTTTTCTACATCGACGTAGTCTTGAAATAACTGTAGGGTTCGTTGAAGTCGTGGTTATATTTTGGAGTGTGCAAGCCATACTTGCGCGCGGCAACATAGCTGCCGCACTCTAGTCAGATACCCACCGCTGAAGCAGGTGGGCTTGTGCTCGCTCCTCCGACCGATGTCGGCGCAGCACCAGAGGCCGTCTG
>JAKSDJ010000423.1 GCA_022360155.1 Chloroflexales bacterium | reverse complement strand
GCTCGACCCGCGCCTCGGCAGAGATCTCGCCCGCGTTGACTGCAGCGAAGTAGTTCATCTTGGCCTCGATAGTCGCAATTGGCTGAGCGGGTTTTGTGCTGCTGTGGAGCGCTAGGGCGACGGCACTGTCGGCCAGGCTGTAGAGAACTCCGCCATGTACAAGACCCTGGGCCTGGTACAACTCCGGGCGTACGGTCAGCCACATCCGCGCCCTGCCGGGTTCCGGGATCTCGGCGCGGATGATGCCCAACAGTGCGACAAACGGGCTGACCAGCTCACGCTCGATCAGGTAGTCCATATCCCAGATTTCGCCGGGAGAAACAGGAAGGTTGTACGGCATAGTTCCTCTGACTCTCACCCATGCTCGGCCAGAAAATCTCGCACTGTCTGCACCCAGAGTTCGGGGGCGACATAGACGAAGGGCATTGCATGCCCAACGCCCGGAATTTGGACGAACCGTTTCGGCCCTCGGAGCTGATTATGAACGGTTGTGATTTCAGCGCTTGTAATCCATGGGTCTTGCTCGCCGTGGAGCAGCAAGACGGGACTCTCGACACTGGCAGCATAGCTGACCGGATTGTGCTCGAATCCATTGTACCCCATCTGGACGCTGCCCCAAAAGACCAACAACTCCGTCGCAGGCGACGCTGGCAGCCCCATGGCATCGAAGCGATGCCGGCTTGTGGTCAACAGGCGATCAAAAACGCCCTCAGCAATGATCGCAGCAGGCTTTACTCCTTCAAGGGCAACCGCGCGTAAGATTGCAGTACTGCCCATCGAAACGCCATACAGGATGAGCGGTTGATCTGGCCAGTTCTGTTGTACGTAGGTTGCCGATGCCGCAACATCCTCGGCTTCACGCATCCCGATCGTTGTGTCGGCGCGGCTGGAGCCGCCGACGCCCCGGAAATCGACCAGTAGGCTGCTATAACCGAACTGATACAGATGCGCTGCCGGTGTGAGTAAGCCGTCCTTGGCCCCTGCATAGCCGGGAAACATCACAACGATGCCCAAAGGCTGCGGATGCGGCACGAGCCAGCCTTCGAGCGTTTCACCATTGCCAAGCGCGATCTGGCGTGTCTCGTACGGGAGATAATGATCGCTTGGCGTATGTTGGTTTTGTGGGCGCGGAATCTTGACGCCAGTGACCAACGTCAGGAATTGATCGCTCAGCGGAGCGGCGATGAGGTTCGCAAGCGGCTGACCATCGGGCACGAAAGTGGTTATAGCGCGCGCCTGGACGAACGCCAATCCGTTGAGCGCGATCATACCAATGAGAACAATCAGAAAGAGGTTGCGGAGACAACCGCCACGCCGTTGTGACGCTTGTCTGGCGACGCGCTGATGCATAATACCTTCCTCTTGAATGTATTGTTGCGAAGAGCGCAGATTTGCCGCCTTGCCGCCTTCGAGTGATCGAACCTGCAAACAGTCAAGCTTCAAGTCTTCAGACGAGCAAGTGACGTTACGGTATCATCCTCGCTCGCTATCACCGTAGCGGGTCGATACGTAACGCTCACCTCGCTATCACATCTTCCTCTGCTCGTTCGCGCGCCGATCCAATGCTGAAATACTTTGCTTCCGGGTGGTGGACGACGATGGCAGCAGTACTTTGCTCTGGTACAAGCTGAAATGCCTCAGTTAGCGTGACACCAATCTGCTCGGTTGGCAGTATGGTGAAGAGTTTGGCGTGTTCTTCGAGATCAGGGCAGGCGGGGTAGCCCCAGGAGTAACGTTTGCCCTGGCTCCCTTGTAGCCCCAAACCTTGGCGAACGACTCGGTTGGTATACTCGGCCAGAGCTTCGGCCAGCGAAACCCCTAGACCGTGGATATAATAAGAACGACTGTAATCGCCTTTTTGTTGCAGTTTCTCGGTCAATTCGTCCACCCTTTGTCCCATTGTCACCAGTTGGAAAGCAACCACGTCGAACTCGCCGCTTGCGACATCGCGGAAGTAGTCTGCCAGGCAGAGCCGCTCGCGCTCGGGTTGGCGCGGGAAGACGAAGCGGGCCAGTTCGATTTTGGGCTTACGGTTGGGGTTTGCGGATTGCGAAAAGTCCAGCGATGATGGATCGTAAACAATCAACTCGTACCCGTGCGCTTGTACTGGGAAGTAGCCGTAAGCGACCTTCGGCTCGAGCCAGCCGCCTTGCTCGGCTTCGCGGATCAGATCGCGCACCTTGATACCGAACTCGGCTTTGAGCGCTTCCCACTCGGCGCCTTTAGCGTTCTTCGCACCCCACTGCAGCCGGTACAGCGCATTGCGGTCCAGGCAGTCCACGATATCGGCGAGACGGATGCGCGTTGCCGTCTTGGCGCCCCAGAAAGGCGGTGTTGGCACTGGTATGTCGCGGCGCACTTGTGATGGGCGGTCGGCGCCTGCGTCGTTGCTGGCGCTATTCAGGCTGGCCTGGCCAAGCGCGGCCAGTGCGACCCGCCCGCGCTGCTTCTGGTGTAACGACTCGGCTGCTTCGACCTTGGTTTGATGGACGAACGCCGCGCACGATGTCTCATTCGTGAGCTTGTCGACTGTTTCCAGTCCCTCGAACGCATCCTTGCAGTAGAACACGCCTGGCTCGTATGGCTCTTCGTCGCCGACAAACAATATCCGATGTCCATACTGCTTATTGATCGCTGCGCCGCCGACCAGCACCGGGAACGATAGCCCGCGCTTGTATAGTTCCTGAACGCAGAGCGGCATTTGTTTCGAGGTGCTGACCAGCAGCGCCGAAAGGCCAATCGCATCAGCGTTGACCTCGATCGCTTTCTCGATGATGGTGTTGAGCGGTACCTGTTTGCCCAGATCATAGACTGTATAGCCATTGTTCGAGAGAATCGTATTGACCAGATTCTTGCCAATATCGTGTACGTCGCCATAGACTGTGGCCAGGACTACTCGGCCTTTGCTCGTTCCTTCGAGTTTGTCGAGGTAGCGTTCCAGGTGGGCGACCGTCTTCTTCATCACCTCAGCGCTCTGCAGCACGAAAGGCAGAATGAGTTGGCCGGCGCCAAAAAGATCGCCAACCTCCTTCATCGCCGGGAGCAAGACGGTATTGAGGATCTCTACAGCCGCATCATTTTTCGTTCGCGCAGCTTGAGGTTTAGAATGCTGCGCCTCATCACTTGCGTCATCTGACGAGTCGGCAACATGAAATGCGAAATCTTCAAGCGACAATTCCATGCGCTGCGCCATCGCCTGATCGATATCGGCTTCGACGGCCTCTTTCTTGCGGTGGAGGATCTTCCAGTGAATACGCTGATCAACAGTCATGCCTTCGGTTGGATCGGTTTTGGCGTCGCTCGCAATCGCCGCATTTTTTTCATAGAATTGGATGAAGCGAGCCAGCGCCTCCTCATCACGGTTGAAGATCAGGTCTTCGCAAATTGTCCGTTCTTCGGGCGAGATCTCAGCATAAGGGGTGACGTGGGCCGGATTGATAATGGCGCTATCCAGCCCCGCGTCAGCGGCGTGGTAGAGAAAGACCGAATTGAGTGCGGCGCGGGCGTGCGGTGCAACGCCAAAGCTCAGATTGGAGACGCCCAGGGTGGTAAAACAGCTAGGAATGTGTTTTTTGACCAAGCGAATCCCTTCGATGGTTTCGATGGCCGCTCGGCGGAGCTCCTCCTGTCCAGTTGTGACGGGGAAGGTCAATACGTCGAAGATCAGCGCTTCGTTCGGTATGTTGTACTCCTCATTGGCGATCTGCGCAATCCTTTGGGCGATGGCCAGTTTCCGTTCAGCAGTATGGGCCATACCCTCTTCGTCGATCGTCATCGCGATGGTCGCTGCGCCGTAACGCGCCACCAGCGGCAGCGTACGGTCGATTTTGTCGCCGCGCCCGCCTTCCAGCGAGACCGAGTTGACGATGGCCCGACCTGGATACGTCTCCAAGGCGGCCTTGAGCACATCGGACTCGGTAGTGTCAATGACCAGGGGCAGTTCAACATTCATGGTCAACTTCTTCAGCAGCTTGACCATCTGCTCTTGCTCGTCGGCGCGTTCGGTCATGGCGACGCAAACGTCAAGCGTGTGCGCACCGCTGTCGACCTGCTCATGGGCGACTTCCAGCACGCCGTCGTAGTCATCCTTGAGCAGCAGCCGCTTGACCTTACGCGAACCCAGAGTGTTGACCCGTTCGCCGATCATCATCAGCGTGATGTCCTGATGTAGCGCAGCGGCGCGAATACCCGATGAGACGCTGGGGATGTATTCGATCTCGCGTTGTTTTTTGTATGGCGCGCTGGCGTCGACAATCTCGCGTAGCCTGACGATATGCGCCGGGCGGGTGCCGCAACAGCCGCCGATGACTGCTACGCCATAGTCGCTCACGAACTCGCCGAGGATGCGCGCAAATGGCTCGGGCTCCATTGGATAGACCGTTTCGCCATCCACTTCCAGCGGTAATCCGGCATTGGGAATGCAAGAGATGGGTTTGCGCGAGTGGGCGCAGAGATACTGGATCGCTTCACGCATATGTTCCGGCCCAGTCGAACAGTTCAAGCCAATCACATCAACAGGCATGGCTTCGAGGGTGGCGATGACGGCAGGAATGTCAGTACCAAGCAGCATCCGCCCCGACAGGTCGAGAAAGATCTGGGCCTGAACGGCGACATCTGGGCGGTTTTGTTGCGCTTTGGCGCGGCGAATGCCATCGAGGGCCGCCTTGACTTCCAGAATGTCCACGCTGGTTTCGACCAATAGCACATCCACTCCGCCTTCGATCAGCGCGCTGGCTTGCTCGCAGAAGATATCAGAAATCTCGTCAAAGGTGATATCCGAGAGCGTCGGATCATCGGATGAGGGTAGCTTGCCGGTCGGTCCAAGCGAGCCGGCTACATAGCGGGGGCGGCCATCCTGGGCTGCGAAGCGGTCGGCGACGCAACGCGCTAGTTGCGCAGCGGCGACGTTGATGGCATGGGTTTGGTCAGCCAGCCCCCACTCCTCCAGCCGCAGGCGGGTGGATTGAAAGGTGTTGGTCTCTATGACATCGCAGCCGGCTTCCAAAAACGAGACGTGGATCTGCTCGATAACGTCAGGCCGGGTCATAGCCAGATAGTCGCGGTTGCCATTGGTGCGTTCGCCGCCGAAATCGTCCGCTGTCAGGTTAAATGTATCGATGCTTGTGCCCATCGCGCCGTCATAGATCAATACCCGTTGCTCTAGTGCTTCGAGATAGGTGAGTGTGTGATTGGTCATGGAATATCCTTACATTCTGATTGTGCCTGGATCAGACAAGGTTTGGGGGCACTTTACAATCTGAGGAGGAGAAGGGTGATTCTTTTTGCAAAGTGTAATATGTCTGGCAACCTTGGCCTATGTCCGCTAGCGTGTCTTCAACCAATAAAAAACCTCCACGCATGCTGGCGTGAAGGCGCATAAATGGCCTCATCTCCCAGCTTGCGCTGTCGGAGTTGGCACCTTCCCTAATCACAAGTGATGAATGACGAACGATTAGCCAAACATACGATTGCTTCAGTGAAGCATCCGTACCGCATCGTACGCACCCGCATCATATGTGTTGGGAGGTTGCCGGGGTTTCATCGGGCCGGTCCCTCCACCCCTCTGGATGAGCAATTATCTGATTATTGCGGCGGAGTATAGCATAGTCCAGCGCCCTATGTCAATTTCGCTCGGGGTTTTTCAACCTGTAGTTTGGTTGATAATACGAATAAGGGGGCTCAAAAAAAGGGAGGCTTATGCTCATCTGTATGGAGTTGGCGCTGGAACAAGACAGAAGCCCGCAGGCATTCCCTGGGGCTTTCGTTGCGTGTAAACATATCTGCTTCCGTTTCACATCCGCGGCCAAGTTGGTGTCGGCGTAGATTCGGGGACGGTGCAGGTGAACTCGGCAACGAGCTTGCGATTGCCGCGCACTTGAATTTCCAGGGGGTAGTTGCCATCGCGCTCTTCACCAATGACCAGGGTTAGGCTGTAGAAGCCGCTGTCGTCGCTTGTCGTGCCGCCTACAGCGCGATTGTTGAAATAGAGCAGCAGTGGCGTGTTGGGCGGGCCAGTACCTTCGATGAGCACCGGAACACCTGGAATGCAATCCAGAGTCTCTGTGTCAGGATCAGATATGTCGGTGGCAGTGGGTGTTTCAAAGATTGGCGTATCGGTCACATTCAGTACGTTGGTTGCGGTAGCCTGATCAACCGGACGAGTCGTTGGTGTACGGGTTGCAGTTGGTGTACGGGTTGCAGTTGGTGTTGTGGCAACCGGCGGCGGGTTGGTGGGGACTGGTTGGGCTTGGGCGGTTTGGGTTAGGCACAGCGGGTATGCGGCGTTCTCTGTATTTCCTAATACGCAGGCAGTTAGAGTCGCTTGTTGGGCTTGCATAGTCTGGGTTTGTTCGGCGGGAGAATATGCAGACTGTTGCGCCAGCGAAGCCGCGCTAGGACTTTGGATAGGACCAACAATCATGGCTAGCATCATGAGTGTGAATACGATAATGACGCTAAAGGGCCAGAAGAGTGTTTGACGTGACATAGACCCTCAAGAACGCCGGGGCTGCCGGTGCGACGAAATGAATATCCAGACTGTGTAGACTATACCACAGGCAACGGGTGTGAGCAACAAACTATGTATGCGCAAACATGACAATTTTGCTTTTTTACACAGTCTAGATTTATTCTCAGGCTTCGCCTCTCTGGCTGGTCCAGGGCTATCGCATCTACATAATTGTCGCCCAATTATCAATAAGTACCATGATAAATGGTATTAACTGACAATCTCGTTGTCGCTTTTTATGAAACGCTTTACGCTTTCCAAAGCGTTACAAAGATTATTGTCTTAATGATTGGTACATATTGCCATTGTAAGGCTCATAATCACCAGTCGATTCGATTTAGAT
>JAKSDJ010000432.1 GCA_022360155.1 Chloroflexales bacterium | reverse complement strand
GGCGTTGCTTTTTGTCCTGGCAGCGGGCAGCAACTTCGCCAAGCAGTTGTTCAAGCGCTTTAGGGTTATCGTTCGCCGACGGAGGAACGAGCGGGATCGCAAGCCGGTAGAGCGCAATGAGTTGCGCGCACAATGCCGCCGCTCCCTGGCCAGCATCGGTTTCGCCAAACCAGAAGGCAGCAGGCTGCGTCGCGGCGAGGTATTGCAGGAGCGCACTGACCCCGCTGCCTGGCGGGCCTTCCAGGGCAATCAAACCGCCCGGCGATTCCGCAAAGATGTGATTGAGTTGCGCGAGAAGCCCGCGCCGACCAATGAACAAATCGACAGATGCGGCGATGCTGGCAATCTGTCCCGCCAGGCCAGATTCGACCGAGGTGTGCAGCAACGGGTAATTCTCTAGCGCGGTCAGCGCTAGTGGCTGTCGCGCCAAGAGTAATGCAGTCATAGGAAAGATCCGTGCAATGATCAATAACTGCTTGTATCATACCACGATCCGGCGTAGAACGAAGAGGCGAAGACGCGGCGAGACGAGAAAATGTTGAGGAAGCGAAAAGATGAAAAGGCGCTTCGCGCAGATCGGTAGGCGGCATGGACATATGGCAGTATAATGAGTTTTGGACATTGTCGACTCTCAAGTGACACTATGGAAGTGAAAGTACGAGTCGTCTGCCGCGATTTGCCAGGAACCATATTCGCGGAAGAGGATGCCAAGGCTAACTATCGAGCGGAGTGGAATACCTTCGCCGCATAACTCCAGTAATGGCATACGACCAAAAAGCAAGAGGCGCGCCGTTGGAACAACGCACCTCCTGTCTTTAATTCAGTGCAGAACCGTTATAAGCCTGATGGAACTGGGCTTACTGCACGGCAGCGCGCGCCTCATCGAGCCACCCATCGACCGTGGCGCGATTGTCCGTGATCCACTGGTCGGCGTGGCGCTGAATGTCGTCTTCGCTATTCTCGCCATCGATTGCCAGCAGAACGTTCTGCGCGGCGATATCTTCCAGCGGAATCTCGACTACCTCGAATAGTTTGCGGGCCGCCGGCTCCTGCTCGAGGAAGTCAATATTGGCAACGATCTGGATATCGTTGGGCGCGAAGCCCATGTTACATGGGTCGTTCGTGCAGCCTTGGATACCTTCGGCAATCGTTGACTCTTCTGTAGCCGCCGAGTCTTCGGGGAGTATGGAGAATGGCACTTCGATCCAGACCACATCCTCACCGGGGACCATTCTGGCCACGGTCCAATTCGGCGTCCATGTGTAGAACAGCACCGGCTCACCGTTCTCGTAGCGGGAGATGGCGTCAGCCATCAGCAGCGAGTACTCGCCCTGAACGTGTTCTACTGTATCGCGCAGTTCGTAGGCGTCCAGATGGTTCTCAATGGCAAGTTCACAACCCCAGCCAGGATTACAGCCAACCAGGTTGGCCAGACCGTTGCCATCGCTGTCGAATGCAGCCACGACCTCTGGCCGCTTGAAGTCTTCCAGGCTGGTGATGCTCAACTCATCGGCAGTCGCTTTGTCGATCAGATAGCCCTGTAATGCACCAAAAGGAACCAAGGCGCCGATGCGCTCGACTTTGCCTTGCACATCCTCATCCTCGACGAAGGTGCTGTGCAGTGGGAACCAGCCATTGGCCCAGAAATCCAGATCGCCCGCCGCAGTGGACAGATAGAAAGCCGGGTTGTCAACCGTCGTCGGCGCTTCGACTTCGTAACCCAACTCGCCTAGCAACTTGCTGAAGATCGCGGCTTGGAACCAGCCGGTATCCCAAGTAGCGCGCCCCGGCGATAGCGTTACGCCCTCGCCGGGCATGGACACCGTTTCGCCGCCATTTTCATTGTCTCCGTTCGTTGTTTCGTTGGTCGTTTCGCTTTCGGCTGCCGGAGATTCTGCTGTGGGGGCGCCACCGCCACAGGCGGCCAGCAGGGTTGCCAATGCCAACACGAGGGTCAGCAGCGCCAGAGGGAACTTTTTCATACTACCTCCCAAAAATACAACTCGTTACCATTGCCTTGCCTTGCATCCTGACTCGTTGGATAACGACATGCTTTTTGCGGACAAGGCGTCTCCGATTCCACCCAATCGTTTCCGGTTCCGCTTCCTGACATGAGTACCACAGGTATGCAATTTACGCCAGCGAAATGGTCAGGAAAAGTAAACATCCACTTAGGAACGAAGAGCCGCTAGGACAAAACAGATACATAAAACTGCTGGAAAGATGTCGGTGCGCTCAAGCCGCCCGCCGTTGCACCTGAGAAATACGGTCAAGGACAATGGCCAGCAGCATCACCGCCAGGCCCGACGCGACCGCCCCGCCGGTATCGACGCGACCCACCGAGCGGAAGATCTGCTCACCTAGACCACCGCCGCCGATCAAGGCCACGATCACGACCATAGAGAGTGCTAACATCAGCGTCTGGTTCAGGCCAGCCATAATCGTCGAGAGCGCCAGCGGGAGCTGTACATCAAAGAGCAACTGGCGATTGCTGGAGCCAAACGCTTTGCCCGCCTCCACCACATCGTGCGGCACTTGGCGGATGCCAAGATTGGTGAGGCGGACGATCGGCGGCAGAGCAAAAATAATCGTCGCCATCGTTCCGGGCACATTTCCCACCCGAAAGAAAATCACAATCGGCACCAGATAGACAAAGGGGTGGATCGTCTGCATCGCGTCGAGCAAGGGGCGCACTGTACCCTCGATCCGGTCGTTGGTCGCGCTCAGAATACCCAGGGGCACGCCTATTACGACACAGAAAGCCACCGCCGTAACAATCATGCTCAGCGTCGTCATCGTTGATTCCCAGAAGCCCAGGAACCCAATCAGCATCAGACATACACCGCTGATCAGGCCGATTTTCCAGCCATTGCGGAGCCAGCCAATGGCCATAATCAGCAGCACCACAATATACCACGGCAACTGGAGCATCAACGCCTCAAACCCGTCTAATACGAACTCGATCGGCCAGCGGACGGCCAGAAAGATCTCCGCGGCATTATCTTGCAACCAGTCTACGCCCGTTTCTACCCATTCAGCAACAGGTATGGTATAGCGGTCAAAAATGTTATCATCCATGTAGTATCGTCCTCCCTTTGAGTATTGTGTCGGTTACCCTTTCGTATTCATCATATCCGGTCATGATGGCGCGTTTCGCAACACGCCGCGCAGTCCGCATCCCTAGCTCTTGTATAAGCTCAATGGCTGCTATGCAACGTCTCTATTGCGCTAGGATCGCCCAACTAGACAAGCTCCATACCATTATTCTGCTCTTGGGAAACTTGTTCGACCGATGCCAGACTCGACAGCACATCAGAAGCATGCACCTCACCGACCAAACGGCCCTGCTGATCGACGACTGCAACCGGTACGCCATTGGCGACCAGCGCATACATGTCGGTCAGTGTGGTATCGGTCGGGATGACAGGGCAATCGCGCTCGATGAATGGATCCAGGCTATGCTGCTGATCTTTCTCCATCCGCATGATGTTTTGCCGCGTGATAAAGCCTTCTAGCCGTCGATCGTTGTTGACAACATAGAAAGCGCTGGCAGCGTCTTTGGCTTTAGCGCGCTTAATGACCGTTTGCACGGCATCGCGCCCAAGAACAACATAGTTGGGGTCTTGCATCACCACCTCGGCGGTGAGGACGCGGCTTTGGTCTACGTCTTGCATAAACGCCGCGACATAGTCGTTGGCGGGCTGCGTAATAATCTCAACCGGATTGCCAACCTGGATGATCTTGCCGTCGCGCATGATCGCCACGTGGTTGCCGATACGCAGCGCCTCGTTGAGATCGTGGGTGATGAAAACCACCGTCTTCTTGAGGTCTTTCTGCAATTGGAGCAGTTCATTCTGCATCTGGCGGCGGATCAGCGGGTCAAGGGCGCTAAATGCCTCGTCCATCAGCAGAATATCGGCGTTGGTGGCCAGAGCGCGGGCCAATCCCACCCGCTGCTGCATGCCGCCGCTGAGGTTTTTGGGATATTGGTCGATGTACTGCTTCAGGCCAACCATATCCAGCGCGCTGATCGCGACCGAGCGCCGCTCCTCTTCATCAACACCACGGATTTTAAGGCCGTAGGCCACATTCTCTGCGACGGTCTTGTGTGGCAGCAGTGCAAAATGCTGAAAGACCATCGCCATCTTGGTGCGACGCAGCTCACGCAAGCGACTCTTGCCTGCCTGCAAGACGTTTTCCCCATCAATGTACACCTGCCCGCTGGTCGGTTCGATCAACCGGTTAAGACAGCGGATCAAGGTCGATTTGCCTGAGCCCGACAGTCCCATCACCACGAAAATTTCCCCCTCCTGCACCGAGAAAGAAACATTCGCAACACCAACAGTGCTTCCGGTACGATCCAGGATCTCTGCTTTCGATACCCCCTGCTGGAGAAGAGCAAGGGCTTCCTTGTACGGGTTTTTGCCGAAAACCATCACCAAGTCTTCAACACGAATTTTTGCATCCAATACTGATTCCTCCTTATTCTTAAGCTAAGATTTCATATCCCCTTGCGGATTCAACAATATATGTATTTGTTGTTCGCGAGACTAGTTGCCGGAACCAATCATCAGATGAGAGCGCTCACTAAACCAAAATGCGGTCTGGGTCATTCTCACCTGACGCGCCCTAATGAAATTTGACAACCAACTGGGGTCGTCTGACGTAGTAATCGCCTATAGGCGGTTTGACAGCAGCACAGCCACCTGAAGGCGGCACTACGAATACCTTGAATACCTTCCCCGATTACCGGTTTTGATTGTCAAAAACCATAAGATGCGTGAAACGCTACGCTAACGGCAATGTGACCGCATCTTATCGCTTCCCTTAAAACGGTGCAGCAAACCATACTTGAGTCACAGGAACGCAAGCGCCCGTGCCCTAGCGACAAACATGGCTGCTGTGTATGAAGCGTATCGTCTAGATTGGCTAGATCATCTGACAGAGAACATGATGTACAACGTGGTCTCGGAACAGCGCAGCACTGATCACGAGGCGCTTTGGCGTATCAAGCACAAAGTTGTAATAGCTATTGGGACGGTCGCGACCGCTCTCCAAACTCTTACTGCAATCGTAGCAGACAGTCTGCACAGTGCAGTTCAACGCGGTCCACTTACTGTGTAGCCTGCTAAACGTATCGGATAGCACGATAGTCATCAGCAGATTCTCACAACGAACAAGCTGAGGCCGCAATATAGGGAAGGTCTGAGGTATTGCAATACAGGTCTTTCTCAAGAAGGCACTAGACAATGCTTCATGGGTAAACGACATCCGAAAGGCATGGGTTACCCATCCCCCTGCAGACGACACAACTGTTCCTCCAGCGCCGCCAGGCGTGCGGTTAACTCTTCGGCACGGGTCTCGGCCGCGGCCCGCGCCGCGGCTTCGGTTTGCGCACGGGTCTCGGCCGCGGCCCGCGCCGCGGCTTCGGTTTGCGCACGGGTCTCGGCCGCGACCCGCGCCGCGGCCTCACCCTCAGCGCGCTGGCGTTCGGCTTCACCCTCGGTTGGCAACAGATTACCCGCTGCGTCGAATAGGCGCAACCATACCGCGTGCTGCTGCTGATACATCCCCGTCCACATGCCTACCCAGGCGTCGAGTGCGTCACTCCACAAGCGCCCTTGTGCATCGGGTTGGAGCGGCTCGTAGTTCCAACCTTCGAACCGCCAGCCCTGTAGACGGTTAGTTTCAGGATCGTAGCAGAAGTAGTTCGGCGTGTGAAAGATACGCTCGTAGATCTGCTTCTTCGGACCTAGGTCTGCTTTGGCGGTCGAGGGCGACAACAACTCGACAATAACATCAGGATAACGTCCGCCCTCTTCCCAAACCACCCACTTTCGGCGATCACGACTGCCGTCTACATCCTTGACGAAGAAGAAATCGGGGCCTTTGTAGTCAAGGTTACGCACCTGTTCTAGGCTGTAGTAGATGAACATGTTCCCGCCCGCAAAGAAATCTTGCCGATCACGCCAGCGGTAGCTGACCACATCAATGAGCAAATTGATCTGAACCCGATGCCAATTTGTTTCCAAAGGGACTCCATCCTCTTCCGGCAGATCAATATCGGGAAAATCCGGCAGGATGTAACGCTCGACGACCTCGATCACCTGGCTCATACCGTACCCCTATCCTGCACACAAATACACATGTGGTTGCTTCTGCTATTGTAGCACAATTATTGGGAGGTATGACCCCTGATATAGTTAGGGCTATGTCAAAGTGAAAAAGCAAGTGTTGCTCAAGCATCTGAATGGAGTTCCCCAATGGGAAAAGGTATGACATTGACGTCCAGTGTACATTTAGTAAAGTAGATATCGGTTGCTGATGCACCGGTTGAGACGGTGGCCGGAGGAGCGCACTAGCAGAGCCCGTTTCCTGAAATGGATTGATTTTCTCAATGAAACTGCTTGAACGTGATGCCTATTTGAAGCAACTCGACACAGCATTAACTGATGCTATCAACGGCCAAGGGCGCATGTGACGCTCTGTTCACGCCCCGTCCGTTTGGTCCGCTGCACGATATGGCGATACAACAACAGTGCAGATTGCTCGCCCTCCACGACGCGGATGCCAAGCGCGCCTCCATCCTCGCGGCTGTACTGAACGATCTGCAACAATACCCAACCATCGCCGTGTTCGAAGATGTGCATTGGGCGAACGAAGCAACGCTCGATCCGCTCCGCTTCCTTGGCCGTCGCATTGAGCGCACCCAGGCGCTGGCGGCTTCGATTCTAACCCAAAACATCGAAGTATTCAACACTATAGCAATCCTAAACGAGTTATGAAGCCAATGTCGAGGCATCTCCAAACGGTAAGCAGGCGCCGCCTAGGGATGCCTCGACAACTTTATAGGATTACTATAGTGGCTGAACCTATGGCGATGTCGCCAGCGAGCAGTACTGGCAACAGACTGCGATCCATCGCTATTTTGGAATGGCATTATCGATAGATCTCGATGTCATAAGAAATTAAGTAACCTGTCGTATAATGCGGCAGATGCAGGATTGTGCCTGGAGTTGGTTGAAAGTTGCCCAACCGAGCTAAAAGCAAATGGAGAGTGAATAGCATGGACCGATCAGCACACGCTTGTAAGAAGACGTATAGCCCTAATCCTATGGAACTCGAACCGGACGGCGCTGATCAACAGGACAGCCTTTCACACATGACCGACGCCCGCGAGTTCGATGCATTGCGGGCGCGCGAATATGCGCGTCTGGATGCGCAGAGCCATGTCTATCTTGATTACACTGGCGGTGCGCTGTACGCCGAATCGCAGGTGCGTGAGCACATGGCATTGTTGTGTAACGGTGTCTTTGGCAACCCCCACTCGGACAACCCCACATCGCAGGCGGCGACCGAGTTGACTGAGCGGGCGCGCGCGGCGGTGCTCCACTATTTCAACGCTGCGCCAGATGAGCATGTGGTGATCTTTACCCCCAACGCCAGCGGCGCGCTCAAACTCGTCGGTGAGGCATATCCATTCGGGCTGGGTGATCGCTATCTGCTCACTGTCGATAACCACAACTCGGTCAACGGCATCCGCGAGTTTGTCCGCAATAAAGGCGCGACCAGCGTCTATGCGCCGATCACCCCGCCGGATCTGCGGATTGATGCGATGGCCCTGCAAGAACTGCTCGCTCAGGCGCAGCCAGACAACGCGAATCTGTTTGCTTATCCGGCCCAATCCAACTTCTCCGGCGTGCAGCACGACCTGGAATGGATCGCCACGGCCCAAGCTCAGGGATGGGATGTGCTGCTCGATGCCGCGGCGTTTGTCCCCACGAACCGGCTGGATTTGCGCCGCTGGCAGCCCGACTTTGTGGCGCTGTCGTTTTACAAGCTGTTTGGTTACCCCACCGGCATCGGCTGCCTGATCGCACGCAGGACGAGCCTGGCAAAACTGCACCGCCCCTGGTTCGCCGGCGGCACGGTCACCGCCGCCTCGGTGCAGGGCGATGGGCACTTCTTGCAGCAGGATGGCGCGGCATTCGAGGACGGCACGATTGATTACCTCAACCTGTCGGCGGTCGAGATCGGCCTACGATTTATCGACTCGATTGGCATTGAGGCAATCCATACTCACATTATGGACCTGACCGGCTGGCTGCTC
>JAKSDJ010000584.1 GCA_022360155.1 Chloroflexales bacterium | reverse complement strand
GCGCGACCCGTACCTGGTACGCCACGGATGCATTGGGCTCCGTCCGTGCAACCCTGGATGGCGCAGGGACGGTGCAGGGCACGGTGGGCTACGATCCGTGGGGAACACCGCAGGCCCCCCTTGGTCCCCCGCACGCGGGGGAAATGATCTGTTGGGGACATTTGGGTTTACGGGCGAGCTGCAGGACGGTACGAGCGACTTGCTCTACCTGCGGGCGCGGTGGTATGATCCGGGACAGAGCACGTTTACAAGTAGAGATCCCTTCGCAGGTTTTCCGGAGACACCGTACAGCCTGCACCCGTATCAGTATGGGTATAGCAATCCGGTGTTGTGGACCGATCCGACGGGGGCGTGTACCTTTATCGGGGTCGATACCGCCGTGTGTACGCTCGGGGCCATCGTCATTGTGCTGGCCGTGGCGGGTGGGGTTATCGCGGTCACGCCCCAATCCCAGGAAGCGCTTGATGACGCCACCAACGCCTTTATGGATCTGTTGCGTCCGATCACTGAGTGGGAGGAAGCGCGGCGTGCGGCCCGCATGATCGAGAATTTCGGATACGTGACGAAACCGGAGGGCTTGGCGTTGGACCCCCAATTGGGCGCGATGCGGGCGCTGATCGTCGTCCTCGATAGTTGGGCCTGCCTCGAACAACTCCCAGGGTTCGATCTTCAGATGCCGGATATCACTGATGTCCTCCGGCTCGGACCAGCGCTGGAACGGGTCTTGGACCCGCTCACCACCCCCTTTCCCCGTGGCGAGGAGCAAGGCCCGGTGGTGATGCCAGTTAATGTCACAGGTTTGCCGAAGGATATTGCTGGTAACACACACTATCTGCCAACTCAACCAAGAGTAAGCAAGAGTCTCGTGCAATCATATGCTGAAGAGTTACTCAATGATCCGAAAACCTTCTGGAAGCAATTTGACTTTCCTATTGAGCTTACAGTAGCGCCAAACGGCACATTTATCACTGATGAACATCATCGATTCTTGGCAATGAAGCTAGCAGGTCTCAATTTTCCCGAAGATGTGCCGTCGGGACAACTTGACATTTTACCTCCACAATCGAATCCATTCCCACAACCTTATGGACGCGATCCTTGGAAACAAATCTGGCAGTGGGATGATGTTCAATGGGGGCCGTAGCGTTTTAGGATTGGGTAATGATAGACACCTTCTACACGCTCGGATCGGAAATGAGAGACTCTGTCTTGTCTACAGAGGGATATATTGCAAAGCATATCCTTCTGTAGGCGAATCATTTTAAGGAGATCATATGTCTGCTTTTCAAATAACCCCATGGCGCCAGGTAACAGACGATCTCGTTATGTCGTGGTCTGTCATTAATTTGCTTCACCAGGTCTCCTATGAACTCGTAGGAAATGCAACACGTGTATTTAGTAAAACAGAGGCGCTAGCACAAGGAAGCTATGGCTCTACGGGTAGGCGCCAAAAAGAGAAGATCGATAGTCTTATGCCTCACGTTACTCGGGTGATGCATGCAGCACAGCAAATGACGTTATGGCTTGATATGCAACGTGGTGAAGCAATAGCGACGATACCGAACATACCGGATGCAGACAAGGTTCTTTCATGGTCCCCACATGACTTGGTGCAAAATATACATACAGAACTTCAAGAGAATATACCGACAGCATTAGAAAATGTACGTGAGCTTGTAAGCGGTACATATGGTTTTGTTGCTGCAGATCAAGAAAAGATGATAAAACTACTACATCGTGACATCTGTAGAACAGGCGAAGTATTAAGATGTTTAGCCTTGTGGCTTCAGGCCCATGATAAAGACATAAAAGAGGCGGATATTGGCCTAGCTCGAAAATGCTCACATTTTGATCTGCAATCTGTTGAGGTTTACCGCGCAGATGGGTGAGGAGAAACACCGCGTTTGCACCGTCAGTTTGGCAGCTACATGCCCTGACATGCTTCCGCAATTGCATGCGCTCAATCCGGTCAATGATTAATAGATCGGTCAAGTAGTTCTGCCATCGCCTTTATCCTGGCTGCCCGTGCATCCGGAAAAGTTGGCCAGAAGACCATCTGTAGCCTCCTGCGCATCTACGTGTACTCTTATCAACTCATCACCTCCAGCCAGGATCTCGCCGCGCCGTTGTCGCAGATCCTGAACGACGGCAGCGCGAACTACGTGTATGGCCACGAATGGCTCGTCACACAGCAGGGTGTCACCCGCACGTGGTATGTTGGCGATGCGCTGGGTAGTGTACGGATGACGTTGACCGACAGTGGGGCGGTGCAGGGCACGGTGGGCTACGACCCGTGGGGCGCGCCCCAGTCCCCCTTGGTCCCCCGCACGCGGGGGAAATGATCTGTTGGGGCCGTTCGGGTTTACCGGCGAGGTGCAGGACAGCACAAGCAATGTGCTCTACCTGCGCGCGCGGTGGTATGATCCGGGGCAGCGCACGTTTACAAGTAGAGATCCCTTCGCGGGCTTTCCGGAGACACCGTACAGCCTGCATCCGTATCAGTATGGGTATAGTAATCCGGTGTTGTGGACGGATGCGACGGGACAAAGCCCAGGTGTGTATGTCATCACTGGGCCAGCGGTCGGTCACTGTGTAGCGGAGTATGGGGTCGTTGTCGGTGCAGCGCTCGTGGCCAGTGGCGTATGGGTGC
>JAKSDJ010000944.1 GCA_022360155.1 Chloroflexales bacterium | reverse complement strand
GGAGCGGGGGCAGCAGCCGCGGGAGCGGGGGCGGCAGCCGCGGGAGCGGGGGCAGCAGCCGCGGGAGCGGGGGCGGCAGTCGTCCTAGCCGTGGCGGCCGCAGTGAAGAACCAGCTTCGAACTTGACACGCGGGAGTGGTAGTGCGCGAAGCGGTAGCGCGCGGAGCGGCGGTCCACGTACAAGCGGCAGCCGCAGTGGGACAAGCCGTCAGGGTGGGAGTTCGGCCCGTTCTAGTGTTGGCGGGCGTGGCGGTGCGAGCTCTGGTCAGCGTCAGATAACGCAACGAGTGCCTGTACGTCCACGTGGACCAATCGAGTTAACGAGCGTCATGACCGTGCGGGAATTCTCCGAAGCGACCGGTATAGGGGCGTCCGAAATCCTCAAAGCGTTGATGAAAGGTGGAGTTATTGCCAATATCAATCAGCAAATCGACTATGAAACAGCTGCTTTGATCGCTGCTGATTTTGGTTTAGAAACCACCGAGAAAGTTCCTGAAAAGCTGGCTATTGTCGTTGAGAGTATCGATGAGGTGCTTGCAATCCAGGCGCAAGAAGATCTACGCCCTCGCCCACCCGTTGTCACAATCATGGGACACGTCGATCATGGGAAGACTAAACTCCTCGATGCTATCCGCTCGACTCATGTGGCTGAAGGCGAGGCTGGCGGTATTACGCAGCATATTGGCGCTTACCAGATCGAAGTCAATGGACGCAAGATCTCCTTCCTTGACACGCCCGGTCACGAGGCATTTACTGAGATGCGGGCTCGTGGTGCGCAAGCGACAGATATTGTGGTTCTGGTGGTTGCTGCCGATGATGGTGTGATGCCGCAAACAATGGAAGCGATCTCGCACGTCAAAGCTGCGGGTGTTCCGCTGATTGTGGCGATCAACAAGATTGATTTGGCCACGGCGAATCCTGATCGCATTAAGCAGCAGTTAGCAGCGAATGAAGTGATTGTTGAGGATTACGGCGGAAATATTCCTTGTGTAGAAGTGTCGGCTCGTCAACATATAAATATCGATGGCCTGCTGGAAATGGTTTTGTTGGTTGCTGACTTGGAAGATTTCAAGGCTAATCCAAATGCAATGGCGGTTGGCACCATCATTGAGGCTGAACTGGATAAAACTCGTGGCCCAGTTGCGACAGTGCTGATCCAGAATGGTACGTTGCGCTCGGAAGACAACGTGTTGGTCGGCAGCGCTGCTGGTAAAATCAAGATGATGTTTGGCGATAGCGGCAAGCGTTTACGCTTCGCTGAGCCGTCTACGCCAGTGGAGATCCTTGGTCTGGAAACCGTGCCCCAAGCCGGCGACATTCTCCAGGTTATGGATGACTTGCAGATCGCTCGTGAGATTGCATTACAACGCCAGCGCCAACAGCGTTTGGAAGCCATTGCTTCGTCGCGGGGAGTAAGCCTGGATGACCTGTTCAGTAAGATCCAGCAGGGTCAGGTTAAAGAACTCAATGTTATCCTGAAGGCTGATGTTCAAGGCTCGATTGGCGCTATTGAGCATCAACTCACCCAACTGAATACAAGCCAGAGTGAAGTCCAACTCAAGGTTATTCACAAAGCCACCGGCGCGATCACCAAGAGTGATGTGAACCTGGCTGTCGCCAGTCACGCTATTATCATCGGCTTCAATGTGCGTCCTGACCCAGCAGCGCGACGCGCAGCCGAACAGCAGGGTGTTGACATTCGCTTCTATAATATCATCTACCAGCTTACCGATGACATCAAAAAGGCCATGATCGGTATGCTCGAACCAGAGTATAAAGAGGCTGTCGAAGGCTTCGCCGATGTGCGCAATACGTTCCGATTGCCCTCGCGCGAGATTGTGGCCGGTCTTTATGTGACTGATGGTAAGATTATGCGCTCGCAGCACGTGCGTGTACTCCGAAATGGCGCGGTTATCCATGACGGACGGATCAGTAGTCTGAAGCGATTCAAAGAAGATGTCCGCGAGGTACAGTCGGGGTATGAGTGCGGTCTTGTCGTCGATGGGTTCGGCGATGTCCAGGTTGGCGATAACATGGAGTTTTATCGCATCGAGAAGGTGGAACATGTTGCGTAACGATGTGTGTGCGGCGCTATTTTGTATAAAGTACATATAAAAAACGGAGTTTCTCCTACAAATTGCCCGCCGTGGCAATATGGCGCATCTTCTGCATTGCCACGGCGGGCAAGTGTCGCCTAACCGATACACCTGCGGGCATAAATTGACCGCACGTTTTCAACTTTACTATACTTGGGCAGAACTCATGTCGAAACGGACCCAACAAGTTGCCGATACTATTCAGCGCGTATTAAGCGCAGTAGTCCAGTATGAGCTCAAAGACCCGCGAGTTGGCTTTGCAACCGTTGTTGGGGTTGATGTTAGTGCGGATTTGCAGCATGCGCGCGTGCGTGTCTCGGTCATGGGCGATGAACGGCAGCGTGCCGAAACGATGGAAGGACTCCAAAGCGCTCGCTCGTTCTTGCGACGACGCGTGGCTGAGGAGATGCGGCATATGCGTTTCATCCCCGATTTGATCCTCGAATTGGATACCTCGCTCGATTACAGCATGCGGATCAACGAATTGCTGCGTGAAGTCGAGCATGAGCGCCGAGAGAACGATGCAGGATAGCGGCCCCGATATCTACTTTAAGAAGCGTATCCCCTATATATGCAAAGGCCAGCATTTTAACTTCGATGTTGGACACACAATCTTCTCGTCGTACCAGGTAGATGAGGGTACTGATTTGCTTCTGCGCACCCTTGACGCAGAAGCGCCTCGTGCTATCCTAGATCTGGGATGCGGTTGCGGCGTGATTGGCATTGTCCTTGCGAAGCGTTTTCCTGAATCCCAGGTGTTCTTGGTGGACAAGGATCTTCTGGCGGTACGCTATACACGCCATAATTGTGCGCTCAACAATGCGTCCAATACGCAGGTGATAGGAAGCGTTGGGTTGGAGCAGGCGCCGTGTGGCCCTTATGATCTCATCGTCTCCAATATTCCTGCGAAGATTGGTGATGCCGCCATTGAGCAAGAGTTTATTCTAGCGCCGCTTGAACGATTACGGCCTGGCGGAGATTATTGGTTTGTTGTAGTCAGTGGCTTAAATCATCTAATCCCTCGGATTGGTACACGCAACCAACTTCGGCTGAAAGCGGTCAAGAAACGCTCTGGGCATACCGTGTATCATGTACGCAATCCAGGAATGGGGTTGTGATTACGCTGCCTAGTGTTGTGCAAAGGTGTAGTTGTTTGCAGTATTCCAGCAGCCTTTCTGCACAACCAGTGTTGCTATTTGTATTTTGTGACGCAGTCCGGCTATTCGTTATATCATAGAGCTTTGGCTTGAAACTTGCCTTGGCCTGATTATTGTTTCATACATTGCGTTTTATCCTGTCGAATGGCCTGATGTTACATAAGATTGGAGCTACGAGACCGATGATCCATACCGATCCTGCTACTGCTGCCCCCGCGTTTGCCTCAATGCTTGCTCCAGCTAAGCGTATCCTCTTGTTGACTCACGTGAATCCTGATGGCGATGCAATTGGTTCCATGCTTGCACTCTGGCATGTTCTCACTGATATGGGGAAAACTCCACTGGCGATAGCTTCGTCAGCGCTGCCGAGTTATATAGAAGGTCTGCCAGGGATAGAGCATGTCCGAGTGTATCACCGTGGAATGGCCTTGCCCGAGACAGATCTCATCTGGATGGTAGATACGGCAACGCTAATGCGCGTAGGCCAGATCTACGATGATTGTACCGCTAGCTTGTCCAATCGTCCGTTGTTGATTGTTGATCACCACGTCACCAACACCGGTGAAGGCACGCTCAACCTCATAGCGCCTGAATCGGCTTCGACCGCAGATTTGCTCTATCGTTTATTCCGAGCGATCGATGTATACATAACGCCTGAAATTGCGACATGTCTGCTCATGGGTCTAACGACCGACACGCAAAGCTTCCAAACGAGCAGCACAAACCCCCAGGCGCTTCGAACGGCTGCGGAATTGCTGGAAGCGGGCGCTGACCATTATGCTGTTGTGCAAGCGGTTTACTATTCGACACCCTATAGCACACTACAGTTGGTTGGAATGGCCCTGAGTCAGTTGCAGCAGGATGATGATTTGGTCTGGACAAATGTCTCTTGGGCTATGCTCCGCGCAACCGGCGCCGAAGATGAGGCGTCTGATGATATTGTCAATCGTATGCAGCGGATGGCAGGAATGCGCGCCTGCGCTCTGTTTAAGGAACGCGCCGATGGAACGGTCAAGATTAGTTTACGTGCCAAGCCAGGGCTTGATGTTGCTGCGATAGCGGGAATCTGGGGCGGTGGCGGTCATACGCAGGCGGCAGGCGCGACGTTATCCATGGGTCTGGAAGAGGCGCAGCGTGAAGTGCTGCATCAACTACGCGAGGCGTTAGGACGTAAGCAGTGATAATGTAAAGATAACGCCGGCAAATTGTACGATGTCGCCTGCCGTGTAACCGTTCATCTTGCCTGCGTGTTCAGGTTTGCCAGCGCTCTCATATGACAGTGAGCGTCCTTCCAGTTTGCAAATACGCAAATAGCCTGCATAATATATGAATGGCTTTCTCAATCTCAATAAACCGCCTGGACTGACCTCGCACGATGTAGTGGCGCGTGTGCGCCGGCTGGTCGGTCGTCAGGTGAAGGTTGGTCATGCGGGAACGCTTGACCCGGCAGCAATAGGTGTGTTACCTGTTGCTCTTGGTAAGGCCACTCGGCTGATCGAGTATCTGGCTGATGTGCGCAAGGGCTATCGCGCTCTAGTGCGTCTTGGTGTTACTACCAGCACTGATGACGCCGAGGGTGAGGTGTTGCAGGAACAGCCGGCGCCGCTACTGGACACATCAACGTTGGAAGCAGCGTTGGCGCCGCTACGTGGACGGATTTTGCAAGTGCCGCCAATGTATTCGGCGTTGCATTGCCAAGGCAAGCGGCTCTATGAGTTGGCGCGCGAAGGCCGAACAATTGACCGAGAACCGCGACCGGTCACGGTTTACACATTAGAGATACGAGAGCCGGGCGAGATAAGCGAGGAATTCATACGCTATGGCCTCCAAATTCAGACGGCTGATGTTTTATCACTACTAGCGCTAGAAGTCGAATGTAGCAAAGGCGCCTATATTCGTGCCTTAGCCCGTGACCTTGGCATAAATCTGGGCTGTGGCGCGCACCTTGCTGCCCTAGAACGCACCTTTGTCGGAAGCTTCACGCTCGAACAGTCGATATCGCTGGCGATGCTGGAAAAAGATGCTGCACAACTTGAGCAGCTATTGCTTCCGCTCGAAACGGCTGTTGCTAATTGGCCAGTTGTTACACTTGATGCTGAACAGAGCGAACGAGTCAGGCATGGCATGGCTTTATCGTCCTGCGGCGTTGCGGGAGATTATGTTCGTGCGCACGGCCCTGATGGCGCCTTGCTGGCGATCTTGCGCCGTTCCGGCGCAGAGTGGCGACCAGAGAAAGTGCTTGCCTAAAGCGTATAGCTGCGAATATAAAGTGTCAATGCTAAACAGAGAAATATATAGCAACTCCACTTGAGTTACAGTGTTGTTTTCAGACAGCAGAATGGAAACAACTTGCAGGCGACGAACATATAGCTTATGAACGGGACGCGACGGTTCTGGCATGTCAATAGAGCTATATTTTGTTCATTTCCAACTTGCCTAAAAAGCAGTCAGAAACGTTGTCATTCAAAGAGAAAGGTACTGAAACAATCACGCCGCATGTATGCTGAACAAAAGAGTTGCATACTCTTGACAGATATGCTATACTAAGCAAAGGAACAAAGGGAAGCTTTGGTATCCTCTGTCGCATTGACTGGTAGTGCCGCCCGGTGCTTCCAAGGCACGTTCCCCAACTTCGTTTCCAAACTCATCTCACAACCCAATGTGGTAGTTTATGCTACACAACGCGGCGTAAGCCAATAGTGGCCTGTTCATCCACTATGCATCCTCAAATAACAAGCAACAGATGGGAAAGTATGTATCGTCGACCTCTTTGTGGAGGTTAATGGTATGTCTGGGTGGGTCTGTATAGGCTCGTGTTCGCTGGTGTTGTCCACTATAAGTTCGCTACTTCCGTAAGCTGATTGTATACAACAGTATCTCACTTTGAATATAGTGTGTTGATGTGCCTTCTCTTCGGTACAAATGTATTGCTGCTTTTGCTGGTTTTATTTCTCAAGGAGAAATCATCGTGAACGTCGCAGAATTAGAATCTAAAACCTTAACCGACCTGCGAGAAATGGCTCGTAAGCTTGATATTAGCGGCTATAGCGGGCTGAAAAAGCAGGATTTGATTTTCAAATTACTCCAGGCGCAGACTGAAGAAGCTGGTAATACCTTTAGCGACGGCATCCTCGATATCGTCTCTGATGGTTTTGGGTTTCTCCGTGGGGAACGTATGTTGCCTGGCCCTGACGATGTCTATGTCTCGCAATCACAAATTCGGCGCTTTGGGTTGCGTACGGGCGATAGGATCTGGGGGCAGATCAGACCGCCGAAAGAGAGTGAGCGATTCTACTCGTTGTTGCGGGTTGAACTGATCAATAACATGGACCCGGAAACAGCGCGGCGTCGGCCTTCCTTCGATCAGTTGACGCCTATCTTCCCCAATCAACAACTACGCCTTGAAACCGAACCAAATCTACTTCATACCCGCCTCGTCGATCTCATTGCTCCTATCGGGCGTGGCCAGCGTGGGCTGATCGTTTCTCCCCCCAAAGCGGGTAAGACCATGTTGCTCAAAGCCATTGCCAATGGTATTACTGCCAATCACCCGGATGTGCATCTGATGGTGCTGTTGATTGGTGAACGCCCTGAAGAAGTCACTGATATGCGTCGTAGTGTTAAAGGCGATGTCATCTCCTCGACGTTTGACGAGCCGGTTGAAGATCATACCAAGGTCGCTGAAATGACCCTGGATCGCGCCAAGCGTTTGGTCGAAGGCGGACAGGATGTTGTCATCCTTATGGACTCGATTACTCGTCTAGCCCGCGCCTATAACCTCGACATGCCCCCAAGCGGGCGAACCCTCTCTGGCGGTATCGATCCTGTCGCACTCTACCCTCCGAAACGCTTCTTTGGGGCTGCACGTAACATCGAAAATGGCGGAAGCCTTACGATCATTGCCACCTGCCTTGTTGATACCGGCAGTCGCATGGACGATGTCATTTACGAAGAATTCAAGGGCACCGGTAATATGGAACTGCACCTTGATCGACGTCTGGCCGAGAAACGCATTTTCCCTGCACTGGATATTCAGCGCAGCAGCACTCGTCGCGAAGAACTGCTACTCGCGCCCGATGTGCTTCGCCAGGTTTGGACGCTCCGGCGTATGGTCAGTATGCTTGGTGAGAACGAGGGTACCGAGTTGATGCTCTCACGGATGGCTAAGACACGCCATAACTCTGACTTCCTGGCGACATTGAGTAAGGGTTCCTAACACATCGCATTTCCGGTTGCAACCAAAAGGCAGTATTCTGCGTATTCTTTTGTAAGATATGCGCAGGTCCGCCTCTCGTCTAAAGGCTAACTCCATATCTTCGATCGCAATCTAGCGGCGCTAGTGTGCTGCTTGTGTTAACAGTATTCGCCTTTTAGCCGATGCAGTGCAACCTTTCGCGCAGCGTGCGTTGTTGCCCTGATCACCCGAGGAGCCTTATGAACACGTTCTGCTCAACCTGTGGATCGCAGATCACCCCTAACACAAAGTTCTGCACCAGTTGTGGTGCGCCAATTATTGCGGATCAAGCTGCGGTTCAAGGCGAATCACAAAGTATGGCGGATGTCTACGATAACCTCCCCGGTGAGCGCATTGATCTTCCCGATCCGACAGTTGCTGGGCGGGGCGAAGGTCAGGGCGGCTTAACCTATCAAATCATTGGCACAACGCTGCAAGCGGTTGTCATCCAATTGCCACAGAACCAACAGATTTTTTCCGAGCGCGGCGGGATGAGCTGGATGAGCGCTAACATCCAGATGCAAACCAATATGGAAGGCGGCCTGGGCGGGGCCTTTAAACGCATGTTCTCGGGAGAATCGATCTTCATGGTGACGTTTTCATCGACGGGCGGCACTGCTTTGATCGGCTTCTCCGCCGAGTTTCCTGGCAAGATTGTTCCGCTCAATCTGGGACCAGGCCAGCAAATGATTTGCCAGAAAGACTCGTTTATGTGTGCTGAGCGGAGTGTACAGCTTGACATTCACTTTCGGCGCAGACTAGGCGCTGGCTTCTTCGGCGGCGAGGGATTTATTATGCAGCGGCTAACAGGCCCGGGCCTGGTGTTTGTCGAGTTGGATGGTGAAATCGTTGAATACACGCTTAACGCCAATCAGATGCTGAAGGTCGATACAGGGCACGTAGCGATGTATGAGCCGACTGTCCAATTTGATGTGGAGATGGTTCGCGGTTTCAAAAACATCTTGTTCGGCGGTGAGGGCTTGTTTCTGGCGACCCTGCGTGGCCCAGGTCGGGTTTGGCTCCAGACAATGCCAGCTATGAATTTGGCGAAGAAACTAGCTCAATACATGCCCAGTAGCGGCAGCAGCGGCAGTGGAGGTGGCACTTCTTTCAATCTTGGCAATCTTTTGGAACGTGATTAGCTGTGGGTGCTGTGTAGCGTCCGGAAGTCAGCAGTTTGCTCTGACCTTCATGGCGTTCCAAGTAAGTGATGTCGCTTTCACGTACAGGCAAGATGGCGAATAAGGAGCGGGCTTGTTTTGAGCAAGCCCGCTTGTTGTTGGTTCAGATTAGCTATGTGGATAGGTAGCTGTAAAGGAGGGAGAGGCCGAAGGTGGTAGCTTGCCTCACAACCCTTTCATAACCGTGCGAGGCATACAGCCTAAAACAATATACGAACATCCATCTGCGAATTTTAGTTAGACTAGGTTGACAAGTTCACTAGCTGTACGACGCATATCCAAGAAGACGAGGCCAAGCTTGGCCCGGCTTTGCGCCAATGCCGTAAGTACTGCCTCCTCGCCAATGGCCATTAAGATCACAAATCCATTTTCGCCACGAACAAAGACTTGATCAAGCTGACCACGGCGTAACTCGCTTGCGATACGTTCGCCCAGCGAGAGCATTGCGGCGCTCATAGCCGACACGCGATCTTCTTCGACATCCGCAGGCAACGCAGAAGCCATGATGAGACCGTCAACACTCACAACTGCGGATGCTTCTATATCCGGGGTATTCATACTTAAGGCTTTTAGATGACGCACCATCTCTTCGGTTCTGCTTGCCATTCATATCCTCCTTACAGGCCGTCAGTCGGGTGTGGAACACTGGCGAGATTGCGCTGGAATAGAACCAGCATGGTGCCGGCCGTGTTAGACGGCCACTCCGCTTATTCTACTACATTTTTTGACGGAGGGCAACTAGTTTGCTTCGTTTCAATCAGCAGCATGCTGGGTCGATATAAGTGAAGTGTAATGACTAGCCAACATCATATTGTGTTGCACATTTATGGTCCTTGCGCAGCATCAAGCCGTTCGCGCAGCATAGTGTCTGCGCGGGTGACGGCTTCTTCCGGAGTCGCCAGGCCGCGTAGCACCGAGCGCTGCATCATTTCTAACACATCTTTGACAACTTGGTTTGCCATGCGTGAGTTAGGTATCGGCTGTCCCTGTTGTGCCTGGGCGCGAAATGCGCGTGCTGCAGCAAGGTCTGGATCATCTCCACTGAGATTAAGGTCAAGGAGAGTGGGTTGCTTTCCAGCCCGCAGCAATTCTCGCTGCGCTTCGCGCGTTAGCAGGTAACGCATAAACGCAATAGCGGCACGCTGCTCGGCATCATGGACAATACGTGCGTTTAGCGTGATAACATCACTTTGGACATACGGCTTTGGCGACCGATTCTCCGCGCTCAACCGAGGGAGTACCGCAACCCCCAAATTAGATTCCCAAAGATCATGATAGCTCAAAAACGCATGTGCCCAATCAATCGTCATGATCGCTTCTTGGGCCATCAGTGCTTGATCTACTGCAATACTATCAGTTGCTGCTAATAATTGGTTATCTTGGCGAAGTTCCACGAGCCAATGCAACCAGTTCTCGGCGCCGGCTCGCCCTTCACTGCCCAGAACGAGATTACCCTCATCATCAAAGATGCGCCCGCCAAAGGCATACAAATAGCCCACAGTCTTATCGAATGACAGCGTATATGCTAATCCCCAGATCGGCGGCTCGGTCAGACCCTGTGCAATGCGAAGCATGGCCTCCGTATCGGCAGGCGGCTCATCGGGCTCATCGAAATTAGCCTTGTTATAGTAGAGCGCCAGAGTGTCGAAAGTGATTGGCAGACCATAGAGGATAGTTTCGCCATCTTTATTGGGCGCTTGCGCTCCTCCTACTGCAGTCGGCAGCAGTCGATCTTGCTCAGTGGGAGAAACCCGGCTGTTGAGAGGAAGTATCAAGCCTTCTTCCGCCAGCTCGCCGATGAGATGGCTTTGAAGAATGGCCAGATGCGGCCCGCTTCCTTCTAGATTGGCGCCGCGTAACTCACTGGGTAACGAAGCCAGTGGTACAGCTCTGAGCACAATCTGTGCTGCTTGGTTGCTGCGATTATAACCGTCAACGAGAACAGCCAGCGCTTGTTGTTCAGGAGAAGGCCAAGCATGCCAAAGAACAAGGGTGATCGGATTGCGATCAGGGTTAAGCGGCGCGTTGGGCGTAGGCGCTGGAGTTGAGGATACTGTACATGCCGCCAGGAGTATCAAAAACAAGCAAGTGGCCAGCATGCGATGTATATGATGCCTGGCGGTCACTGGAGCCTCTCTGTCTGTGTTCCATAGTGCTTCGATTATAGCACAGCGCTTTAGAACGGTGCAAGGTGTGGCGGAAATGTGAGGTGCAGTCAAAGTGGAACACCAGCCGTAGCTATAATCCTAGAGCATCGGCGCTAGGTTTATTTTATTGATAGGATGAGCAGGATTGACTGCGTCGTTCTTATGCTGGATGTTTAAGAGCTAATCTGGTCAATTTGGTAATCCTGTCGATATGCTACTGGCGTTATAGACCATAACAATGCTTTATTGACTTTTACACGCTGTCGCGTTAAAATTGCGGCAGGCAATACTTCCTGAATAGTGCGAGATACTATGACCACACGTGACCTTATTGGTTTGAGTGCTTCATATGTATATGCGTTTGGCCTGATTGCGCTGGCAGAAATGATACGACGTTGGCGCGGGTACCCTCAAGATTTTACACGTAAGATAGTGCATATTGGTGCAGGAATGTGGGTTTTTGGTGTTCTTGCGCTCTTCGATACGTGGTATATTGGCATTATTCCTTTTGCAACTTTCATTATCCTCAATTATATCTTCTACCGTTATCGTATCTTCAGCGCAATGGATGCGCCAGACAGCACCCCAGGAACAGTCTACTTTGCTTTTTCAATTACCGTGTTATTTGTTATGCTTTGGCGTACCAACAGCCCGCAAGATCGTGGTTACATTGCGGCAGCGGCGGTCATGGCAATGACCTGGGGCGATGCATTGGCGGCAATTGTTGGTCAGCGCTGGGGACAACATCGTTATACGGTTGTGGGAAGCACACGCTCCTGGGAAGGTTCGATGGCAATGTTTGTCGCCAGCGCCGTGACAATGGCGCTGACATTGCTGCTTGTGCCAGGTTCGCCACTGGGGCCGTTGAGCATGCCGCCAGGGCTGATCGTTGGCCTGCTTGCTGCTGTGCTTGGGGCAGCTATCGTTACGGTCGCTGAAGCATTCTCTCCCTCTGGTACTGACAATTTAAGTGTGCCATTGTTGGCTGGTGTAGTCTTGTTTGGCGTGATTGCACTGAACCCCTAACGAGAGCCAAGAGACCTAGTCCTTTATAGGACTGTCGGCATATGGACGAAATGCAGGCATCGGCTTACAATAACTGACGCCATAGCATTGCCTCGCGTTGCGAGCTAGTGTTTCACTGTGAGCCGCTCATTTGTTGTGCGAATGGAGTATCAATCGTTGGATACCCTCCGTATTCCTATCCTCAAAATTGGCGATGTTTTAATCGCATCCATTCAGGTTGCACTGCACGATGCCTCAGCAGTGCAATTCAAAGATGATCTCCTGCAAAAGATCCACGATACCAAAGCGCGTGGAGTGATCATCGATCTAACCGCTCTTGATGTTGTCGATAGCTTTATTGGGCGCCTGATCGCCGATATTGCCGCTATGGCCGGCTTGATGGGAACACGAGTCGTTCTGACCGGGCTCCAACCAGCGGTTGCGATCACCCTCGTTGAGTTGGGGTTGGAGCTTCCGCATGTGCTGACAGCGCTGAACCTGGAAAAAGGTCTAGCGATGATGCAGCGAATGACGGAGGAGAGCGGTGATGGGGCAAGCTAAGGCGTCAGTCATTCGTAGTGACCTCGATATTGTCATTGCTCGCACAATAGCCCGTGATACCGCTCGGTCGTTAGGTTTTGGCGCTATTGATCAGGCGCGCATTGCAACAGCAGTGAGCGAACTTGCTCGCAATATTTTCCTGTACGCTGGAACTGGAAGTGTCACTGTGTGTGAGATCGAGCGAAATGGACGTAGGGGGCTTGAGATTATGTGCGAAGATCAAGGGCCTGGAATTGCCAATATTGATTTGGTAATGCAGGATGGTTACAGCACCTCGCGTGGTATGGGTATGGGCCTACCTGGCGCCAAGCGGTTGATGGACGAGTTTGATATCAGATCACAGGAGGGTCAGGGCACGACTATTACTTGCCGAAAGTGGCGGATTTGATATTTTGTTATACCAAGTTGAGATATGGAATAATAAATTATTCTCTTCGTCTGCTCCGCGTTCTCTGATCTTCAATCCTCTGCTTTTCCAATTACTCCTCCATCTATTGTGTATGATAATAAGGATGTAGATAAATACAATAACGGTTCTGTTTAAAATACAATATCGCTGTCAGGAAATATGCGATTACTGCCTGACAGCGATATTGTATTGTTTTTATACTTGTTTTAGATTGTCATGACGGGAATTTGCAAACATTTGTTCGGAATTTTCTCTTTCAGTGACTAGGCTACTCGATTCCATAGATCGATGAATCCCGCCACAGTGTGAGCCTTGTCATTAAAGTGTATTATTGTGGTATATATTCGGGTGAAAACATCTCCATTTCTTGTTTTCAAAGAACGTTGTGGGAAAATTACGGTATGCTCGTTGCAGGGCGACTAAGATCTTAATTGCATATTATAGTCAATCTGATAGAATGCTCAGTTATTCTGGTATAATTGATCTGTTTTAAACCAAAATCGGTGGGTTTGGTAAAAGCGTCTGTCACTGTTCTGGATAAGCAAAGGTGCTGAATATATAGGAGAAAGCGTTCGATGTGCTGGAAAACGAATTTGCTACGCTACCGTTTTCAGGTGCAACGACAGCGGCAGAGTTTTCATCTCTTTGATCCGCTGCTCGATAACATGCTCCCGCTTGCTGATGGCTTGAACCGGCGGCAGCTATTTCATCAGGGTATGACTGCAGAGGAGCTGAGTTTGGGAGGGGCAAGAATCAACCTCTATCGCTTGACAGGTCAGCCAGATCATATAGGGGATCTTCCGATTTTGCTTGTCCATGGTATTGCGGATAGCGCACTGACTTGGTCGTCTATGATGGCGCCATTGCGTCATTTGGGACCGGTTTATGCGGTAGACTTGCCTGGCTTTGGGCTGAGTAGCTGTCCATCCAGAAGTCGATATACGGCGTTTGGCGACCTGTTGGGAATTGTTCAGGAGTTGATCGAAGAGGTTATCAAGCGTCCAGTACTGCTTATCGGAAATTCTCTTGGCGGTTGGTTAGCGGCGCGCTTAGCGTTGACTGCGCCTATGTTGCTGCGAGGAGTCGTGTTGCTGAACCCCGGTGGCGCGCTTCTGGGCGGGCGTGATTCTTGGCAGGGCTTTGTCGATACAATTGGGGTTGGCGATCTGCGCACCGTCCGCAAAATTTATCGCCAGATGTTTGGTCGAATTCATCCTGAGTTATATCTGGTCCAGCGTGGCTTTCAGTCGCTCTTTGTGCGTGACTCTGTGCAACAATTTGTCGCAAGTACTAGCGAAGCAGACTTCTTGGATGTTGAAGAACTGCGTCAGATTAGTGTGCCGGTTGCTTTAGTCTGGGGGATGCGAGATTATTTTCTTCCAGAGGGCTCTTTTGAGTTTTTCCTCGATTATTTACCTAACCCGACAGTGCTTTTGTTGCCAGGTTCTGGACATCTGCCCCAGCGAGAGAATCCTGTAGAGGTAGCACTATTCGTAAGTTCATTTGTGCGGCGAATGAGGTTTGCTGCGGGAGCTGAAAACGCTGGAGTGTCGCTGTCGTCCAGTCTGATACCATCGTACGTCGACCATTGACGTTGAGTGATTGGTTGTGAAGAGGTTAGGGTGAGGTTCGCTACATCTTGCTAAACACCTTGACTGTGTTCCAACATAGGAACAAGCTTTTGTTCGAGGAGCCACTCGGCAAAGATAGTGACGATCTGTGGGTCCCAGGCAGTCCCCGCTTCGGCCCACAACTGAGATAGCGCCTCGCTGTGGCTTCGTACTCGATTATAGGGTCGTTGCGTAGTCATGGCATCAAAAGCGTCAACAACCGAGACAATCCGTGCGCCGAGCGGGATGGCTGTGCCGGACAACCCATCGGGATAGCCGTACCCGTCCCAGCGTTCATGGTGGCTACGAATAATCGGCCCAACGTGGGCGGCTATTCGCAATGGGGCGACAATCCGTTCGCCAATGAGCGTATGTTGCTGCATCACCCTATATTCATCCGGACTCAGCGGCCCAGTTTTGCGGATAATCGTCTCGTCAATCCCCACTTTTCCCACATCATGCAGAATTGCGCCATAGCGAAGCTCAGTTAGTGCGATGTCATCCAAACCTAGGCGTTCACCAATAGCGGTTGCGTAATGGGCCAGGCGTTGGAGATGGCTCTCGGTATACGGATCTTTTGCCTCGACGGCACGGGCGAGGGTAAAGATGACATTCTCTGCTGGCTCGAGCATTTCGTTGAGGCGCTTGACGCGCAGCAGCGTTCGTAACCGCATCTTGAGTTCCTGCGTATCAATAGGCTTTTGGAGATACCCTTCAGCTCCAGCCTCGATGCTGCGGAGTTGAGCATCGCGATCGCCGCAGGCGGTGACAATGATGATCGGAATAAGGCGGGTCAGTTTGTTATTCTTCACATCATCACAGATATAGAGCCCATCTACATCGGGTAGTTGAAGGTCGAGCAGAATAAGATCAGGCGGGTTTTGGGCTATCCGGCGGAGTGCGCTGCGACCATTGTGCGCGACCTCGCCTTGATAGCCATATTCATCGATCAAGCTCGCAAGTGAAGCAGAAACCTCGGGATTATCATCAACAATGAGGACTCGAGCCGTTTCCGAGATAGATGCTGATGAGTGAGCGGGATGCTTATTTCCCAATGCATGCAGCATAATATATTTCTCTCCATTATATGACCTAGACATAGTTCCTGTGAAGCTCTAACAGCATACCTTGATTCTTCTGTCAGATATAGGCGCGAAGGCCTTTGGTTCAGCACGGACTATTCCCGCTTGATGCGGTCCTACAGATTAGGTGATGTGATGTGGCTATGACGGCGCGCCCGCGTCACATCGTATTACGTCAAACGGTGCAGCGCCTGCGAACTATTCTTAACAATACAAGGGCGTGTTGATAGACGCACCGTAAGATGGGCGTCTGGAATTTGCCAGCATTGTTTGGGTAGAGCAGAGCTCTGCTCACCCTGACTAGCATGCATCTGCACAAAAGTCGAAGCTTGTCATTCGAGCAAAACTGGGCTCCTCAGATGAATATCGGTTTGTGAGGCGCTAGTTTGGTTTCATTCGATGTACCACGCTGCCAAGCTGCCTGATCATGCGTTCGAGCAAGGAGCGACGTACCATGCTAAGATCTGGCTCGAAGTTCCGTTTGCGGCCTTTTGGTCCAGTTTGGTACTGTTCTTCAACGTAGGCGTTAATGATACGAGTAAGTGCACGGCGATGTTGGGGCAACGCTTGGGCAAGCTCGCCGCCATATTCGTACGGTGTGCTTTGGGGCTGCTTGGGGAGACCCGCCCAGCCAGCCAACCACGTGAGCCGTGCGTAGGCCGATGCCGCGCTGCTCAGTCCATGCAGTTCGTAGCGCCAGCGTAAAACAAGCGCATATATCATCAACCCTATTATTCCGATAAAAATGCCTAAGATTGCTAGTCTGCGCTGGATGGTCGTCCAGTTGAGCGGCTCTTCAGGCAGAGTACCCCCGGTTCCTATCGAGTCATCGATTTCCAGGCCCAGGTCAAGCTCGTCATCAGGGTGGGTCAAGCCTTCGCCCAAGCCGCTCCCGACCGCAAAATCATCGTCTTCAGCATATGCTGGGGGGGTAGTTGGGCGGTCAGGCAAACTCGTATAACTGGCGGGGGTTGGCTCGAAACGCTCCCATCCAAAGCCGGGAAAGTAGACCTCCGGCCAAGTGTGAGTCACATTTTCGCGCACGACGTAGGCGCCGAGGTCGGGGTCAAGGTATCCTTCAGCGTAGCCAATAGCAAGGCGCGCCGGCACATCGAGTGAGCGAAGCATAATAACCATCGCCGAGGCGTAATAGTCACAGTAGCCCTCGCGTAAATCGAAGAGAAAATAGTCGATTGGCTCGACGCCGAAGGGAGGCGCGCTAATCTGATCGTTATAGGTGAAAGTGCGTAGGTGGTTCTGGATCGCGATTGCTTTGTCGTATGCATTGGTCGCATTTGCTTCTGCGACGATCTCTTGCGCTGTAGCTAATGTGCGCTCAGTAATGGTATTGGGGATTTGTACATAGCGCTCCCGGATCCAATCTGGATAATCGGAGCCAGCCTGGCGTAGACTCTGAACATCAGCATTAGAGACCAGCGCTGTTACGGTGTAGACCATACCAGCCCGCAATGGTTCCTGCGAAACAATCAAGGCTGTATCGTCAAAATTAGGAATGAGGCGGTTCTGGTCGTCAACCAGGTAGTTGTGTTCAACAAGGATGGGCAAGCTTGCTTCGAGGACTTCGCCGTTGCTCACAATCAAATCATCCTTGCGATCGTCAGTCATCTCAACGACTTGCTCGATAGGGTTGCGGGCGCGGACATCGTTATATGATAATAACGTTCCTGGATCGAGGGCGGTGCGCGCCCCCTCCGGCGTGCTCGCATTGAGGGCATCGCGGGCCTGTTCGCCGGTGGTATTTTGCCAGAGGCCATCGGTATAGTGATCGCGGGTGACAGTGCGCCAGTATCCCGCTTCCCTTGAACGAATATGTAATAACACTTTGTCTCCAAGGCTGCGCGCCCCACCGAGGGCTGAAGTTCTTGCGGTGAAGCTGCCGCCGGTTGTAACGCCGGGCGGTGCATTGATAGTGCTAAAGGCATCTTCCCATCGTTCACGAGCTAGCGTAAATGGCAGACTCATGGTTTTCCAAGCTGCGGCTACTTGTTCACTGGAAATGCGGCTAGGAAATAGGCTCGTGATTAGAATAACCGTACCACAAACGAGCGCGGCGGCCCAGACAAAGCGCAGTGGCAGAAACTCAGGATATTCGATCTGTGATGCATTCCAGGTTTCTTGTCGATTTAGAACATTCTGATAGACCACAATCAGCAGTGCTGAGGTCAGAAAGATGAAAAAGAGGGTTGTGGGCTTGGGGAGTACGTATGTGTAGTTTGTAAGAATAACGAAGGCACTGAGCAAAACGGGACGCCACGTCCAACCTTTGCGGAATATCATCCACGCTGTTATATAGCCAAGGGCCCAGGCCAGCAATGCCAATATCGCGACGAAGAGCAGAATATCTTCGCCGCGACCGCCGTTAGATAGAATGCGAGTGAGGATAACGGTACGGATGATCAATTCGATTGCTTGGTCGCGCCAGGTGACGAGGCGCTCTTCCATCAGTATTCCAAGCGATTGCACCGTCCAGACAAAGCCAAGCACTGTGCTGAGCAGGTGGGCGAGCCAGCCCGGAAGCCAATGCAGCCGTGCAAAGAGCGCGCCTATCAGCAAGGCGGGAAGCGCGACCGGAATCAATACATCGAGACCTGCCGCCCAGTTCGCGTCGGCAATGCTACGAACAACGGTCCAGACCATCAACAGAGCAAGCAGCACGCTGGGCAGCAAGGTCAACAGGTCGCTACGCAGCGGTCGCCGGATTGTAGTTGTTGCTTGTACCATAACGTTAACGTTCACTTATTATATTGGCACATAGTTATGTGGTGCATAGTACTACAACGAGACTTCCCGACCCACCTCGTTGGAACGCCGATGTCACCCTGAGCGTCGCGAAGGGTCTCGCACCCGCTTCCCAGGCGATTCGTCATGTCGTGCAGCATGACATGGCTCGTTGTAGTAATAGGAAGAGAATAGGAAGAGAAATTGATTACTATGTCTTTGCTTATGCACAAAATCTAAAGATATTGCTTGCATTGTTCCAGATGATGGACGCTACGCTCTCTAGACTCAGGTTCCGCAGTTCGGCCAGCCGCTCGGTAATCAGTCGTACATTTCTCGGTTCGTTGCGCTTGCCGCGCAGCGGGTGCGGGCTGAGATAAGGGCAGTCGGTTTCAGTTAGGATTCGATCAAGCGGCGCACGGCAGGCTGCATCGTGTAAACTGCTCGCCTTGGGAAACGTAACTGGACCCGAGAATGAGAGTAAAAAGCCTATTTCAAGACAGGATTCGGCATATGCCCAATCGCCCGAGAAGGAATGCATGATGCCACGTGGCAACGCTTCGCCACGTGTCACTGCATCGCGCAATACTCTGATCGTATCGGCTTGAGCGTCACGGCTGTGGATGACCACAGGCAATTCCAATTCACGGGCGAGGCATAGTTGCTCACGAAAGACTTGTTCCTGATATTGGGGTGATGCCACATTCCAATGATAATCAAATCCGATCTCGCCAATAGCGACGACTTTCGGGTGATGTGCCAAGCTATGCACCTGATCTACCCAATCGGGAGGCAGATCGACAGCGTGGTTGGGCTGGATGCCGACGACGGCAAAGATCTGCGGATAATCGTCTGCGAGCGCGAGCGCTGCTTGGCTTGATGCTAAGTCATAACCGATTTCGACAATCCGCGCCACACCAGCAACAGCCGCCCGTTCCAGCACTATAGCTCGGTCTTCATCAAAATGTGCTGCATGAAGATGGGTGTGCGTATCTATGAGACGAAACTCGTTAGCCATGTGAGCATTGTAGCATACTCTGTGTGGGTAATTGGAATCAATATAATTGCAAACGCCTCTGGGATCGCTGGCACGTTTGGCGTCGGTGATTGGCGGCAGCCGTTAAACTACCCGCAGGTATTCTGAAGTTAAAGAAGCTTAATGTACAATACGCCAGAGATGCGTATAATGGTAGATAATATTTTTAGATACTAGCTTATTTGGATAGAGGTTCGTGGGAGTAAAATCTGGTTCTTTGGAACAAGCAGGCAGTTGCACTGTCACTGGCTAAGCGTAAGATACCGGGGCGGTGTTGTCGTTGCATCGATCTGTTACTGGCAGGCGATGCGGGCGGTTTTACCGCCCGCATCGATCACTCGCAAGCTTATAGCAAAGTCATACATACTATCTCCAGGAGCCAAAAATTCTACCGAATATAAAATGGCCACGGACCTTGTCTTACTCGTGAAATGGGGAGCGTAATGGCCCGCCGGAATGGTAAAAAGGAATTTGCGGTCATTGGCCTTGGGCGATTTGGAACGAGCCTTGCAATGACGTTAATGGAGCAAGGGTTTCATGTGTTAGGGATTGACCGGGATACTGAGATTGTTCAACGCTTGTCGGACCAGATTACCCAAGCAGTGTCGCTTGACTCTACCAACGAAGATGCGCTCAGTGCAGTTGACATAATATCATTTGATACGGTCGTTGTAGCTATTGGCAACAATTTTGAAGGCAACCTGATGACGACCGTAGCGCTGAAGAGCCTCGGGGTCAAACATGTCGTCTGTAAAGCGCTGACCGAGCGTCAGCAGGCAATTCTGCTGCGTGTTGGGGCCGACCGTGTGGTGTTACCAGAACATGAAGCCGGGCAGCGTCTAGCCTGGGTTTTGGCGGAACCACGTGTGCTAGATCATCTTGAACTTGGACCAGGGTTTAGCGTCGCCGAGCTTCGGGTTCCCCCTTCGATGGTCGAGCATACGCTTATCGAGACAGATATGCGCCGCCGCTATGGAATTAATGTTCTTGCGGTTCGGCGCGGTTCGGCGTTAACCGTTTCGCCGCCTGTCAACTATATATTTGAAGAGAACGATATATTGCTGGTGATTGGTGCAGACACAAGCATTGCTCGCTTTTGTGAACTATCATGAGTCGGCAGGTATTTCGGAACATACCGCCTAAGACATCCTTGGAACGCCTTTCACGACCAGCCCGACAGCGCTTGCTGCCGCCGCCGTTGCGGATTGTGCTTGGCTTGTTGGTATTGGTTGCGAGCGGCACGATTTTGCTGATGTTGCCGTGGGTTGGCGCCGAACGCCCACTCTATTGGAACGAGGCGCTGTTTACTGCCACCTCTGCCCTGAGTGTGACCGGCCTGTCGATCATCGTGCCTGTCCAGGATTTGACCATTTGGGGTCAGATCCTGTTGTTGATTCTCATCCAGATCGGCGGTGTCGGCTTTATGGTCATAGCGGTCATAATGTTCCGTTTGCTTGGGCGCAGGGTCTCGCTCATGGCTCGCCTGGCGTTGAGTGATTCGCTAGGCCTGATTGTACCCGGCGCCATCCTCAAACTCACCCGACGAGTGTTATCGACGGTGTTGGCTATCGAGGGTATTGGCGCGATATTGCTCTGGCTGCATTGGCGCAATGATCTTGGCGATAGTCAGGCAGCCTTTTATGCTGTTTTTCATGCGGTTTCAGCCTTTTGCAACGCAGGTTTTGATCTGTTCACAGGATTGCCTGATTACCCCACTGGCATTCCTAAAGACAATATCAGCCTGCTTATTCTGGGTTCACTGATTTTTCTTGGCGGCCTCGGTATTCCGGTGTTGGCAGATTTGTTGACGTGGCCGAAGGAACGACGATTCTCGCTCCATACCAAGATCACGTTAGTCGTGATCGCTTTTTTGGTAACGGCCGGCGGGTTGGGGATAGTGCTGGCCGAGAGCCGGCCCACAGGCGTGTTGGTTGATGAATCCTGGTTTCGCCGTTTCTTAATGTCCTTCTTTCAGTCCATTTCAGCCCGTACCGCTGGATTTGCGGGTATTGTTTCATTCGATCAATTGACTTCAGCGAGCGAGTTGTTGCTGATTGTGCTGATGTTCATTGGTTGTGCGCCAGCTTCAATGGGCGGCGGAATTACTACTGGCACGTTTGCGGTGCTCATGCTGGCATTGTGGGGCTATGCCCGTGGGTTACCCAATGCACAAATTGGCGGGCGAACGATTGCGGTTGGCATGGTGCGCAAAGCTGCCGCTGTCTTGACTATCTCGCTCTTTCTAGTCTTGCTCTCGACATGGCTCATTCTCCTGACTCATCCTGAAGCCTCCTTGGACGCTGCGTTCTTCGAAGTGGTTTCGGCATTTGCGACGTGTGGTCTGACGCTAGCATTTACGGGTGAGCTTAATCTCTTTGGACAGATGGTTATTATCCTGATGATGTTTTGGGGGCGGCTAGGTGCATTGACAATCATTGTCGCGCTGGCGAAACAGCAACGGCATCAACCGGTAGTTTATCCCGAAGAACAGATCTTAATCGGATAAGCCGACGTTCATGATCCTGTATTGGGCGAAGCTTTACTACGCTTTCCTTGGCGCCTCGCTGTGTTGCTTGGGCATCATGCGCCTGCACAACATATTGTCAAAATCGCATCGTACAATCTATGTCTTGGTGTATAATAAGTCTTCCCGCACATTCCAGACATAGGAGAAAGGTTAGTACAGTGACTGATACAGTCTATGATATTGTAATTATTGGTTCGGGACCAGGGGGTTATGTTGCCGCAGTACGGGCTGGACAGCTCGGTTTGAAAACAGCAATGGTCGAATCAAAATATCTTGGCGGCGTCTGTTTGAATGTCGGGTGTATTCCTACCAAGGCGCTGCTGCACAGCGCTGATTTGCTCGAAGAAGTCAAGGAAGGCAAACGCTTCGGCGTCATAACGAAAGATGTTAGTTTTGATTTAACGGCGGCTATGAAACATAAACAAACCGTGGTCAAGCAGAGCACTGATGGCGTGGCTTTCCTCATGAAGAAGAATAAGGTTGATGTCTATAATGGCCGGGGCAGTGTTGCTGGTCGTGGCAAAGTGCGTGTCAATCTGAACGATGGCGGCGAGCAGATGCTTCAGGCTAAGCATATTATCGTTGCAACCGGCGGACGCCCGCGCAGTTTGCCAGGTATTGAGTTCGACGAAGACCGCATCCTCTCGTCAACTGGGATTCTGGAACTAACGTCTGTTCCCAAGAGCTTGCTTGTTATTGGCGCTGGCGCTATTGGTATCGAGTTCGCCTCGATGTATCGCTCGTTCGGTGCTGATGTTACGGTTGTTGAAGCCTTGCCTCGTATCGTGCCGGTCGAGGACGAAGAGGTCAGCGCTGAGTTAGCCAAGGCGTTGCAACGTCGCGGCCTAACCCTTATGCCTGGGGCCAAGCTTGAAGGCGTAGATCGAAGCGATAACCAGGTTGTTGTGGATATTGCTGACAACAAAGGCAAAGCCCACAAACTCCAGTTTGAACGGGTGCTCTTGGGTATCGGCATTCAACCCAATACGAAGGGTATGGGCTTGGAGGAGGCTGGGGTCAAGCTCGATGGGCGCGGCTTTATCGAGGTCGATGGGTATATGCGCACCAGTGTCGAGGGGGTCTATGCAATTGGCGACTGTACTGTGGCGACGCCCTGGTTGGCACATAAGGCGTCGGCTGAAGGTATTCTGGTGGTCGAACATATTGCTGGTCAAAATGTTCACCCGCTTGACTATGAGAAAATCCCCGCTTGCACCTACTGTAATCCGGAAGTTGCGAGTGTCGGTTTGAGCGAAGCCAAAGCCAAAGAATGCGGTTATGACGTGAAGGTTGGAAAGTTTCCCTTCTCTGCCAACGGTAAAGCGCGCATTTTGGGACAGAGCCGCTTTGGCTTCATCAAGATTGTCGCCGACAAGCAGTATGATGAGATCCTCGGTGTTCACATGGTCGGCCCGCATGTGACGGAGATGATCAGTGAAGGCGGTATTGCGCTGAGTCACGAGTCGACCGGCGAGAGCATGATGCATACAGTTCACGCTCACCCGACACTTTATGAAGCGATTGGTGAAGCGTCTCACGCTGTTGTCAATGGAGCGGCAATCCATATTTAACGCTGGATTGCGTGTTGTGCGTCATAATATTGCGGGTAATGCGGTGATGCGCTTGCAGGCGCATTGCTGCAGCTAAAACGAGAAATCGCGTTGAAGATGGGCTTTCCCTGTGGAGGTCATCTTCAATGCGATACTTGCCATAGCATAGGTCAAGCGTGGCATCTGAACTTTTCCTAATGCGATAATGTCGTTTATTCCTCAGAAGTCTATATAAAGGATAAAGATTGCAGCGAGAGCCTCAGTTTGCGGCAATTCCGCCAATATATTTTCATATAGACTAGCGCCCATGGAAATATTCGAGCGATGAGACCTTTTTGAAGCGAAAGAGCTGTGGTACGAATCGTTCACGCCTGAGTTTCGCTTGGTGTGCTGTATCTGCCGGTAGATCGGGATTCTATCGCAGAATCTGGCCGACATGATGAAGCTGGAGGGCTAATGTGCTTCATACTGTCGCTCACCTCTCAGTAACGCAAACAAACTTCGACAGAGTTGCCTTCAGGCTGTTGTTATAACATGAATGTGCCGAAAGCCAGTATAATGGCAGCTAATTATAACTAATTATCATTGTTCATAAAGTCAATACGACGGTAGATGATACCAATCAACCTAGGCGCTTGCGGTGAGCTGTCAGGATGGTGGCAGCATGTTGCTAAGGTGTTGTGCGTCGTACGTTCTGTCTGCGCCAGGGAACGTAGTGCGACCGCATACCGAAGCAGCAGGGCGTCCTGTTCGGGTTGCTAAGGTTCAAAATATCGTAGAGTCTGTGCTAATGCGGAGCGTAGTCAGGCAACAACGGGCGCTTACGATGCCCTGAAGTCTGACCGATGAGCATACTATCTCAAATCTTGTTATATACTATACTTTATCTCATTGCCAGATCTAAAGAAGCGCTGCATGCGTGTGCAGGGTTTGTGCTGTACATAAAATGGCGTATTTCGCTTATAAAATGAGATTTGATGCCGTGTTGAACAGCATGAGTGGTTTACCTTTTCTTTACTCTTTTCTTGTTGCTGGCGATAATTTTGCAAGTAAAATTGCAGATTGTAAAATTCTGAATAAATCCTTGCATTCGGCGCCTAATTACGGTATTTTTGAAAGAGAGAAGGTATTCTTTATATATGAAGACTCTGCAAAGTCAAGCCCAACAGAAATATGCTGCTCTATAAGAGCTGTTTCATAGTTTGTTTCTTTCAGTCTTTGGATAAAATCATATAGCGGGAATGTCGATGATGAGCTTGCGCCAAAAGATCCAACAATACACTGGCCGACTCACCGCTGCTGACGAGCGCCTCGTGCGCGAACTACTTGCCAATCCTGTTGAAGCTTCATTCCTCTCTGCTGCCGAGATGGCAAATCGGGTGAATGTCCATGAAGCCACCGCCGTGCGGCTTGCAAAAAAGCTTGGTTATCGCGGCTATCCTGAGTTACGCGCTGATATGCAGGCGGAGTTGCTGCCAGAGTTGCGCAGTGAGTTGCAAGAGCAAAGCGATGGAAGCAGTCCTGCTGAGCGTATTCGTCGACGGTTGGCTCAGGTCGATGAAGACTCTATTCTGTCCAGTCTCATTGCTGATGAGATTGAAGCGCTGCACGAATTAAACCATCGAGTGTCGCAGGCGCAGATCGAAGCGGCAGCCCAACTCATCCGTGATGCACAGCGGGTGTTTATCTTTGGGCACGGCCATGCCATGGCCCTGGTTGAATTGATGGATCGTCGCTTACGCCGCTCCGGTATCAATACGGTTGACCTGCGCGTGCAAGGGCGTGATCTGGCTGAACGGCTGTTATTGCTCAAGCCTGACGATGTCATTCTGGCATTTGCGTTCCGAACTCGACCGTCAGGCTTGCAAGCGCTGTTACTTCACGCGATGTCGGTGGGCGCACCAGGGATTCTGATCAGCGATACCCTGGGTCCGCTGATCCGCCCCAAACCAAAAATTGTGCTTTCATCGCGGCGTGGCGCACAAGGCGAGTTTCATACCCTAACAGTTCCAATGGCAATCTGTAATGCGTTGGTTTTAACGATAAGTCGGTCTGATGGCGGGCAAACGATGCAAACGCTGGATCGATTGCACGATGTCGTAAAGTTGCTCAATAGAGAGGAATGAGATCGCATGGACACAGTTCGGAGATGGATTGTCCTGCTTGTTGTAAGCGCTATTGCACTAAGCGCTTGCGGCAATACGTCTACGTCCACTAATCAACCTATAGCATCAGGAAGCCCTACAACAGGAACCCCTAATCCAAATGCCTCTGGGATGCAAACTACCGGCGCCACTGTTGACCTCAGCGGGTCTGATTTGAACGCACTCGTGGCAGCGGCGCGGGCTGAGGGCAGTGTGGTGGTGTATTCGTTTACTAGTCGCATCGCCAGGGTTGAAACAGCATTTGAAGCAGCCTATCCGGGCATCGATCTCGTCGGCCTGGATATCCCTTCAACCCAACAAATCACCCGAATCAAGGCGGAACAGGATGCTGGACGGACGGAAGTCGACGTTGCTTATATCTCGGATGCACCGGTTGTTTACGGCGAATTGATCCAGACCGGCGTCCTGGAGCCCTTTGTTCCACCTCAATTCGCTGACCGTGTGCCCGATATGTTCAAACAACCATTGTTGGCTAATCGCATTTCGACCAAGGTCTTGATGTACAACGAGCAAGCATACCCTAATGGCTCGCCCGTCCAAAATCTTTGGCAGCTCACGTTGCCGGAATGGAACAGCAAAGTGGTGATGGTTGATCCGCTGGTGCGCGGCGACTATCTCGACCTAATGACCGAGCTGGTCATCCGCTCGGGCGAAATGGAGGAGGCCTATCAGCAACAATTTGGTCAACCGATCACGTTGGGCGACGGAGTCCAAAGTGCTGGTGAGCAGTGGATCCGCGATCTCTTCGCCAATGATGTTGTGCTGGTGAACGACACCGACTCGGTGAATGCTGCGGTTGGCGCTATTGGACAGACCGCACCGCCGGTTGGATTTACCTCGTACTCGGATCGACGTGACAATGACGATGAAGGTTGGGCGCTCCAAATTGCCAATGATGTTGCACCGACGCCTGGTATCGCTTTTCCCGCACTACTTGGTGTTGTTGAAAATGCACCGCATCCAGCGGCAGCTCGTCTCCTTATTCACTTCATGATGGGCGATGACACGCCAACCGGCGGGCCGGGCTATGAACCGTTTTATGTCCCGGGTGACTATGCGACCCGCACCGACATCACGCCACACCCTGATGCCGTGCCGCCGAATCAGTTTCGCGCCTGGTTTATCGATCCGCAGCGCACTTATGAGAGCCGTCAGCAAGTCGCCGATTTGATCCTAACTTTCCAGTGAGCCGACGAGGTTTCGTATGTTGAACATAGTGGACTGTAACTCGTGATACGTGAAGCGTCATTTGTAAAAACAATGTCGCACGCACAGATCACGCTGGAATAGGATTATGACTGGAGATAGTCTGACTTCAATCGATCGTGCTCAAGCGCGGGCAAGCCGCCAATGGCTTGCCTGGCTCAATCGAATGCGTTACCAATGGTTGCAGCCAACCGCATTGCTTGGCCTGCTCTTGCTGCTGATCCTGGGGGCGATGGTCGTTGTACCGCTGGTCTACCTGGTTGCGACGACCGTGAATGGATCGGGGCTAGCAGTCTGGCAGCAGGTGTTGCTGAGTGAGTTGGCCCCAAACCTCTTCTGGCGCCCACTCATGAACACTTTAGCCATTGGTGTGCTGGTCGCATTGGGAACCGTGATTCTTGGCGGCTATCTGGCCTGGTTAGTGGTTATGACCGATGTGCCGGGGCGCGCGTTCATCGGGCTTTTGGCCTCGATCCCGTTTGCGCTGCCTACCTTTGCAATTGCCCTGGCTTGGGAGACCATTTTTCGCAATGACCGGATCGGCGGCCAGGCCGGGTTGCTGTTCGATTTAGGCATCAATGTGCCGGATTGGCTCGCCTGGGGTTTTGTGCCGATTGTGCTGACTCTGATCGCTCATTATTTCTCCCTTGCGTTTCTTTTAATCAGTGCGGCGCTGGCCTCGGTCAATACCGAACTGCTTGAAGCCGCCGAGATGACAGGCGCGACTCGCGCGCGTGTCTTACGCGATATTACGTTGCCGGTGGTTTTTCCGGCCATTCTCTCGTCGGGGCTGCTCGCCTTCGCTGAAGGGGTGAGCAACTTTGCCTCTCCGGCCTTACTTGGCCTGCCGGTGCGCTTTCACACTATCTCGACTCGGCTCTATGGTTCGATTCAAACCGGTCAGACCGAAAGGGGCTTTGTGCTGACCATCTTGCTGATTGTGATCGCAGCTGTTGTGCTGTGGAGCAGCACCCGCATTGTGAGTAGTCGCCGCTCCTACACCACGATTACTGGGAAGGGGGCGCGCCGTCGTCGCCAACGCCTCCGCGCTTTGCGCTGGCCGGCCTTCGGCGTAGCCTTGGCAATTTGTATGGCGACGACCATTGTCCCTGGCCTGGCTTTGTTGCTTTCGAGCTTTGCACAGCGCACTGGTTCGCTCAGCGGCGGTCTGACGACCCACTACTGGTTCGGTGAGTCTAACCCCTCATTCGCTCAGGGCCAGCCTGGTATTTTCCACAATGAACAAATTATCGAAGCCACTTGGAATACGCTCTTACTTGGCCTATTGGTTGCACTCGTCGCCACGCTGCTGGGCTTGATGATCGGATATGTGGTGGTCCGTGGACGCAACCGCTCGATCAGCAGCGCCGTCGGCCTGTTGAGTTATTTGCCGTTCCTGATCCCCGGTGTGGCCCTTGGCGCGGTCTATATCGCCCAATTTGGACGACCGATTGGCCCGTTTCCGGCGCTGTACGGAACTTTTGCGTTGTTGGTCATCGCGGGCGCGGCTGCCACGTTGCCGTTTGCGGCGCAGTCGGGGCGTTCGGCGATGAGTCAGGTAGCTGGTGAACTCGAAGAAGCGGCAACGATGATCGGGGCGAATTTCGTCCGTCGCTTAGGGCGCATCTTCCTGCCGCTCACCATACGCGGCTTGCTTGCCGGCGCCGTCCTGGTTTTCGTTAATATGACTCGTGATCTCTCACTGGTTGTGTTGCTCGTCACGCCTACCACGCCGCTGTTGAGCGTGCTGGCCTTCCGGTATGCCTCAGAAGGTTTCGCCCAGTTTGCATACGCAATCACTATGATCATTGCGATCATTTCAGTTACGGCAACGATACTTGCGCGGCGCGCACAGGGCTTGGCGCAACCATGGAATGAGCGTTGAAATGCACCGGCTCATGGTATGTAATAACGCTAGATATAGGACGGAGGAGCGTCTATGACAACCGATTTTGGGATTCGCATCCGCGGTCTGGAAAAGCGCTATGGGGACGTGCGCGCGGTAGACCATGTTGACCTCGCAGTGCCGTCGGGGGCGTTTCTTGTGCTGCTTGGGCCGTCGGGTTGCGGGAAGACGACGATCCTCCGCATGCTCGCCGGCTTAGAAGAGCCCTCCGGCGGGGAGATCCACTTTGGTGATCAACTAGTTGCCAGTGGCGACACCGGGATGACGGTCGCGCCGGGCCAGCGTGATGCCGGGTTGGTGTTCCAAAGCTACGCGCTCTGGCCGCATATGAGCGTGTATGAGAATGTGGCTTGGCCGCTCAAAGTGAAAGGCTGGTCGACAGAGCGACGGAATGCCCGTGTTCGCGAAGTGCTCGATTTGTTGAGCATCGGCAATCTCATCGAACGGTATCCTGGCGAGATTTCCGGCGGACAGCAGCAACGGGTCGCGATTGCGCGCACGATTGCGCCAGGGCCGAAGATCCTGCTCTTCGACGAACCGCTCTCGAACCTCGATGCCAAGCTGCGCGCGGAGATGCGGACCGAGTTGATGCGCGTTCACCGCCTGACCGGGGCGACCAGCGTGTATGTGACCCACGACCAAGTCGAGGCGATGACGATGGCCAGCCATGTGGCGGTTATGGCTCAGGGCCGGGTCGAGCAATTTGGCGCGCCGGACGAGCTGCTCAACGCGCCGGCGACGCGCTTCGTGGCGACGTTTATCGGCACGCCGCCCGCCAATGTGATCCCGGTCGAGGTGGTCCAGGGACGCTACTGCTACAAACAGATCGATTTGGGTGTCGCCGACCAGCGCAATGGCGTCGGGCCGTCCTGGTTGATGTATCGCGCCGATGCCCTGCTGCTCCGTCCCGAGCCAGGTTCACGCTGTCTACCGGTCGAATTCGCGGAGGCGACGCCGGTGGCGGGGCGACATATCGTGACTGTCTGGGATAGCGAGATGCGCTTGAATATTGTCACGACCGAGGCGCCGCGGGCCAACCTGGGCGATCGACTCTTTCTGGAATTCCCCGCTGTGCCGACGATGGTCTACCACGACAGAGCGGAAGTGGAAGCACAGGCATCGATGGCGTAGCGTGCGGCGGAACGCCGGCAGCGCGCCAACACGAAAAAACGGCTATCCGCCAATGAAATCCGTTAACGCTTGTTCGCCCAAGGCGGGCATAAGCGTAAGCAGGCCTTGGAGCTTCAGCAAGGTTGTCTGTTCAGCCGGGTCAGCTAGTTTGAGGGCTTGCTCGATAGCGGTGTTGAGCGTCAGTGTTTCGCGTTCCTCCGCACTGAGATGGCGTATCAGAATGGCGTTCCCGGCAGTGATCAGCGGCTGGACTGCGCTCAGATCGACGTTGCTGGCGCTGTTGCTGGCGCCGTTATCACCCCCGCTGCTTGACAGAGCACCACTGCCGTTCGGCGGGAGGATGCGATCAGCCAATCGGTTCCCCAGATCGCGCAGTTGCGGCGGAACGGCCTGAAAGAGATTGCTAACGCCATCAGTCATACTCATCATGCGTAGGATCTGTTGGGCTGTCTCCGGCGTCCCGTAGAGCTTGAAGTCCATAGCGGTCATCGCTTCACCCATTGCCTTGGCCTGGGCCACGCCGATTTCGATCTGGGCTTGAAGACGGATACGCTCCAACTCAAGTCGTTGCGTGACACCTTCGTTCGCGGCCAGCGCGTCAGCCATTGCGCGCTGACCGTCCGCTTCGGCGAGTGTCTTGGCGCGTATCGCCTCGGCCTCGGCCAGACCACGGGCTTTGATTGCTTCGGCTTCGAGGTTGGCGGCTTCGGCTTTGGCCTCGAATACCTCGGCTTCTGCAAGGCCCTGGGCCGCAGTGGTTGCACGCATCGCTTCGGCGCGTAGTTTATCGGCGTCGGCTGTGGCTTGCGCTTCGGTGCGGCGTGCTTCGGCCATCTTGATCGCGGCAGTCGCCTCAGCCTCGGCCCGTTGGTTGAGGGCGGTCGCCTCCGCTTCGGCGTCTTTGATGCGCTTGAACGCTTCGATTTCGACCTCATTCCTGCGGTTGATCATTTCCCGCTTCGCGTCGCGCTCGGCATTGATGATCTGGATCTGCGCCTCTCGTTCGGCGGCGGCTCGTTCCTGGACGGTAAGAACCTGTTGTTCGGCGGCTTCGCGCTCGGCGGCAATGGCCAGGCGTTCTTTTTCGGCGGCTTCTTGTTTGGACTGCTGTTGGGCGAGGGCAACCTTACGTTCCTGATCGGCAACCTCAACCGCCTGCTGCTTGAGCACCTCGCTGCGCCGAACCTCGCCTTCACGCTCCTGCTCGGCTAATTGGATCGCCTGTTGCTTGCGCTGTCCCGCAAGCTGTACGGCTTGTTCCTTCTGCTGTTCAGCCTCGGCAATGGCTTGTTCTTTGGTGACGCGGGCCAATTCGGCCACACGCTGTTGCTCGTACGAGACCTGTTCAGCGGCGCTCTTCTCTTCCGCAGCGCGGATGGCGATTTCGCGTTGCTGGGTGGCGCGAGCCTGCGACAGGTTTCGATCCAGATTGAGCTTTTCCTGCTCGACTGTGGCATTCCGCGTGGCAATCTCCAATTCGGCGCTGCGGGCAATATCATTCTGCTCCTGCTCCGCTGACGTGTTGCGCCGCGCTATCTCAAGGCGTTTGCGCTGCTCGATATCGTTACGTTTCTGTTCGGCAGTGGCGTTGCGCTCGGCGATCTCGGTCTGGGTGGTCTGGTCGATCTCGTTCCGCTCCTTCAGGGCGCGTTGAATGACTTCGGCGTTAGCTCGGGCGACCTGCGCCCCAAAGACATCGTCGACGCCGAAGCTGCCCTGGCGCGCACTCTTGAGCGTCGTGATCGAAACCGATTCGAGGACAAGGCCGTTTTCGGCCAGGTCGGCGCGCACCAGATTTTGCACCCGCTCGACGAATTTTTCGCGTTCCTGGTGCAGCGACATCAGGGTAAAGGTGGCGGCAACGTCACGCAACGCCCCCTCGAGTTTGCTCTCGACCAGCCGCTTGACGCTATCGGTATTGACTTCGCCTCCGCCAATCGTCCGCGCCGCCCGTTCGATGTCCTCGGTAATTGGATTGACTTTGATATAGAAAATGGCGCGGATATCGGCATACTGCGGATCAATCGTCAGCAGTGCGTTGACTTCGGTACGCTCGATATCGATGTCCATCGTCCGAAGGTCGACCCAGGTCACCTCGTGGAAGGCGCGGATGACCCAATCGCCGCCGTTGACAACGACACGAGTTTTGCCGCTACCTGTTCTGACATAGGCGCGGTCGGCGGGGGCCTTCATATAGAAACGCGAAACCATTGCAAAGAAGACCACCAACAGAATTAAGAAAATGCCAAACCCGATACTGATGGCGATAATGATATCCAGACCCATGGCTACTCCTTATGATCGCCCGCTATTCGGCGTGCAGCGCTATACGAATAGGATGCGGCTCATCCAAAACACCGATGTTCGCTACGGCTTACGGACAGATTGTACGAACTCTACGACGCTGCTTTGCGGCGCAGCGGCTTGACGATAAAATAGTGTTGCGATTCGTCGTAGCTCAACAGTGCGACCTCGCTCTGTTCGGGCAGGGGCTCACCGTCATTGAGCACCGCAAAGACGGTATGGATTGCGCCAAAGCGGTCGCGTACAGCAACCCGGCCATAACTTTGGCTGACCGAGTGACTGACCACCACACCAGCCCGGCCTACGAGTTGTTCGAAGCTGATGGCTGCACTTGTTCGGGGGGCGAGGCGTCCCAGCAAACCGCTGATCCGGCTTGTCACAAAGAGAGCCAAAAGTGCAATTCCTACCAGCACAAGCGCAAAAACAATTGGCGAATACGGATCGGTGTCGCTGGTGAGGAGAGCGTTGGCGATCAATCCTAACGCACCAAAACTTCCTAAGAAAGCCATTAGGATGAGCATCAGCGGTACACGGCCAATACCCAGGGCGCTCAAAGCGGCAGTGAATATAGCGCCTGTCCCTGTGTTGCCGCCGGCGTTGGCAGCAACATTGGTATCGGCCTCCACGCTGGCGTCGAGATCAACATCGGCGTCGAGATCAACATCGGCGTCCAGATCAGCATCAGCGTTACTATCACCGCCGCCAGTGAAGAGTTGCAGCCCAGCGAAGAAGAGGCAACAGAGGAGTGCAACGAGAAAGGGAATATTGTACCAGGCAAACAGAAAGCTGAACGGACCCATAGACATCTCTCTCGGCTATTCGACGCTTACAATGACGTTTGATTGTTGAGGTTGAGGCGGGAGCTGTGAATGGCAAGCCATTCTATGAAGAGATACGCATTTGGGTCCGATAAAGTTACAAGGAAGAAGACAATCGTGCCATATGGACCACAGCGTCACTCTGGCGCTCCGATGGTGTAATTATAGCACGGTTGCACGAGGTGTTTTGCTGCGCTGCCTCATATGGGTTAGGTGGAACGGAGCGGATCGCAGGGTTCGGCCAGCTTCCCTGCGTGGGATGTTGGCCGATATCGTTTCCGAGGGCTGTATTACTTGCGAAGAAGCGCCCGCCGCGTGGCAAGCGAACGCAATGTGCGCACGCCAAGACCTTTTGCCAATGATATCTGCGATTGAAACGAGGCCCCGAGGTTGTCGAGCCAGGTGTGTTTCTCGATCATAGTTCTGAGTTGCCGCATATAATGTCTTGGCACTAATGCAACGCCTTTGGCGTCTTGAACATGGTCGCGATATCCACGCAGGAGGTGATAGGTGAGTAATAGCTGGGTCAGCGCCAAAGAGTCGCTGTGACGCACTTCGGTGCGGTCGTCATAATCACCGAACTGCCTGGTGGGCAGAGGGCGCAGGTCAGGCAGGTGTTGCCAGATTGCCTCCTCCAGAGAGGTGGCCTGATCAGGGGTTACATGATTGTCAATATCGAGCACTTCCACGACGGTATTCCACTCATGGCCGGCCTGTAAGCGGATAGTTGGGTTGGGGTCGCTGGGATCAAGAAGATACGATAGATCGGGATGGGGCAGCGTAGGGCGTAAGATCAGCCTGGTATTGAGATTCGAGCCGGCTTGTTCAGGCGTCACGCCTTCGGGTAGCGAGAATTGGATAACAATATCTGCAAAGTGGCGTTGTGGCCGGATGTAGAGGAACGAGTCGCGCTGCCGTTTCGCCAATTCGGCGCGCACCTGTTCAGGGTTATAGCCACGGCGGGTGGTGTCGCGCTTGATCTTCCAGAATCGACGCAGCTCTTCGGGGAGATCCAGATAGACCTTGATATCGTAGCATTGGCGCAGCTCGGGACTATGAAATCCAAGCAGTCCCTCAACAATGATGAACTCGCATGGCTGCACATATTCGGGCCGGACCAGCTTTCCCCTGGTGTGATTATACACCGGCTTGAGAATGGGTT
>JAKSDJ010000744.1 GCA_022360155.1 Chloroflexales bacterium | reverse complement strand
TCGTGGTCCGCGCCGCACTGCCCTGGCCGGGCGCACTGATCGCCCAGCCGCCACGGCTGTTCACCAGGCGCGTCCCGGCTTGCGGGTAGGTCGCCACGGTGGTGCGGTTGCCAGAGGCGTCATAGCCATAGGTCGTATCCGTGCCGTGCAGCCGCACCCCGACACTGCTGGTCTGCAACGGTACGTCAGAGTAGTGCGTCTCACGCACCAGGTCGCCCGGCGCCGCCAGCCGCGCCGGGTCATTCAACCGATAGCCGGTATAGAAGAAATGCGTCACGGCCAGGAGACGGTCCTGGCTGTCGCGTATCACCGTCGACCAGGGCCGGTCGACGATGTAGGCGCTGTCCGTGTCCGTCCCGGTGTAGGCGTGTTCGGTGCGGCGCACCCGCGCCCCAGTCTGGTCATATTCCTCGACCGTGGTCAAGTTGCCGTATTGGACCTGGTTGTACTGCGCCCCGGCCTCGTAATAATACTTCGTCGTCGTGCTCGTCGGCGCACCGGTGTCACGCTCGATGGCCGTCTCCGTTGTCTCAGCTTCGTAGGGGAAGGCGCGCCACAGCCCCGACAGCTCTTGCCCCGGATAGCCGTAGCCATAGAACGCCACCCCAAACTGGCGGGTGGTTTCGGCCAGCGCCGGGCTGCCGATGCTGCTCGCCCCCAGGATGCGGGTACGATACTCCCGCCCGGTGAGAAACGCCCGGTCACGCATGCGTTGGAAACATGGGTCGCCGGTAATCGCCGCATGGCTGCCCCGCGCGCTTGGCGGCGGCGTGCAGTCGGCGGCGCCCTGGTAGAACCAGCGCTCGGTCTGCGTCCCGCTCGGATCGACTGCCGTGACATAGCCGTGGCCGCGGAACTCTTGCCAGCGTGGATGGGCCAGCCACGCGCGCTCATCGTGCGCCTCATCGCGGTAGTGGTTATAGTACACCGCCGCCGAGTTCGGATAAGACTGCGGGCTGACATCATCGCCCAGACTCGTGCCCAGCGAGTTAATCTGCGGCGTCCCATAGCGGTAGGTCCAGGTCGCGCTGTTGCCGCGCCCGTCGTGCTGCGTCTGCGCGGTCACCCGGTGGCGGTTGGTGAAGTTACCGTTATTGCCGAGCGCCACCGCGATGTTCGCATAGCTGAAGCGCTGCACGCCGCCTTGATTGTTATCCATCTCGCGCAGGCGGTTCCAGCCGCCGTTGGCGTGATAGGCCGTCCCGTCGGTGGTCTGGTAGCCGAACTCGGTCGCCGGGAGGGTGATGCTGCTATCGTTCCCCACCCGCTGCACATGCTTCAAGGTGAGTTTCGGGTAGGCCGTTTCCGGCCCCGCGGCGCCGTTGCCCAGATCCTTCCGCGCATCCGAGGAGAGGCTGTAATCATAGCCGAGCTGGTACTGGCGCACCAGTTCCCAACGCTGGTCTTGTTTGCTCTTGATATTGATCGTATCCAGATAACGGGTTTTGTGGACGGCTTGTCCATACTGGTAGGCCGGGGTTTCGTAGGCGGTATCGTTGCTGCGGTTGTACGAGATGAACTCCGCTTGATAGCGTCCGCCCGCCCAGGTGATCGTGGTCGGCCAGGCATCGGCATCGGTCGTCCCGCGGACATGAAAGCAGGTCTCAGGATGGGCCTGGGCGCTGCGCCCATAGGCATAATTGATGGTATTGCCATGCGTATCGGTCACTTTCGAGAGCAGCCAGCGGTAGGGTTCCATATAGGCGAAGTCGCCGCTGCCGGCGCCGGTGCAATAGTTCCAGCCCCACCACAGATCCTCGGTAAACTCGTAGCGTGTGCCGTTGGTGGCCCAGATAGTCCACGTGTAGCGCGGGTAGGGATTGCCCCAATCGAAGCCGCCGCGGCCGGGTCCGCCATTCGCGCCATCCCACGACACGCCGTTCGGTTCAACTTTGACCTTGAGAAACGACTCGGTGGTCGGGCGCCAGGACCAGTGGGCGGGGTTAGTGCGGTCCGGGTTGGGCGCCAGGGCGGCATCGCGCACCAGGTCAAATGTGCGGCCATTGAATGTGAGGGTATAGTAGCGGACGGTCGTCGACCCGCTCACATGCACTTTATTCAGTGCGACCGAGCCGGTCTCCAGACTCCAGCCCTTGCCAACCCAGCTGGCCTGGTGCTTGGGGCGCATCCCATGGCGACCATCGGTCGCGTCGGAGCGATAGTGCAGGGTCACATCGGGGGCCAGACCGTTTGGCCCCGCGGGCAGCTCCAGCGGGTAGCGGAAGCTGGCCGCGCCGGTGAAGGCGCTGACCTGCCAGCCCTGGAGCGAAGGCAGATAGGCGTCCGACGGCGAGGAGCCATCACTCAACTGGAAGGCGCTGAAGTGA
>JAKSDJ010001023.1 GCA_022360155.1 Chloroflexales bacterium | reverse complement strand
TGATTACGCGCGATGGCGCCACAACGCCAGTGGGCGACCTCATCAGCGCGCGCCTCGATGTCAGCGAGCAGCCTGTTTATCTGCGCCAGGACACCGAGCGGATTGTGAGCTTTGCTGAGACTGGGCACGCACTGCACGGGCGCTTCTTGAACTACTGGGAGCGCAACGGGGGTCTCGCTGTCTTTGGCTATCCCATCAGCCCGGAGCGAGTCGAGCGGCGCGCGGATGGGCGCGACTATGTCGTCCAGTGGTTCGAGCGCAATCGCTTCGAGTACCATCCCGAGAATGCGCCGCCCAACGATGTGCTCTTGGGGCGGCTGGGCGTCGAGTTCTTGGAGCGGCGCGATCTCGATTGGTGGCTTTTCCCAACCGTGACCGGCGCCGCTGAGGGTTGCCTCTTCTTCCCCGAGACCAACCATAGCCTTTGCCCGCCTTTCCGCGCGTTCTGGGAGCGCAACGGCGGCCTCGCCGTCTTTGGTTATCCCATCGGCGAGCCGATGCAGGAGCAAAACGAAGCCGATGGGAACAGCTATCTGGTGCAGTATTTCGAGCGTAATCGTTTCGAGTATCACCCCGAAAACAGTCCGCCCTATGACGTGCAGCTTGGCCTTCTCGGCTCGGAGTTGATCGTAACCTTGCGATAGGCGATGAGGCGGCGTAGGGGCGCACCAGCGTGTGTGCTTGGGCGTGGGGATATGTTGCCGCCTCTTCATGCCTCCGATCGTTAACGTTAGGGATCGACGATGACTGTTCCAACCATCCCGCTCGTACCGCTTGGTTCGCCATGTAGCTGGCAATAGTAGACATAAACGCCAGGCTGATCGAAGGTAACCCGTCGCGTCTGGCCTGGGTCGAACAACCCGGTGTCGAAGAAAGCTTCAACCGTTGTGGCCGAGTGCTTCTTCGCCCCGTCGTTGCGCCAGGTGACGGTTGTCCCCACGTTGACCCGAATTTCCTGCGGCCCAAACTCAAAATCCTGCATCGAGACGGTAACTTGGCCTGGCTCCACCGGCGCTTGTCCTGCATCGCCGACAATAATGACCCCCGCCATACCCTCACCGTTCGCCCCGCCATGGAACGCGCAGTAGTAACGATACACCCCTGGCTGCGTGAAGGTCTGACTGAAGGTTGCACCGGCGTTGAGCGCGCCGCTGTCGAAAGAGCCATCGTCCGCCGTGACGGTGTGCGGGCGCTGGCCCTGGTGTCTCCACACGACCGTCGCCCCGACCGGAACCGTGATTTCTGGTGCATCGAATGAGTTATCGCCAATACTTACCGTCGCATCGCTCGCCGGCGGTTCGGCGGTAGGGGCAAGAGTTGCAGTCGGCGGGGCCTGCGTCGGCGGGGTGTTTGGGGCCTGTGTCGGTGGTGTGATTGGGGCCTGTGCCGCCGGGACGGGCGGCAGCACCGGCGCACCGGCGGCCGCTGACCCGGCGGAAACGATAATCGCCCCGGCCATTCCCTCTCCGCCGGGACCGCCGTGGAACGCACAGTGGTAGGAAAAAGTACCGGC
>JAKSDJ010000869.1 GCA_022360155.1 Chloroflexales bacterium | reverse complement strand
AGCGCTATGTTGACCCGCCATGACCTGTTTGCGGACTCCCCTGAAGCGTCGTACAGTTTGCACCCGTATCAATTTGCCTCTCACAATCCCGTCAATTGGAACGATCCGAGCAGGCTTCTGGTCGATGATCCGGAAGTCGACGAGAACACAGGCATCACTAATTATCAACTGACGCCTGAGGAAATGCACCTTGCCGCATTTTCATATTCAAGTGTGGTTGGATCTCCGGGCATCGTCTTTGATGATGTCCGCGTTTGGGCCAGCGCGAATGGCATTCTGCATACTCAGGGTCTGCCAACTCGGGTGGCGGGCGCTTCGTCAAGCCATCTCCTGCTTCGCCGTGCCAACCTATACCCTTGCGCTCCGCCCCTTTCGTCCGGAACCGGTCTATCGCGGGCGTACGGATCGGAAGCCCGCATCACGAAAAGGCCGTTCATGCCGTTCTAATGCCATAAACGCCATGTGTTAGTTACTCAGACGCGGCAGTCATTCGATGTGACCATTCACCTCGACGCAGCGCGTATTGGGATGGGTGAAGCCTTGCAAAAAGGAGGCGTGGCCGCTCCCATCACCTGGACTCAGATCCGCCAGCAGTATCGCAACCAGGCGCTATAGCAACCTTATTTGAGTTGTGAAGCCGATGGAGCGCCGCCCTTGAAAAGAGCCGCTTGAACCAGCACGATGGGGGTTCTCTAAAGAGGACGGGCGTGCCGCATTGTGGTGTGCGCAAGCATGGCTTGCGTACGGCAGCATGGCTGCCGCACTCCATATCCCCTTTTCAGACAGGCTCTTAGGCGGTGAAGCAGCAACCGCCTGAAGGCGGCACGACGTGACGTTTACGAATGAGATAGGATTGCTATATCGCGCGATGTCTATAGCGCGCTGCATTGAAATCTAAAGTGGTGTGGTATCATTGCCAGCATGAGTACAACACCACAACCAACCGACTGGCGTGAAGGTCGCCGCCGTCGTGCCTGGGATTTGCATCAGCAAGGGTGGGCGCAGAAGCAGATCGCCATCGCGCTGGGCGTGAGCCAAGGCGCAGTCAGCCAATGGATTGCTCGTGCACGAGCGGGCGGACCAGATGCCTTGCGAAATCGTCCCCGTCTCGGCGCGCCGCCCAAGCTGACAAAGGAGCAGCGCCAGCAGCTTCCCGTCTTGCTGAAGCGTGGCGCACAAGCCTACGGCTTTGTCGGCGAGGTTTGGACCCAAGCACGAATTGCGACCGTTATCAAGCGCGCGTTCGGCGTCAGCTATCATCATGATCATATCGGTCGCCTGCTGCGCTCGATTGGCTGGAGTGTGCAGAAGCCCGTTGCGCGCGCCTCTGAGCGTAACGATGCAGCGATCGAGCGCTGGCGCAGCGAGAAATGGCCCGCGATCAAAAAAAAGCTGAACGCGAGGGCCGCACACTCGTCTGGATAGACGAAGCTGCTTTCTATTTGCTGCCTGCGCTGGTGCGGACGTGGGCGCCAGTCGGCGCGCCGCCGATCGTGCGCGCGCCGGGTCGTTACGATCACTTGTCGGCAATCAGCGCGATCACGCCGAGTGGTCAACTGCTGCTGCACGTGCAAGAGGAGGCGTATCACGGTGATGACGTCGTGCGCTTTTTGAGGCATGTACTGCGCCATATCCCTGGGAAATTGCTGATCATGTGGGATGGCGCAAGTATCCATCGCGCTCAAGCGATCAAGGAATTTCTTTTGGCTGGTGCAGCAAAACGGATCCATTTGGAACGCCTACCTGGTTATGCTCCTGATCTCAATCCAGATGAAGGGATCTGGAACTATCTGAAGTATCGTGAACTCAAAAATGTGGTCTGCCGGAACGAGACCGAACTGCGCTACGAACTGCGTCTAGCCGTTGCGCGACTACGCCACAAACGACACGTGATCCAAGGGTGTCTTGCCCAAGCAGGTCTCTCACTTTAGTTATTTATGCAGCGCGCTATAATATGGAATACCGCTCTCAGGTATTGGACCTATCGAAAAGGTTGGCCTAACTATTATGGAATCACCTATTGCATGTGTATGAGCGGAGGATTATAATAGTGGCAATCGTTGATTTTTGTGGACTCTATGCGACATTACTCTCCCAACTTGAGACGAGCCTCGATCTCCTAACGGTGCGCGAAGTCGCCGCGTTGCTGCGGGTCGATCGGTCGTACATGTATCGTCTCATCCGGAGCGGTCGCTTGCCGGTGGTTCGTCCAACACCGCATAAAACGTGGGTGCTGAAGGCTGGATTGCAAGCTTTTCTCGAGGCGGCGGTTCCCCGCAGAATCGGCCAGACCGGACAAGCTCCTGAAACGAGAGATAGCGATGACTCCTGATGAACTCGCACAACAGCTGCGCCGTGGCCTGGAGATGGCACGTGATCCGCAAAACGCCCATGTCTCCAGCCCAAACGAACTGCGTATCACCACGGTTTATTCGCCCTGGCTCTTGCAGATCTGTGCGGTGTGCCGTCATACCTTCCGCGAAGGCGATCAGGTTCTCCCCGATCCGCGCCACCTTGCGCGGATGGTCCATGAGGATGAACCCACCGCCTTGTTTTGCGCCAGCCGCTTAGCCGGCGTGCGCCGCACCGCTCCGCCCGCGGCGGCGCCAAATCAATCGATCTACGCTGCATTTCTCCAAGGCCTGCAAACCCACTGGCATCCGGCTGGCGACGTACAGACCATCACGGCGGCGGCGCACGCCGAGCTGATTCGCCGCAAGTGCCCCATCTGCCGCCATACCGTGCGGGCCGGCGACATGGTTGTCCTCTGCCCGTGCGGCAACAAGTGCGGCGGCGTGTTTCATCAGGATCCAATGCGCCATCTAACCTGCTGGGATACCTGGAAGCGGGGCAGGGCGCTGCAATATTGTGCATTTACCGGGGCGGCGTTCCGCTCCCAGGGCGAGGAGGACGCATGAGCGGCGCTGAACGCTATGATCGCCAGCAGCGCATCCCAGGATGGGATCAAGCGCGGCTGGCGTGTGCGACCGTGCTGGTCGCCGGCGCCGGCGCCCTCGGCAATGAGGCGTTGAAGAACCTGGCGCTGCTGGGCGTAGGACAGGTGCTGATTGTCGATCTTGATCGGATCGAACCCTCGAATTTGAGCCGCACGCTGCTCTTCCGCGAGGCTGATCTTGGTCTGCCGAAAGCGGTCGTCGCCGCTCGCGCGGTCCAGCAGTTGAACCCGGCGGTGCAAGTCACAGCCCTGGTTGGCGATCTGCGTTTCGTGCTCGGGTTGGGTCGCCTCCACGCCTGTACGCTAGCCCTTGGTTGTCTGGACAATCAAGGCGCGCGCGCGTTCCTCAGCCGCATGTGTCTGTTAGCCGGCGTGCCGTTGCTCGATGGGGCGATGGGGGCGCTGGGCGGCGAGGTGCGCGCCTTTCTTGATGCTGCGGGGCCGTGCTTTGCTTGCACCCTGACGCTCAATGAACAGAGCGATCTCTGGCTGCGCTATTCGTGCAGCAGTGGATTCCACGTGGACGATGCCGCCGACCCGGCGCCGACGACGATTACGACCACCGCAGTCATTGGCGGCCTGCTGGCCCAGGAGGCGGCTCGCTTGCTTCTCGGCCAGCCGGTTGAGAACGGCAGCGCGCTGGTCTACAACGGCCAGACGGGAAGATTGCATCGGGCGGGGTTGCGCCGCGATCCGGCCTGCCCCAACCATCATCCGCTCGACTGGGAGCGAGTAGTCCCACTGTTCGGTCCAGTGGAAGCAGTGACAGCGGCGGCGCTGCTTGCGCACGTCCCGCACGCGCCGAGCGATGCTCCGACCCTGGAGCTTGGGCGTGATCTGTTGATCGGGTTTGTCTGTCCAAACTGCGATCAGCCCGAGGCGGTCGAACAGCCGCAGGGCCTCGTCGCAGCGGCAACAGCAGTCTGCCCCCGCTGCGGCGCGCTGCGCCATCCGCAGGTGGTGTCGACGGTGACCGGAATCGATCCCTGGACGGAATGGACGCTGGCGCGCCTAGGCATGCAACCGGGCGATCTCATCACGGTGCGCGCCCACGAGCAGGTGTGGCTCTTTGTTGCATCTTGGAAGGAGTTGCCATGATAAGGAGGCGCTATGGCGGAACCTGAACATACGTCGGCCCACGGTGGCGCAGAGCAGCCTCCGCCGGGCCGACGCGAGCCCTACAATATTCGCTTCTATATCGAAGATCCCGCTGGCGATGTCTACGGCGCCGAGGCCTTGAGTACGACACAGGTGGGCGATGTTGCGGCCGATTTCTTTGAAGAACGCGGCTGGCCGACACGTGGCCCGAATGGGCAGCCGCAGCGGGGGGTTCCGCCGAGCTGGGCGCAGGCGCAGATGAGTCTCTACATCACCTATCCGCTGGAACAATTGGCGGTGGCCAGCCCGATCATTGCGGCAGCGCTGGCAGGATTGATACGGGGGCAGATGCGCTGGGGGGAGCGGGTGCCCGTGCTGCTGTTGATTGATGAGGCTCCGACTGTGGCACTCCAGAACCTCCCGACGTATTTGGCGACGATGGGCGGGTATGGGGTGACGGCGCTGGTCTATGCGCAGAATCTTACCCAACTTGATGCGGTCTATGGCCCGGCGCAGGCGCGAGCGCTGCTGTCGAATTGTCTGCACCAGCTTTACTATGTCCCCCGCGATCTCGAGACCGCACGGCATATGTCGGATCTGCTTGGGGATGCGGAGTATCAGCAGCGGAGTATTGCACAGCATCCGGAGGTCCGCGCTGATGGACTTTCCACGCCACCGGCGCAAACGACAATCCCGCAGCCGCGTGGAAATGTGAGCTACACGACGACGCCCCAGCGCCGTCGTAGGTTGGCTCCCGAGCAGATGTTGGGGCTATCTGCTGATACGGTGCTGTGTTTGTCGCGGCAAGGGAAGCAGTCGGTAACGTTTCTTGGAGAGCGGCTTGATCCGCGGTCACAGTTGGCGGTGCTGCCGCCGCCCTCTGCGGTGGTTCCGTCGCGTATGGCGGAAGCAGCTCGTGAATCGTTGCGGGGGGAGTCAGAAGTGGAACGTTTCTTTTAGGAGAAGGGTGCGTGGATATGGGAGCGGTGCTTTACATTATTGCGGTGACCATTGATATATTGCCGATGTTTCTTCGCTATTGGATCGCGACGTGGATTGCGGGTCCGGTTGTTGGGACGATAGTGAGTCTGGGGCCGTTTGTGCTTTCATTGGCACATCTTCTGGGATTGCCTGGAGGGGGATGGCTGACACGTTGGGAAATGGGCGCACGTACCGCGAGTCAGCGGGAGCGGGAGCGGTTTGACCCAGTGTTGGCGGCACTCATGCAGCAGGGGATTCCTGGCCCACGGGCGTGGTATGTGCTTGATGTACCCTTTGTGAATGGGTTTGTGGCTGGGTCAACGCTCTATCTCACGCGGGAGGCGATTGCCTCACCGCATTTGTCAGCACTTGTTGCGCACGAACTGGGACACCTCAACACACTTGATGGGCGATTGGTGTTGGCGGCGCGGCGATTGGTGTTTCCCGGCTTCTTGTTGGTCGCTGGGAGCCTGTTGCGGGGGGCGCAGTATGACGTTGGCGTTGATCCGCGAACGGGACGCCCACAAATTGGGCAGGTTGGATGTGTGATGGCATGGCTTGGGGGGCTGCTGGCGTTACTGGCGGGAGGCTTCGGGGTGCGTTTACTCCCGACGCTGTGGATGCGCTATTGGCGGGGGCGGGAGTTTGTGGCAGATCGCTATGCGGCGGCGTTAGGGGAAGGACAGAGTTTGGCGGTGCTGCTCGATAGTGTGGTACTGCTCGATATGGCGACGCCGTGGATGACGGGGCGTACCCATCCGTATACGGAGCATCGCATCGACAAACTGTTGGCGTATGGTGATGGTCGTCCAGCGCTTCCTTCTCGTTCGCGTACGCGAGTAGCGCAGCTTGGGGCGGCGGGAGGGACGCTGGCGATTATGGCCATGTGTATGCTCCCAACGATTGGGCAGGGGGCGGCAATGTTCTCGTGGAGTGGGCTGTTTGGGGGGTACTTTGCATGGGAAGAACGCCAGGGAGCAGAGCGTACGCAACAGATGGCGGATGCAACGGTGCAGGCGACAGCGGGTGGGATGGTATCACCCACAGAAGCTGGTATGCAGACAGCAATTGCTGTTGGGGTCCAAGTGACGCGTGCGGCAGATGAAGGGCTGGTAACGCCAACGGGTATTGCGGGAGCGCAGGAGCGAAGGCCAGCAACGATTACGGGGAGCAGGACGGCACCGCCCGCGCAAGATGCTGCGGGCCGGACCGTTACGTATCCGCCGTCGCATGTTGGAGACGGTGATCCCGCGACAGCGTGGCGTGTGCCAGGTGCTGGTGTTGGCGAGCAACTGGTGTTTGCCTTTAGCGAGCCAGTTACGGTGACCGCGTTGGAGATTATCAACGGCTATGCGAAGGTCGATGAACAAGATGGAACTGACCGCTACGATGAGAACCGGCGCGTCACCCAAGTCGTTATTTCGTGGGATGGGGGCCAAGTTGAAGCGGATCTTGCGGATGGGCAGCGCAGCTTCCAGCGGGTGACGCTGCCTGAGCCAGTGTTGGCGAGTCGGTTTGTCCTTGAGATTGGTGCGACAACGGACCATGGAGGGCGAGACTTTACAGCGATCTCTGAGGTCCGCATTGAGTAACACCCTGGGGGGCTTTTGCTGGCGGCCAAAAGGCCCCCCAGACCCCCCAAAACCCGCTGGGTCGCTCGCCGCTAGGCAAGGGCAAACGTTCCTGTTTTCCCCACGAGGGAGCGTACCAGGGGGTGCAAGGGCACGGGCTACGCCAGGCGCGTTCGCGCCTCCCTTGACACCCCCTGGACCCCCGCTTGAGGTGCCATGACTGATACGGAAACGTACATTTCCGCCGTACTCAGAGACGACATTTGGGTCATGATTCTCAAGGGGGTGTTTTCTGTGTCAAAGGATTATTTGTTTGTTGATAACATGATTAGGGTGTGTTGGGACTAATATATAGTCCAGGGAAGTATTTGTCGAACGTTTATACATTGGTGTATATTGGGTGCGTAATCATTGTTTTCCTGCATTTTTGTCTATTACCGAGTGGTGCAACAATATTTTCAACGATTGTTCCTCAGCTGGCAATACATACTTGACCTTAAGTGCACCTCGATGAGAAGATGTTGGAGTTGGCGATGTATGCAGGCGAGTATGGGTTTTCGATGAACATCTACTCGCTTGGCTGTCTGCCGGGCGAAACCGACGATCATACACGCCGCTTTGCACTGCTCATTCGCCACCTCCGACGCGCTTTAGGAACTCAGGGCAATCTGTTTGTCCATTACAACCCGACTTTTATGAAGGCACAAACTCCCTACGAGTTTTTTAGCAATGCTCGGCCTGCCGAAATCCGGCGGAAGTATGCTCTTCTACGCTCCGCCCTGGCCGATTGCAACGTAGATTTCGTGAGCGTGATCGAGGATCCGATGGTGTATTATCAGCCTGTTCTTGCCCTTGGTGACTATAACGCCGGCCGTGTGCTGGAGCATCTCTACCGGAAGCCGCACGTCGCCGAATCGGACTGGCTCAAAGCCTTTCACGAACTCGGTTTTGACGACTCGCGGTACTTCAGCCCGAAAGACCCGTTACAAACGTTGCCTTGGGAGCATATCGCATGCACTGATCATCAGCGCCTGAAGCGACGTGCTGGCGCGCTTGCGCGTAGTGTCAGCGAAAACGACATCCTCCTCTACACAGAGCATTCGCAGGTCGTGCCGGGTGAGTAATTCGGGTTCGCCTGCTGCCCGCCGCCAACTCTGAGTGGGCTGGCGGCGCAACAAGCACAAGCTCGTACGGACGATGGGGAAGCACACGCGATGCACACACCTCGACTGCTTCTTATAGGGATGCCTGACCGTAGCCACAGCCGCGAGGTCATGCTGAATCTGAAACAGCGAGGGTTCGGCATTGTCACGGTGGATACCGCGCGACAGCCGTGTTTCTCCGATCTGGTGGAAGCATCTCTGCATGTGCCGGGGCTGAAGGCGGATGTCGTTATCCCTGTGGTGCGTGAGTACCATCAGCGGTATTTGATCGACGGTGTAGCCCGCTTTCACGAGTTGTCGGTGCCGATCGCAAATGAGGTTGCTCTGGCGCTTGAACTACCACACGTTGCCCCTGAGCTAATCGACGTTAGCACAAACAAATATGCGATGCGCAGTAGGATGAGCGCATGCGGTATAGCGTGCCCGGCGTTTGGGGCGGCGCGCACAGTCAAAGAAGCGCGTCGGCTTGCCGCGGAGCTTGGATTCCCGGTGGTGATTAAACCGCAGGTGGGCGGAGCAAGTTTCGGTGTCACCCGACTTGACGATATGGATGCCGTGGATCGCTTCTTCGAGCATGCCGCGATCTTCTGGGAGCCACGTATCTTTATTATTGAGCGGTTTTTGCCGGGATCCGAAATCTCGGTCGAAACGATTACCTTCGAGCGCCCCCAACATATTGCCCTCTTTGAGAAGCCTCAGATATTAGACGGGCCGTTCTTCCTGGAGCACACTTTTGTTACACCGAGCCGCTATGACCAGGTAACGGTGGAAGCAGCATATGCGGCTGTCTCGTCCATGATCCTACGCCTCGGCCTGCAGTGCTGTATCACCCACACCGAGTTGCGGCTCACCCCTCAGGGTCCGATGGTGCTGGAATTTGGCATGCGCCCGATCGGCTACCCAGGCTCGCTCTGTGTGCGGCACACGACCGGGGTCGATCTGATAGAGGCGATGGGGCTGATCGCGATCGGCCGCGATGATCTCACCCACACCCGGCCAGCAAGTGCATATTGCGGCTGGCGCTATCTTACTGTGCCGCGCGCCGGGCGCCTGGCAGGAGTTCGTAACGTAGAGCAGGCTCGCGGTCTTGAGGGCGTGGTTTCGTGCCATATCTGGGCGCGCGACGGCCAGGCGTTGCTACTCCCACCTCAGGGGTTTAACTATATTCTCGGATATGTTGCCGCAGAAGGAGCATCGTTTGACCAAGTGTGCGCGCGACTGGAACAGGCGCAGGCGGCAATACAGATTGATGTTGTGGCGTAGACAACGATGATTACACCGAACGCTGACCAGATTATCAAACGTTTTCACGAAGAACTGCCGGCGCGCCGAGGTGAGGTGTGTGACTACCTCGCACGAGCGTGTGATGCATTAGGCGCGCGTGGGATTGAGCTACCGTTTCAAAACGAGCGATTTCCTCTGACTCCTGCAATCCTGCCATCGAGCTGGATTGCCGTGCTGGAGAACGGTTGCCGAGCAGTGTTCGAGGGGATCGAGCTCCTGTTTCATCAGGCCTTCGCTGGCGATGTCCAGCGCCTAGCCGCGTTCTTGAAGCTGACTGAGGAAGAGCAAAGATTGTACGACATCGCAAACACTGCCTACGATTGGGCGGCAGTCGCTCGGCCTGATATGATGGTCTGGGGCGATCGGCTTGCGCTCGTCGAAACCAACATTACCACGGCGATAGGGTTGCTGGCGGATGGGGACATGCTGCGCCAGATCACCAGCGAGATGCCGGTGTTTGACGACATCGCCCGGGGCTATAATCTGCGCTCGATCGATCCGATCAAGCAGCTTTGCCGGCTGATCCGTGCTACTGTTCCCGATACCGAACGAAAGCTACTTGCCCTTGTCGAGTGGGAGCACGAGATCCCAAAGTGGCGCTACTACTATGAATACCTGGCTCAGGAATTGACCCATCATGGTATCCCCTCGGCCCTAGTCAGCATTGAATCGTTACGTGTTACAGACAACGGTGTATACGACGGTACGAGGCGGGTCGATGTGATCTATCGCTTTTTCACCACTGTGCATTTGCGCCAGCCGGAGCTCTTTCAGCGCTATGAGCCATTGTTTGCCGCGATTCGCCATGGCAAGGCGCTGCTGCTAGGAAACTTTGCCCACAAATTGTTCACTCCGAAGATGTTCCTCGCGCTGCTCTCAGATGAAGTATACGTGCGGTCGATGCCTGAGCGGGTGCGCCAGGATCTCATGGCGATCGTGCCCTGGACACGGCTGGTAGAAGAGCGTCACACGCTTTATAAGGGAGGTATTATCGATCTCGTACCATATGCAACCGCTCACAAAGATGATTTTGTGCTCAAGCCAAATCTCGGCTTTGGAGGACTGCGTGTGACAATCGGCTGCGATGTAACACAGTCCGAATGGGAAGCGGGTTTGGAGGAGGCGCTGAGATCCGAAGAGCATTGGCTCCTTCAGGAACTCATCCCTACAAATCCGGTTAACCTGGCGTTTTGCATTAACGGCGCGATTGAATTCGCCCCGGTATTTGTCGATTATGGTGTTTTTATGCTCGACCGCTGCTTTGCCGGTGTCGCACGCCGTAACTCGACCCCGGCGACCTGCGGCAGGCTGACGAACTTGTCGCAGGGTGGTGGGCTCGGCTTCGCCTTCTTCTTGCCATGAAGCGGCTATGACAATCATTACCACGATCACCGATTTCGCCGATGATGCAGCGGAGGCCGGTGTTGGCCTGGCGCTACAGGACACGGCGAGTCGCTATCTCTTTTTCCTGGCCGGGACTCGCCATCGTTGCCCTCCTGGCGAGCTTTTTTATGCTGGCGTCGGCGGTCATCGCGAGCCGGGCGAAGAGTGGGTTTCGTGTGCGCGCCGCGAGGCACACGAGGAGATCGGCGCGGATATAGCGCTGCTGAGCGCGCCTACAACGTATGTTGTACCGCACCGGGGTGAGGTGCATCAGGTTATGCTGCGCGATCAGCCATGCCCACTTGCGCTATACGAAATGGTGCACCCGCCCGGATCGCCGCGGGAAGGCCAGATCTATCGCCTTGTCATCTACCAGGCACATCTTCAAACCCCTCCTAGAGACTTTCCCGCAGATGAGGTGCGGGGCATTATTCTGCTCAATACCAGGCAAATCATCCAGGGCCTCGAACGCAAGCCCAGCCTGGCAACGCTCATACAAGAAGGCGCCGAGTTGCGCAGCGGCGACGAACTTGTACCGCTGGATACGCGCGTGTATCCTATCGGAACTGCCAAGGCTCTGGCCTTGATCTTCGAGCGCACCCAGTTGCATACACCCAGAGGCTGATGTATGGCTTATCTCCCCGCCGCTGTGATTGTGCTTGTGTGCGCAGACATCGAGTGGGAGATCGTTCGTCGGCTCTTCGCCGATAGTGTGTTGCAGCAAAGCTGCTGCGGCGAATGGTTTACCACCGATATCGTCGGAGAAGGTGCCGCTCAGGAAGTGGTGTTCTTCCACACCGGGTGGGGAAAAACAGCCGCGGCATCATCGGTACAGTATGTGATCGATCACTGGGCGCCGTCGCTGCTAATCAACATAGGTACGTGCGGAGGATTGGAGGGCCGGGTAGAGCCTGGAACGCTCATTCTGGCACAGCGCACCCTCATGTACGATATTCACGCCCAGATTGGGAGCAACCTCCAGGCCCTGGAGATGTATACAACGGCGATCGATCTTGCTTGGGTCGCCGAAGATCTGCTCCCCGATGCGAAACGGGCCCTGATTGTGTCGGCGGATCGTGATATCGCAGCCAGTGATGTGCATTGGCTCACGGTGCAGTTCGACGCTTCTGTTGGCGATTGGGAGTCTGCGGCTATTGCATTTGTAGCAAGGCGCAATGACACTGCGTGCCTCATTTTCCGTGGCGTAACTGACCTCGTAGGCACTCAGGGTGGCGAGGCGTATAACGGGGATTTTCAATTCTTTGCCGATAATGCCTCGCAAGTGCTGATAACGATCGTGCGCCTCCTCCCTCGGCTAATTTACAGGTGGCGCATACAGTCCGTCGATAGGCGCAGAGACGTGAGGTGATCCCGATGGGGCAATCTCGATCTGGCGGGCTTTGGTCTAACACACAGTTTATGAAGCTCTGGATTGGGCAAACTGTTTCGCTGTTTGGCACACAGATCACGCGGCTGGCGTTGCCTCTTACCGCTGTGGCTGTGTTCAATGTCACTCCAGCGGAAATGAGCGTGCTCACGACATTGCAATTCCTCCCCTTCCTCCTATTCGGGCTTGCTGCCGGAGTCTGGGTTGATCGCTCGCGCCGCCAACCTGTATTGCTCACCGCCGAGGTTGGCCGCAGCCTGCTCCTCGCCTCGATTCCAGTACTTGGCTTGCTCGGGCTGTTGCGGCTGGAGTATCTGTATCTGGTAGGGTTTCTGATTGGCGTGCTGACGGTCTTCTTTGATGTCGCCTACCAAGCCTTTCTGCCATCCCTTGTGGCTCGATCGCAGCTAGTTGATGGCAACAGCAAGCTCACATTCAGCGACTCAGCCGCCCGAATGCTCGGCACCGGCGCTGGTGGAGTGCTGATTCAGCTGGTCACCGCGCCTCTGGCTATCATCATTGACGCGGTTTCATACCTGATTTCCGCGCTCTTGATCAGCCTGATCCGAGTGACAGAGCCGATTGCGTCGGCGCGGAGGCCTCAGCAAAGTCTTTTGAAGGACGTGGGCGAGGGGTTGACTTTTGTCTGGCGTGAGCAGGCGCTTCGTACGATCGCTGGCGCTGGAATTACGCTGAATATCTTCGAGAGTATTGTTTTAACGTTTTTTGTGCTGTATCTGACGCGAGATCTTGCACTGGATGCACCTGTTCTTGGCGCCGTCGTTATTGCTGGAAGCATAGGTTCTCTCGCGGGAACATTGCTGGCGCGCAAGACGGTTCAGCGCTACGGAGTTTCGGCAACGCTTACGGCTGCGCTCGGGGCTATTGCCGCCGGACGGTTGCTCCTGCCGCTGGCGTTTGGGCCTCCGTTGTTGCTGCTCACCCTGTTGTTTGTGTCACAAATTGTTTCAAGCATGGGAGGTGTTGTTTATAACGTCGCCCAGATCAGTCTGCGTCAAGCAATCACGCCGGAGTACCTTCAGGGGCGGATGAATGCAAGCTTGCGCTTTCTCGTGTGGGGCGCCCTACCGCTCGGCTCGCTGCTCGGGGGGGTTATCGGCTCGCTGGTGGGACTCAAGGTAGCGCTTGTGGTGGGTTCTCTCGGCGGCT
>JAKSDJ010000513.1 GCA_022360155.1 Chloroflexales bacterium | reverse complement strand
GGCAATGACGGCACTGGTGCTTACAGCCCCGACTCGCCTCTGTATAGCCGCTGGTCCGCTGGGCGCCGTCGGGTAGTTGGACGTAGGCATACGCCGACAGGCCAGGCAACCCGCTGCGGTCGGGCGCGATGAATCTTTGGCGGTCGAGCAGAACCCGCGGTTCGACTTGGGGCAGCGTTGGGGCGGGCAGCCGCGCTGGTCCGCTGCTCGTCGCGGCTAAGCGCCGAAAGAGTGCGACCAACCCAGTCTCGAGCTCGCCGCCCAGGATGGTTGCGACGCCAAGTTTGCGTAAAAACATCTCGTTGATCGGTGCATACAAGCCATAACAACAGATGTGCGCGCGCGGGTTGATCTGCCGGATCGTGGGGATCTCCGCCGCTGCCAGGCGCGTCGCGGTATGCATGGGCAGATAGAACGCCACCAACTCCGCAGCAGCGATGGCTTTGGGACACAACGACTCCATGGCGAGATCCAGGCAGGCGACCTGCGCCCCAGCCGCCTTGAGCCAGGCAGCCGGCGAGGCCAGGCCAAACGGCTGATGGCCGAGTTCGTAGGTTGAAATGAGCACGATATGCATGGGGTTTGGTTCCACCTGACGTATAGGGTTGGCTGCCGTCACAGCAACAGCACAATGCGGAGAGTGTGCTGGAGCAACACTCCCCGTATATGCGCCTGACAACGAGGCGAGAATTGCCTGCCGCTTATATAGCAGCCGGCTGTTGGCTCTCGATCGTCGGGCTGGGCGCCGACGAATCGAATTCCAGCGTCTCGATCACACCGGCACCGACCGCATCGCCCCAGACATTGACCGATGTGCGGAAGCGATCGAGCAACCAGTCGACAGCCAGCAACAGACCAATTCCTTCAATCGGCAACCCAACCGCTTGCAGCACGATGACCATCGTCACCAACCCGGCTTCGGGGATGCCAGCCGCACCAATCGCGGCGAGGGTGGCGGTCAAGAGCACAATCACCTGCTGCCCCAGGCTCAGGTCGATGCCGTAGACCTGGGCGATAAAGATCACGGCTACTGCTTCGTACAGCGCCGTACCATCCATATTAATAGTTGCGCCCAATGGTAACACAAAATTGGCGCTCCGCGGCGAGATGTTATTTTGCTCTGTGACACACTCCATTGTGAGGGGCAGGGTCGCCGAACTGGACGCTGTGGCGAAGGCATTGAGCAACGCGGTCCGCATTCCCTGAAAATACGCGATGGGATTCCGCTTCCCAATCAGCCAGAGGATTAGGGGCAAGACGACAAAGCCATGAATAGCCAGGCCCAGTATCACCGTCAAGCTATACCAAGCGACCGCAGCCAGCTCGGGCAGAAAGCCAATGAACCCTCCCGCGCGCCCAAAACGGTCGGCGATAATGCCAAAAATGCCGATCGGGGCGAGCATGACGATCCACTGCACCACTTTCATCACCGCGTCGTTGAGCGAAGAGATGCCCCGAATTGCGGGTTGCCCCTGCGCCCCAAGCGAGGTCAGTGCGATGCCGAGCAGCAGCGCAAACGAGATCAACGGCAGCAGCTCGGTATTGACCATTGCTTCGAAGATATTGCGCGGGATCAAGCCTTGGCGCTCACTGCTGCCCACCATCAGCTCGGCCAGTGTTTCCCCAACGCCTCGATCCTGGCTGCCGCGCACATTCTCGGAGAGGGTGCGATTGATTTGCACCCCAGCGCCTGCAGTAGCCAGATCAAGGTCGGCGACGAGGAGGGTGTTGCCGCTCGCATCGACGGTTACGCCAATTGCGCCATCCTCGGTGGGCACATAGGTGATGCTATCGTCATCGAGCGGTCGCCACGCAGTGACCGTGACAGCTCCATCCTCGTATGAAGAGATGGTCCCGCGAATATTCTGGTCGGTGAGCAGGAGTTCGTAGCCGCTATCATATTGCGATTTCTGCCATTCTCCGTCCTCAAGCGCTACGGTGCGATTCCCGTCGCCGCTGAGCGAGTACACGATGCCAGGATACAACTCGCCCTGAGGCACGCCCGTCCCAGGGCGTACCACATTGACCAGAATAATGCCCAGTAATACGGCGAAGGCGGTTGTCGTGAAATAATACGCCACCGTACGCCATCCCATCGAGCCAACCGCCCCCAGGTTACCCATCCCGGCCACGCCCATAATGATCGAGAGGATCACCAGCGGCACCACAATCATCTTGAGCGCATTGAGAAAGGCATCGCCCAGAAATTTGAAGTTGCTAGCAATCTCTGGAAAAAAGCCGCCGACAACGGCGCCAAGCACAATCGACACACCAATCGCGGGAAGCAGCCATTTGTGGCTTTGTCCGGTTTGGGGCTTTGGTTGGGGGGAAGAGGAGGTCGCGGTCATTCTACACCTTCTTTCTGCTAGCAGTTATCCCTCGTGCGCTGTGCGGAACAGGCCAATCCCGGCGCCAATATGAACAATGCACCACGCAACACCTCCTTTGATATGGGTGCGATCCAAGATCCTTGGGATGCGAAACTCGATTGGCAGCCTGTTCCAAGCGCACACGCTGACATGCCCCGACACCCAGCATGCTCCCACGGGTTCTCGTCATCAACCTTCCACTTCGAACTATCACACTAGCAAAATATTCCAAACCAAGCAGCGTTGGTCGAGGTTGTCAGCTAGCTCAAACCTAGCTATGCAGCTATACGCGCAGCATACTGGTTTTGCATCGATACACGTACACGACACAATTTCTCCAGCGCCTAGCTGCCGCTGCCAATGACCACCGCAATTTTTCTTGATTCTACG
>JAKSDJ010000358.1 GCA_022360155.1 Chloroflexales bacterium | reverse complement strand
TACAAGGCTTGCTTCTCATCCCAGCATTCACCCTCAGGGAGAAAGATGGGCTGGAACAAATGGCGTTGCTGGCAAGCTACCCTGGATTGATGCCAGAGCTTGACAGCCAGGGGGCAACCGAGTACAACGTAGATCTGGTTCTCGCAGCAATCCAACAGGCCATCGCGGAGCGGGCAGCCGCCCAACCCCCGCCTGCGGATCAGTAGAAGAAAGATAGTTCATGTATCCCGACCCGGAGCTAGCTCCGGGTCGGGATACGTGTGCAAAAGTAGAGCAAGCCCGTATGGTTGTGTCAAAACGTATTTCGCGGAAATATCTTTCTATTGCTTTTCTGCTTCTCGTTTGCGTGCTGTCGTGCATCGTATTCGCGAGCTGGTTTGTCGATACGAACGTTTTACCTTTTGGCGGAATACAACGCGGCGAGATCGTCATTGACGCGCTCCAAGCCTACTATACAGATCATAAACAGCACCCCGAGATACTTGATGAATTAGTCCCAATGTATCTCAGTGAGATACCAAAAAGAGGCGGATATCACGAGTTTCTCTACCGACCATGTCCCGACAGACAAGGTTATGTGTTGAGCTTTATCCGAAGCTTTTCTATATTCTATACACGTCACTGGGCCTACAGCCCCGCTATACCCCAATGGAAGTGTTTCAGCGGAAGCCCTCTGCCCTATCAAAATGATCTTCCCTGCCGTGGCCATGTGCCATCGCCCCGCTTCGAGTGCAAAAACTGACAGTTTATACCTCCGCGGTGACACAGCCCTATGCTATCGTTTGACGCGATTCAGCGTAGCGCGCTACAATCTCTCTGATGAAATGTGACAATCAACAGGTGTCATCTGGGGTAGTACCGCCTTATGAAATTTGACGATCAAAATCGGTCATGGGAAAGGCGCTCGTAGTGCCGCCTTCAGGCGGCTGTGCTGCCGTAAAACCGCCTAAAGGCGGCACTACGTCAAACGACTGCGGTTGATTGTCAAAATTCATCAGGCGCCACCTTGGCTGCATGACCGCATTTCTACTCATACCGCAAGGCCTGGATCGGCAGCAACTGCGCCGCCTGTCGCGCCGGGTAGAGCCCAAATATCAGCCCGGTCAGCAGTGCGAAGACCGTCGCGATGATCACCGCGATGGGCGAAATGCCCTGGATAATCGTGTTGCGCGCAAAGATCGTCATCAGGTTGCCGATCAATGAGACGCTCCCCCACCCAACCAGAATCCCCAACAGCCCACCGCCCAGGCTAAGCGCCACCGCTTCGATCAGAAATTGCAGCATGATGTCGCATCGGCGCGCCCCCACCGCGCGCCGCAGCCCGATCTCGCGGGTACGTTGCACCACGCTCACCAGCATGATGTTCATAATCCCAATCCCGCCGACCAGCAGCGAGATTCCGCCGACCAGCGCCAAGAATGCCGTAATGCCAGTCAATATTCGTTCGATGCTGTTGGCGAATTCGCTCTCCGCAAACACACTGAAATCGTCCTCGTCGCCGGCAGCGATGCCGTGGCGCTCGCGTAATACCTGCCGAACCTGCTCCTTCGCTGCGGCAACTTCACCTTCACTGCGGGCGCGCACCGCGAGTTCGCTCACGTCCAGATCGCGCGTAAGCTGACTGGCATTCAGACGCTGCTGCGCGACACTGAGCGGCACATAGGCCTCAGAAAAAAACGAGTTGGTCAGGCTGCTGCTATGTATGACGCCAACGATCTCGAAATTGTAGCCGCTGATCGACAGTCGCTTGCCGAGCGGATCTTGGCCGGGAAACAGTTCCTGCGCCAGTGCTTGCGGCACAACCACGACCCGCGCTAATTGCGCTTCATCGCGTTCGCTCAGGAATCGCCCCATTACCACCTTAAAGGGTTCGACCTCCAGCAGGTTGGGTGTGACGCCGGTCACCTGCGCCTGTACTTGCCGCCCGTTATAGCTGGCATTGCCGCTGACCTGCAACTTTGCCGCGACAGCGCTCACTGCTGGGGCATTCGGGTTGTTCACTAATGCCTCGCCGTCGGCGTGGGTAAGCCGTTGCGGCACATCTGCGCGATCAAACGATCTTCCGCCCGGCGTCACGCGCAGCACATCAGCGCCAGCACCCTTGAATTCATTGACAACCGAGGCTCGATAGCTGTCGCCAACCGAGATGAGCGCGATCACACTGGCGATGCCGATCACTACGCCGAGCACAGTCAAGAACGAGCGCAGCGGATTGGCGAGCAGGCTATCGATGCCGACCCGAATCGTCTCGATCAGGTTCATTATAAATCTTCCTCCATCATGACCGGCTCTTGCATCGGAACCGGCGTGGGCAGCGTTGGCGAGAATACCTGGTCGCCTGCCTGCAACCCATCAACAATCTCAACCCCTTCGGGCGTCCGCACGCCAACCTTGACGTTGACCCGCTCGGTCGGCGGTGATCCGGCGGCAGCCGCCTGGTCAGGGATGATCCGTTCGACGAAGGTTTGGCCGTTCTCCTCACGCAACGCCCGTAGCGGCAGGACTAACGCGTTGGGTTTGTTGGCCGCGATGATCCGCGCTGTCGCCGCCATCCCCAGACGTACTTGCGGATCGGGCCGCTCGATCAATACGCGCACGGCGTAGCGACTGGCCGCGCCCTGGTTCTGGCTGTCTGCGGCGGGCGCAGCAGCGACCCGTGTCAGTGTACCGGACAATACCTGCGTAGGCAGTGCATCGACCTGGATCGTTGCGGTCTGTCCTTTTTTGAGCCGCAGAATGTCGATCTCGTCCACCGTGCCGGTCAACACAAGTTGGTCGTTACGCACCAAGGTGATTACACTGCCGTTTTCTGCGACTGTCTCGCCAGCCCGCCGTTTCACCGTGATGACGAGCCCATCAAAGGGCGCACGGAGCGTTGCGTTTGCCAAGCGGGCTTCGGCCCGAGTAAGCTGGGATTGGCTCTGGGCAAGTTGAGCGTGCGCACGGGCAAGATCGGCCACTGCAGCGCCTTGAAGCACTTGCGCCCGCTGCGCTATGGCGGCTTCCAGCCCGGCGGCGGCGGCGGCTTGGGCATTTTGTTCGCTCTGCCCTTGCAGATGCTGCGCGTCTATCCGCGCTTGGGCGACTCCCGCATGTTCGGGCCGCAGTTTTGCTAACTCTTCTGGGCTCACCTGCGCCAACAACTCGGCCTCGCGTTGCTGGAATGTCTGTTCGGCAGCGCGTGTTTGCGCTTCGATCCGCTGCACTCGGGCAACTTCGTCGCGTTGCGCTTGCTCGTAGGCGACCTGCGCCTGCGCGACTGCTCGTTCGGCATCACGTAACGCAGTCTCGGCTTGCTTGAACTGGATGCGAAACTCCGCCCGTTGGAAGCTATTCAGTTTGGTCAGCGTTTCAGCCGGCTGGCCCTCAGTTTCGGGAGAAAAACCGGTACGCTCGACGTATTCCAGTCGCCAATAGGCCTTGGAATAGGCGGTTTGGGCCTGCGACAATGCGCTGGTAGCTTGCACCAATGCCCGCTCGGCACTTGTTTTTGCCAGCGAAGCCTGGTCGCGCTCTTGCTGCGCCTGTACCCGCTGTTGATCGAGCTGGTTGCGTGCTTGCGCCAACTGATCACGCGCATTGATCTGGGCCTGCTCACGCTCCTGCCGTGCATTTGCCGCCCTCTGCTGCACCTGCACCAGGCTGCCGCGCGCAGCGAGCACGGACTGTTCGGCGTTAGCGACTTCTTGCGCTGTGGGGCCGGCGCTCAGCTTGGCAAGGTTGGCCTCGGCTTGGGCAAGTGCGGCGCGGGCTGATTCGACTGCCTGTTCCAGGTCGCGAGTCTCCAAGCGGGCCAGCGGCTGATCTTTTGTGACCCGATCACCAGGCGCGACTAGTACCTCGGCCAGGCGGCTGGTCGCGCCGAACCCCAACTCGGCCCGCTCGACTGGCTCTAGTTTGCCGTTCAGCTTAACCGCATCGGTAAGATCGCGACGCTCCACAGTATCGATCTGGGAGGGTGGCGCACTCGTCTGGTTTATCTTTTGCTTAACGCCTTGCGCCATCACACTCAGCCCTACGCACGTCCCCACTAAGAACAGTACAACAACACTCATCATAATCATTGGCCAACGCCATTTTTGTTTTAGTGTTGTCATTTTATAGCCTCCCCTAGTGTTTTTTGAATTATGAATTTGTAGCTGCTCAATGTTTGAATTTCCGAGCTCTTATCTTGACACGGAGCAATGAGCATAAGAGGGTGACGCGAAATAATCGTTCTCAAGCAACGCTGGTGCATCGCCGGCGATCTCCCCATCGCGCACGCTGATGATCCGGTGTGCGTGCTGCGCGACCTCTGAGTCGTGCGTGATGAGGATAATCGTAATGCCTTGCTCGGCGTTGAGCCGCTGGAAAATCGCCATGATCTCGGCGCCGGTTTTCGTGTCGAGTGCGCCAGTTGGCTCGTCGGCTAAGATGATGCGCGGTGCAGAAGCCAACGCCCGGGCAATTGCGACGCGTTGCTGCTGACCGCCGGAAAGTTCACTCGGTTGATGGTTCATCCGCTCGCCCATCGCCACGCTGCGTAGCGCCGCTTCCGCACGCGCTCGCCGGTCGGGCGCATGACGGTAGAGCAGCGGCAACTCGACATTGCGTAGCGCTGTTGTACGCGCAAGCAGCATGTACTGCTGGAACACAAAGCCGATTTTCTGATTGCGGATCGCCGAGAGCTGATCATCGTCCAAGTCGCCGACATCCACGCCGTCAAAGGTGTATGTCCCGTCGCTCGGCGCATCCAGGCAGCCGATGATGTTCATCAGTGTGCTCTTGCCGCTGCCGGATGGCCCGATAATCGCTACGAACTCGCCTGTTTCAATCGAAAGCGAAACGCCGCGCAGTGCGTGGACTTCGACATCGCCCATCCGATAGACTTTGGTAATATTGCGAATACGAATCATTGCGTTCATCCGTGTCCTTGTCTTAAGCTATGTTTCAAAATCGACGCTGTGCGTTTGACCGATACGATGAGGCGATGAGACATTATTCATCGCCTCATCAAAAGCTGGCTTGAAACATAGCTAGCGCGTTAGGAGCATATGCCATTTTGAACAGGATGAACGACAACAATCGAACTACAGATTGCTTTTCGACGCCAAAATTGCACAATCTCATCCGATTAATCCCGTTCATTGTGTCTAGATACAACTGCATTGAACCACGGACAGGGATGCGGGCAAACACAACCCGCTCAGATTGTTAGGGGTTTGTGCGGCCATCGCTCGCTGCCTGTCGTCTCCAACGACACGAATCGATCCTTCCATTTAGGCGTGTAGCGCTCAAACATGGTGATGGGCGTCGAGATGGATCTAGCCGGCTGGCTGAACGGCTACACTATTCCTATGAAACAGTGTAACGCCGCGATGTCACGTTCCTGCACTAGACGTGTCGCAATGTCGCATGCAAACTGTCGCAAAGGTGTCGCAGCGGATTGTCAATGGAGAGAGGGGGATAAACGGGGGTTGGTCAAAGGAAAG
>JAKSDJ010000696.1 GCA_022360155.1 Chloroflexales bacterium | reverse complement strand
GCGGCGCGGTCGGTGACGGCAGCGGCGCGGTCGGTGACGGCAGCGGCGCGGTCGGTGGCAGCGGCGCGGTCGGTGGCGGTGCTGCCGATGATGTAGCTGTAGCCGATGGTTGCGGCAATGGCAGCGGCAGCAGCGATGTAGGAGTAGGAGTCACGACGGTAGCAGGCGGCGAAGTCGTTGGTACCGTCGTAGCGGGCACAGCTGTGGTGGGAATAGCAGTAGGTTGACGCGGTGTAACAGTTGCCCTTGGAGGCGCTGGCGAGGGTGAGGTGGTGGCGCTTGGCGTTATCAAAGTGTCGAGCGCAACGAAGCGCGCAGAGACGAGCGTGTCGCCATCGATACGGATTTGTAGCGGATTGGCGTTCCCCCCGCTCAGACCATTGACGAGCCAATCCCCGAAACCATAGCCCGGATCAGGGCTGGCGGCGAGCATGACCATCTGGCCGGCTTGATACAGCGGTCCTGGCGGGTCGACTAAAACCGCGCCGTTGCTTGTTGTGATGCTCAGTGTGTAGCTGGGCATAACCGTAGTAGGGTCAACAGGTGCGGCAGAGATAACCGTTGGCGCACCAGGAGCGAGAAGGCTGGGCACGAGCACGACATAGGGTTGACTGCTTGGCGGCGGCACAGCTGTGTCAGCAACCACAAGGGTTCTTGGTGCAATCAAGCCAGGCTGGCCAGTGGCAATAGGCGCGGCTTGAAACCGATCAGCAGCCTGAGTTGCAGTGTTGGCGTGGCCAACACCAAAGAGCGGCCAATACAGTAGGCCAAAGAGCAGGATCAACCCAAACAGCAGCGGCGCCAAGCGACTGTTGAGTTGCGAGAGATCGTCTGTGGTGAATGGCGGGGGCGTAGCGGCATTGTGCTCCTGGAACTGCCGCAACGGGCTATTGTTCCCAGCTAAGGTTAGACCATAGCCAATGCTCGCTGCGGTGACCATGGTTATGGTCACCGAGTCGCAACCCAGTGCGTAAGCCAGCAAAATAGTCAGCGGAGCGAATACAGCCCCGCGCACTACCCGCGATGTAATACAGAGGTGCGCGGTTAATGCTATCGTGCTAATGCTTCCCAACACAGCTATCTGGATGCTGAGCGTGGGCAAACCGCCATTGAATGGCATCAGCCCAACCAGCCAAGCGCCGGCGCCGGTTTCGACCAGCGCAGTAGAGAGCGCCAGAACGGCGATCACGAAGAGAATCAATTGCCGAGGTATACTGCGGACTGCGTCTTGGATGGTGAGTACGCCCAGATGAGGAGCAAGCAGCACCAGTACGCCAAAGCCCATCGCTATGGCGGCGGGTAGGCCGTGAAGCCCTTCGGTCACCCAGAACAGGAACAACGTGACGATAACCCCAAGTACTGCCCATTCCTGCCGTGTGAGCGGACCAGGTTGAGACAAGATAGCGATGTTGCCATGGTCGAGCCGATGGCGGCGTTGTTCCGAGTCAAGGAAGAGCTGCAAAATCAACCAGGTGGCGCCGAACGCAGAGAGAGCGGCAAAGGGAACGCCGAGCAGCAACCAAGGGCCAAACAAGAGCGTTTGACCAGTTAGTTGGCTAAGCGTGTCGGTGATAACCAGGTGGGCGCTAGCTCCGAGCAATGAAGCCATAGCGGTGAGCATGATGTTGATGGGCAGGAGCAGGGCTAAGGCGCGAGTGATTTTCTCATCACGGAGGGTCGAAACTAGTGCTTGGTAGATAGGCAGCAGCAGGGCGGCGCGGATGGCGCCAGATGGGATGATAAGCGCAATGAGGAGCAAACCCACGGTGAGCAGATAAAAAAGCATGGTCACCGAACGAGCCGCACGGATGACATGTACGAACAGGCGGGAAGTCAACCCCGTGGCTTGCAGAGCGTGGGCGAGCACAAAGGCTCCAAGCAGCAACCAGATGTGCGAGTTGACTAGGCTAGTAGCGAAGGAGAGGGCATTGACACTCGTGGAGAGCAGCAGTGCAGCGGCAGCGAGCAAGGCGACAAGGGTAGCGTTGAACTTGGTCAGGGTCCATCCCAATAAGGTGAGCGCAATGATGCCTAGCGTAACTTTGAGAGTTAGGGGGAGGGTATCAGGGAGCAGGGCGATGGCCACCACACTAGGCGCGCCAAGCACGAGGGCCAGGGCCTCCCCACGGCGGAAGCGAAGCTGTAATGCCTCCGTTGCTAGCGTCGCAGCGTTAAAGATAGTCGAACGCTTCATATAAATACCTCGTCCTGCCAGCAGCTCAGGTTTCGGCGGAGCATACCAGCTTTATCATTTAGACAAGACCCGCAGGCTCTACCGTTTTTGCGCCCCAATTCCGCTGATGGCTTCAGCAAGATATAGGGCATGCTCTCAGTTTGCCAAGGCGGTAAAGGAAAGTGAGCGATCCTGAAATCTTGTCGCCAAGAAGGAAAACAAGAGCGGGGCTGATCCCGTTTACATTTCTTATTCAGCATATTGAAGTACTATCACTCCAACGAGACTTCCAAACGTAAACTGCTATCGATGTTACATTGAGCCCTGCGGCTTCGTTCAGAGCATCCCGAAGGATCTCACACGTCGTGGCGCAGAGTTTCTTTACTACGCCGAAGGATTCAGCATGACATATCTCGTTGTAGTACTAACGATCTTCGTGTCTTATAGAATAGTTAGGCAAAAGTCCGACAGTCGTCATATAGCGCACGACGAGAACTACACTGCCACAAATGTAGAAGTGTAGTCGCCACACGACAAAGGTGTTACTATTGGCGCTTGATTGCCGTATAGATCTGTGCTGCTTTGAGGGGTAGGTGTTAGATCTATGTATTTTTTAGAACGCCGCGATCCCCAATCTCACGCTCTTACCGACTTTATATAAATGCAAGTGTGTCGGATTCCAATTTAACTTTTTCGAGCAAGCTTGAAGGATTGTCCTTGTATCAAAAAGGATATGCGGTTGACATACAAGGCCTGATATCAGATGTTAAAGATATTCTATTCAAAAAAGAGCTATGCTCTATATATTGCAGAGTAAATACGAGTTAAAAAAATACATCAGTCAGTACAAGACTAAACCTTAATCTATTTTGAGGATTGTCTACGATTTGATTCATTTGACCTTGTGATTTAGATATACGTTACAGAGAAGTAATAGCAACAGATACTTTTGAGTGTTTATTTTCCATCAAATAACCCTGAAAGACCGATTGTTACTGTGTCAATCCATTAAGCAAAGATATAACAAGCTATACTCAATGGTAATATTTATGATAATCCCAATGGATTGACATATTGAAATTACGTAATTGCGGCTACAAGCCGCACCTATACCTAGAACACAACTACGAATCATTCATGTCTTATGTACAATAGCTGGAGGGGAGTGATCCTAGGATCACTCCCCTCCAGCTCGATCCTGACCAACACTTGTCCGTGGTTCTCAGAGGGATAGAATTCGCTCTAACAACCCTACCTCCTGTATGCGCAAGTCTTTGGCGCTAATCCTCAGGATCCTCAGGATCTTCGGGATCTTCGGGCTCCTCAGGCGGATCTGGTTCGCTCGGCGGCTCCGTCGGTGGCGGCGGCGGCTCCGTCGGTGGCGGCGGTGGCTCCGTCGGTTCAGGCAGTTCCGTCGGCGCGGGCGGTTCCGTCGGTTCAGGCGGTTCCGTCGGCGCGGGCGGTTCCGTCGGCGCGGGCGGTTCCGTCGGTTCAGGCGGTTCCGTCGGTTCAGGCGGTTCCGTCGGCGGCACAGAGGTTGCACTCGGCGCCGCTGGCACTGCTGGCGGCGCTGGCGCTTCGGGTCGCTGCGTCGGCGGTGCTGGCGTTGGCGACGGTGGGGTCGTCGGGAATACCGGGGTCGCGTTTAGCGTGATTGGCCTATTATCCGGCGGCGCCTGGGGAACAGGCGCTCGTGTAGCCGGCGGCGGTACTGGTCTAGATGGCGCCTGGTTCGCGGGCGCCTGGTTCGCGGGCGCCGGCGCGGCTGCTGGCGGGGCTTGGACCACGGTTGGCAGCGGCTCGAAACGGGCTTCCACATTGGTATGATCGTCAATGTTGATCATCAAGGGGTTGGCATCGCCGAGATCGACTGAGTTGACTGTCCAGCCGACAAAACGATACCCCTCGCGTGGAGATGCGGTGAGATACACGCCTTCTCCAGCCGCATGGCTGCTTTGGGTTGAATATGCGTCCTCGACGGCGTTGCTGATATCGACCAACGCCACCGCACCAACGTCTGGAGAATCAGTCGCTACGGTGCCGTTGAACGCATTAACCGTCAACATGTAGGCCCTCTCAGGAGCAGGTCCGCTGCCGAAATGATGGAGACCAATGTCTGGCAACTTCATAGCCGCCACCACATTGTTCGCCCCGGTCAAGCCAGGATCCCCGGTCTTGATTGGGGCGATATGCAAACGCTGTTCGGCTTGCACTGGGGTTGTGGTGTGCCCCAAGCCGAACAGCGGCCAGTACAATAACCCAAACGCCATAATCAGCCCGAACTGAAATGGCGCGAGGCGATTGTTTAGAAGCGCAAGGTCGTCCGTGGCAAAAGACGGGCGTCCATTGTCAGCGTGCAGTTGAAACTGCGTGAGCGGGTTGACCTCGCCGGCCAGCGTGAGACAATAGCCAATACCCGCTGCGGTCACGAGCGCCATTGTCAGGGGGTCAAACCCTAGACTGTAGGCCATCAGCACAATCAATGGCGCGAGCACTGCCCCCCGCACTGCCCGTGAGGCGATGAAGAGGTGGGACATCAGCGCCACTGCAGCAATCATCCCCAACACCGCCAGTTGGGTGTTTAGGTTGTGCAGCTCCCCATCAAATGGCAGCAGTTCGACCAACCAGTGACCGGCGCCGCTCTCGACCAACGCGGCGGACAGAGCAAGTGTTGCTGACACAAAGAGGATAAGTTCCCAGCTAATGCTGCGGGCCGCGTCTTTGAGCGAGAGTACGCCCAGCCACGGGAATACCATCGCCAGCGCGCCAAACAGCATAATCAGGGTCGGCGGCAGGCCATGCAGTCCTTCGGTCGCCCAAAGCGCGACCAGCGTTGCGCTGACCGCAAGCACGTACCATTCCCGCTGGGTGATCGAACCAGGTTGAGGGAGCGCGGCGAAGCTGCCATGGTCGAGGGGGCGGCGGCGTTGCTCCGAATCGAGGAAGAGGTGTAAGATCACCCAGGTTGTGCCAAAGGCGGAAAGTATCGCAAAGGGGGTTCCCATCAACACCCACTCGCCAAACAAAAGCGACTGACCGGTTAACTGGCCAACTGCATCGGTGATGACGAGGTGTGCGCCCGCCCCAACGAGCGAAGCCACCGCAGTGAGCACAATGTTGATCGGGAGCATCAAAGCCAGCGCGCGGGTGATTTTCTCGTCACGCAGGGCGGTGGTTAGCGCCTGATAGATAGGAAGCATCAGGGCGACGCGCACCGCACTGGAGGGGATGACGAGCGCCATGAAAATCAGCACGGCAGTGAGCAAGTAGAAGAGCATGCTCACTGAGCGTGCCAACCGGGCGACGCGCACAATTATGCGGGTGATAATGCCGGATTGATGCAGAGCGCCAGCGAGGATGAAGGCGCCAAGCAACAACCAGACACTGGAGTTGCCGAGACTTGTGAAGAAGTTTTCCGTACTAATCGTGGCTGAGAACACGAGCCCACAGGCTGCGAATAAAGCCACGAAGGCCTTGTTGAGATTGGTCAGAGTCCAGCCGATCACGGCCAAGACAAAGATGCTGAGCGTTACCTTGATGGCGACGGTAAGGTCTCCAGGGAAGAGCGCAATTGCCGCCACACTGAGTATGGCAAAGACGAAAGTGATCGCGTCCTTGAGGCTAGGACGCCAACGGTGCGCTTTAGCCAGGACTTGAGTGGAACGGGATAGAGTCGGACGCTGCATTCGATATCTCCTGTTGCCGTTATGTATAGATGCTAAACAATCGTACACTGGCGCACGACCCAGATAGCATAATCTTCCAACCAACGCTTGACGCAGACATGAACGTAATCCAGGCTAGCATTCGGAACGTAAGCACGTTGAAGCGTTGTTCCTCTGCTCCTGGACAAGCGATGTTGGCAATCGCAACCACCAAACCATTACTACAAGCCGCGTGCAGTTGGAATGACCTCTGGTCTATGCGGCTTGGCAATAGCTTGCACCAATCTGACAGGTTCCGACGGTCGCGTAGGAGTCAGTTTTAGATCATGAGTTCTCCTCAAGATTGTGATTTCTGCGAAATCTTCGTATAGTGAAGAGTCGGTTTGAGACGAGAAAATACATCCTACACGCAATAATTTTAATGCGAATTTGATCATGCGCTGAGGAAGCAGTGGATACACGAGTTTCGGCAACAAGCACTAGGCATGAAAAAAGGTTTTCGGGGAGACTTGACTTCCCCGAAAACCCTTCCTGCGCCAATTACATTACCTAGTACGTATCAGGCCGATCAATCATCGTCATCATCACCGCCATTATCGTCATCGTCATCG
>JAKSDJ010000492.1 GCA_022360155.1 Chloroflexales bacterium | reverse complement strand
GGCTGGTTTTAACGCGCTTGTGGGGCAATTTCATGAACTAGTTCCGAAAATGAGCGAACGGTGAGTAGATTGGTGGTATGACCAAGAAATCCTGAAGCAGTATCTGTTTTCATCGCCGTTGGAGTCACCGAGTGAGATTACACAAGCTGAAAATGATCTGTTGGCGTGTACATGGGAGTTATTGGATTGAAACGGTGTTGAATAACCCCAACGGCTCTGATATTGAGGCATATTTGAGCAGGCGTTTGATTGCAGACGTTTAGCGCGGAAGATAAATGACGGGACAACAAAAGCAGCAACTGCTCTCGAAAGGATAGACAAAAGATGAAACGCATTGACCATTTAATTGTCAAAGTTGATGATTTGCACGCTGGCGTAGAGGAATTTACCGACGCAGGGTTTGCCGTTTTCTATGGCGTTCGAAAAGAGAAAGCGTACAACGCCCTCATTTATCTACAGGATGGCAGCTTGCTCGAACTGGTAGATATGAAAGGGGCGTCTGGTTTTGCCAAAACGCTGATTAAGCTAGGCGTATTGCGCGTTCTCAGCACTCTCAGCACTGCCTTTAATCGCATTGGGCACTATCTCTTTAAGGACGGGCGGTTGCTGGATTACGTCATTTATAGTGCCGATATTGATGCAAGTCAAACGCGTTTTGGCAAGCACAGCACCAAAGTTTTGGGCATCGGCAGACGCAAAAAGCCGAATGGGACGGTCGTTCGCTCTTACTGGCTCAATTCTTGATTGGGCTGATACAGCTTCCCTTTGCAGCCATTGGGTTCTTTATTGTGGTAGTTGGACTCATTAATGGAATCGTGGGTGAATTGCCCTTGTCCTCCTTCTAAGTGACTATCACCTGGTTTTCAAAGGCATAAGTCTTAATAAACAAGGAGAAACCGTGAATCCACAAAATCGCGAACAACGCCACAAGATGGTACTGTTAGGCGGATTATATATCAGCCAATTTTTGGGGCTAGGCTTCATCATCGCTGCTGTACCTGCTATTTTACGCCAGGCAGGCACAGCTTTAGATGACATCGCCTGGATTTATCTATTAGGTTTGATCTGGGCCATAAAATTTCTGTGGGCCCCTCTTGTTGACCGATTTGGCTCGGATCGTCACGGCCACTATCGCAGTTGGCTGATTGCGCTGCAAAGCCTGCTCATTGTGACCCAAGTGGGTGCTGCCTTTTTTGACATTAACGATCAACTTTCGATTTTAGCCGTCTTCTTTGCTCTGATTGCCATTTTTTCGGCAACGCAAGATATCGCTGCCGATGCTTTGGCCGTCACCATTCTCCACCCCGAGGAGCGGGGGCTGGGCAACAGCATCCAGACCGCGGGCGGCCTCATCGGGAATATGTTTGGTGGCGGGGTGGTACTCATCACTTACCAATGGCTCGGCTGGAGCAGCAGTATGCTGGCTTTGGCCGCAGCCACGGCGCTCCCCCTCATCAATATTCTGCGCCATAAAGAGCAGCCTGCCCCAGCCGACTACCGGCCCAAAAAAGTTGGCTTTAGAGATTTATGGCGCTTTTTGCGCCGACCGCAAATGTGGCGCTGGGTCATCATTCTGCTGGTGTTTAACATCGGCATTTCAATAGCCTATGCCCTGATCAACCCGCTCCTCGTAGATTTAGGCTGGTCGCTGGATCACATTGGCTTTGTCATCAACATCGTTGGCTCGCTAACGGGGATGGTTGGTGCGTTTATCGCCGGTGGACTGATTCAACGGTTGGGGCGCAAAGCGGCTATGCTGTTGACCGGCGTGTTGATTGCTGTTTCGGTGTTGGGCCTCTACGCCCCCGCTCAAGAGACAAACAATCTGTGGGCCATCTACGGCGCCATTGGCGTGATGATGTTAGCCTGGGGGGCCAGCGCCACCATCCTAGCCACGGTGATGATGGACAAATGCAACCCGGCCTCGGCAGGCACCGACTACAGCCTGCAATACTCGCTTGGCTCGATCTTTAGTTTTCTCACCAGTGGCTTGGCCCTGGGGTTGGCCGGGACTTGGAGCTACTCAACGGTTTTGTCCCTCTCTCTCGGCGCGTCGATACTGTCGCTGGCGTTAGTTTGGTTCTATAACGACTTTGAACCGGTCAAAGTCACTGCCACAACATTTGACCTGCCGTTGAGCGATGACGCGCCGGTGACGGTGAAAGGATAATCGAATGACTGTAAAACTTAACGCCCAAGAGGAACTAACGCTTTGGCAGATTATGGCGCCGGTCAAACGATTTATTTACATTGGCATGGCTCTCTCGGCCCTAAGCGGCGTCGCTTGGCTGGCCGCCTTACTTTTCATCCGACCTATCACCACCGAACTACTATCTGCTGCGCCCAATACGGCCCGGCTGTGGACGTGGTGCGGCACCATTCTCGCTACTATTATAGTGGCGTTGGTGCTACGTATTCTGTCATTTAAATGGTCGCATCTAGGTGCGTTCCAGCTGGAAGAAGTTTTACGTACGCAACTGACCAGCCATCTAGCCAAAGTGCCGCTCGGCTATGTGGTCAGCACTGGCTCCGGCGCCCTCAAGAAGATATTAATGGATGACGTGCGTAGCCTGCATGCCTTTGTGGCCGATAGCACCCCGCTGCTGGCGCGAGGCTACACGACGCCTCTAGTTGCCCTGATTTCGATGTTTTTTATTCACTGGCCGATGGCCCTCGTCTCGCTGGCCATCTTTCCGGTGGGCATGGTTGCCATGCGCCTGGCTTTTACCGACTACGCCGAAGGGCGGCAAGCCTATGATGCGGCCAACGAACGCATCAATCGCACGATCATTGAATACGTGCAAGGCATGCAAGTGGTGCGCACCTTCGACGACGGGACATCTTCGTCGACCGAGTAAACCGGAAGTGACTGATGGTGGTAGGCGATATGGTGTGCTGTTCGACTATTGTGCTGCTTGCCCTCTTGCTACTAGGGCAAATGCAAATTTGGCATATCTATGTAGCCTATGCCATCAATCAGCCCTTCGACACCTGCAAACCTTGGCCTGCCAACCAGTACGCACATCCGGCTGACTCGGCCCAAAAATATACATTCATTTGAGGAGATAATAAATGAACCCAAAATTCAATGTTCTACCCTTACTCACCGTCTTACTCACCGTAACCCTGCTGCTGGCGGCCTGTGTGGTGCAGCCTGCCACCGAAGAAGCGACAACATTGACGGAAGGATCCGCATCAAAAACACAATCGAATAATGAGACCGTTAATGTCTACCCCATCACGGGCGTCAATAAGTCTCGCGGTTACTACACGCGGCTGGAGAATACGGATATATTCGCTGATGCCGTCACATTCGGCAGCCAAACAAAATAAACCTGCACCACGAGCTTGAAGACTATTATTGAAGACCATTACATGGAGAAAAGAATGAACCCAAAATTCAATGTTCTATCCCTATTCACAGCCTTGCTTGCTATAGCCCTGCTGTTAGGCGCGTGTGGCGGGCAACCGGCTGCCGAGGAGTCAGCCGAGCCAGCCGCGTCAGAAACACCATCAAAGGAGGCAACTGAGAATGAAGCTACTGAAGAAAGTGCTGATAATAGCGAACCTTCCCTAGCCGCCGAAGGCTTCCCCATCACTGTGACCGATGCCTATAGACATGACGTGACCCTCAATGCGCCGCCCGCAAACATGATATGTCTGGTCGTCCACTGCAGTTGGACGCTGGCCTTTATTGGCGAGGCGCCCGAAGCCACGCTCGATTATGATGGCTTCAACGATATCTTCGACCATCCCAACTACTTTGACTACTTCGATGAGGTCACGAGCGTCGATGTAACCTTCGTTCCAGCAAGTGAAGACGGTCCCGACTACGAAGAGATTCTGGCCTTTGAGCCAGATTTTGTGTGGGTCAATGCTGAAGAACAGTACACAGCACTGGCTGAATTTGTGCCAACCTACCAGCAGAGTTTTGATGTCAGCACCGTTGACGCATTCTTCGGTGATGCCCGCAACGCGGCTCGTATCTTTGGCAAAGAGGGTACAGCCGAAGCCAACATTGCTGCCCTCTTGCAGCGAGCCGAGGCTTACGCGACCGCGTCAGGACGTACTTTATCGATCTACTACGGCTTCCCAACCGATAAGGAAGGTTCCTCATTCTGGCTCCAGCAAGGCGGCATCATCTGCCTAGTCGTTCCTGAAGAGCAGTGCGCTAGCTCAACCGAGGACAAGTGGGAAGAGTACTCTCTTGAAGGGCTGTTGGCGCTTGATCCTGGCGTACTGATCATTGAAGACGTACAAGGTGATCGGGCAGAGACGGTCGAGATATTGAATCAGAACCCATTGTGGCAAGAACTATCTGCGTTCAAAAACGACCGAATTTTTGTTCTTAACCGCCTGATAACCGCCCCTCGGCCCACCAATCCGCTCTCCTTCAAAGTCTGGCTGGATGGCGTCATGACGCTCGCTTACCCCGACATCTTCGATGGTCCGCTGACCGAGGAGCAAGTCCAAGAAATTTTATCAAGCGAGGGGGATGATAGCTCTCCGAAGGGCTTTCCACTGACAATCACAGATGGCGCAGGACGTGAACTCACATTTGATAAACCACCAGAGCGGGTCATTGCCCTCTGGAATGGCAATTTTGGACAATTGGCAGCGTTGGGCGTGTACCCGGTTGCCACGAATGCCAGTGAGGCCTGGCTTAGTGATTCTACCTACTATCTAGCAGGGGCTGAAACCATTCCGTCGGTTGAGGCCGCAGATGGCAGTATCGATCTTGAACTCGTTGCCTCCTTTGAACCGGACCTAATTCTTGGACTAACTGAAGAAGAGGCTCAGCAACTAGAAGGGATCGCCCCTGTCTTTGTTAATGCCGGGCTGAACTATCAGGATGTAAATGCCTATCAAGAAAACCTGCGGGTGTTGGGACGCATTTTTGATATAGATGAGGCAGCAGAGGCAGCCATCACCGACTTCGAGAATAGGTTGGCTGCCTATCAGCACATGGTAGAGAACGAAACAAAACCAACTGTCCTGATATTTCGTGCTTGGGGAGATCAGTCTTTTTACGCTTACACGGTGGCAACAGCCGCTTGTCTACTTTTGGATGAGGTTGCCAGCTGTAAGTGGGAAAATCCAGCGGGCGGGATTGATGCATACCAAACATCCTATGAAGGTGCGTTGAGCTTGGATCCAGATGTTATTTTGCTGGGACATAATAGCAACTTCACCGATGAAGACATTGAAAACCTCTTCACTGAACTTGAAGAAAATCTACTCTGGAACGAACTATCCGCAGTAAAAAATGATCGTGTGGTTTACGTCGAGGGCTACGAGAACCAAAGCGTGAATAACCTTGCCTCGGCTGTAAAATTCCTTGATGTTATCGTGCCACGTATCTACCCCGACATTTTCGATGGTCCGCTGACCGAGGAGCAAGTCCAAGAGATTGTGGGCAGTGAAACGGCTGCGACGGATGAGAACACAGACACTTATCCGCTCACCGTGACCGATGTGGCTGGACACGAACTAACGCTGGAAAGCGCACCGAAATCAGTGATGTGTATGTGGAACGGCTGCGTATCGGATATGGCTTTTGTAGGTGTGATGCCCGCGGCTGTCACTAAGGGTGTGGAAGACCTGGGCGGGCATCCCTCTCACTTTGGTGAGGCCTTTAGCGACGTAACCCTCATTCCTCGTGAGGAAGATTTGCCCAACTTGGAAGAACTGCTGGCGTTTGAGCCAGACTTGGTGGTGGGAAACACCGACGGGTACGAAGCGACCAACCAATTTGTCCCCTCTTATGAGCAAAACTACGAAACTGCCACGCTCGAACTCTTCTTTTTCGATGCTCGCAACTACGCTCGCATGTTTGGCTTACAAGAAGAAACCGAAGCCAGAATCGAGCGATTGCTTCAACGGGCAGAAGCCTACGGGATCGCTAGCGGTCGTGAGAAATCGATCTACTTTGGCTTTCCCAACGATGCTGAAGGAAGCTCCTGGGCAATCAACGGCGGCGATGCAACTTGTGGCTTTATCCAGCCCGAAGGGCAGTGTACCGCAGACTACAACGACGAATGGCAAGATGTATCTATCGAAGGACTACTCGCCATCGACCCCGACGTTTTTATTATTGAAGATCACGGTGGTGAATATGGTGAAGAGGCACGCACTGCGTTGGCAAACCTTGAAGAAAATCCACTTTGGCAGGAGCTCACCGCCGTTCAGAACGAACAGATTCACCTCATCCCCCGCGCCATTTCCCGCCCCGGCTACCCACTGACCCTGGAACTGTGGCTTGATGAGATCATGCCGCTGGCCTATCCCAACATCTTCCCCGAACCACTGACCGATGAGCAGGTGCAGGAGATTTTGACAAGTGAGTAAGCGTTGAAGCATTGGAGCAGGGAAGCGTTCCAACGCTCCAACACTCCAACGCTCAACAAAGGATAAACAATGAAACGCATAACCCGCCTGTTTACACTATTCGTGTTGCTTGTACTCCTTGCCGCATGTGGCGGACAGCCCGCAGCTGAAGGCGTGCCAGATCCAGCCACCGCGCCGATGGAGGAGGCAAGCGAAGAGACGGCGGAGGAGCGCGAGGCTGCGGCGCCCGCCGAAGGCTTCCCAGTCACCGTAACCGATGCCCACGGACATGCGGTGACGGTCGAGGCGCCGCCCGAGAACATGATTTGTATGAACCTGCACTGTACCCACACCCTCGCCTTTATCGGCGAAGTACCCGAGGGCATACTCGCCTCCCCGCTTGCCCAGGTCTTTGACCATCCCAACTACTTCGACTACTTTGAGGAAGCCGCCAGCATCGATGTAACCTTCATTCCGACCGCTGAATATGAGGCTGATTACGAGGAGATCCTCGCCTTTGACCCCGATTTCGTCTGGGCAGGCGGCGATGAGGATTACGTCGCGATTGCAGATTTCGTGCCTACGTATCAACATAGCTTTGATGCGAGCAGCCTCGACGCCTTCTTTGCTGATACTCGTAACGCGGCCCGCATATTCGGGAAAACACGTGAAGCGGAAGCGAACATCGCAACCCTGTTGCAGCGCGCCGAAGCGTACACGACCGCGTCGGGGCGTACACTGACGATCTACTACGGCTTTCCCACTGATGACGAAGGCTCGTCATTTCTGCTGCAAGCGGGTGGCATCATCTGTTTGGTGGCTGCCGAAAGCCAGTGCAACGGCAGCCTCGAAGCGCAGTGGCGCGAATATGCGCTCGAGGGCCTGTTCGCGCTCGACCCCGACGTGCTCATCATCGAAGCTGTGAGCACCGGGGGAGCATACGCCGAACAGCTTCCCATAACGCTGGCAAACCTTGCCGACAACCCGCTCTGGCAAGAACTCCCTGTGGTCAACAATGAACGGGTGCTTGTACTTGACCGTTTGACCACAGCACCCCGCCCGTCCACGCCGCTTGCATTTCGCATGTGGTTGGACGGAGTGATGCCGCTCATCTACCCCGACATCTTCGACAGTCCCCTGATGGACAAGGAAGTGCAGGAAATTCTGGTAGAGCAGTAAGCGTTGGAGCAGCGGAGTGGAGAAGCGACTGAACGAGAGAGCAGGCGAACGGGGAAGCGTTTAAACGCTCAGTCGGAAGAATAATCAAAACCATAACTAGAAGGATCTAAACCATGTTCCGTTTACATAGACTTATTACCGCCCTGCTTGCCGTTATCCTATTACTTGCCGCCTGTGGCGAGCAGCCCGCCGCCGAAGACACGCCCGAACCAACCGACGCGCCTGCCGCAGCCACTGAAGTGTCCGCCAGCGATGAGCCAACCGAAGCCGCCGAGCCGACTGAGGCAGCTAGCGACGCCGCAAGCGATCTTCTCCCACTGACCATCACCGATGCCGCCGGGATAGAGCACACCTTCGAGACGCAACCCAAGCTTGGCTGCCTGTGGTACGGCTGCACCGAAATCATGGCCGAGCTTGGCATTCCCATTCACGCTTCGATTATCTCGGAGGAGGAGGCACAGTCCGTTTTCTACGCGCCAGCAGGGGCGCCGAACCATCTTGTTGAGGATTGGCAGAACCCCGAGTTATGGGCCGCAACCGAGGTAGACGTGATTATTACGCGCGTTCCGATTTCTCCGGAGAACGATGCACTTGAGGCTGCGGCGCCTATCTTCTATCTGCACCATCCGTCGTACGGCGAGTCGAACGAGACCGGCTACCAAGCCTACATAGAAAATCTGCGCCTGCTCAGCCAGTTGAGCGGCAATCCCGCAGCAGCCGACGCCGCCATCGCCCGCTTTGAAACCATGAAGGCGAATCTACAGGCGCTGGCGACCGAAGATACCGCCGACCAGACTGTGGCCGTGCTCTTTAGCGGTGAAGGCTTCAGCGGACTCAGCGTGGACAACCCCTTCTGCGTTGTACTGGCCGAGGTCGGGCTGGGTCAGTGTCCCGCAGCAGCCGAGGGTGAGTCGTGGATCGATATGAATGCTGAACAATTCCTGGCGCTCGACCCCGATTGGATCGTCTATCAGACCTTTGAGGATGTGTCGTACACCGATCGCGACGATCCGGTTTGGGATGAGTTAACCGCTATGAAGGAAGGGCGGATCTTCGATGCAGGCAATCGCTACTACTGTTGCAGCACCCGCGGTCTGATCCATGCCTTTCAAGATTTTGTTAGCACCGTGATGCCAGACGCTGGTATCCCCGCGCCGGGCCGGGATCTGGACTTTGAGCCGAATGAAAGCCCGCTGGTACAGACAAGATAGCTAGTTGAACAGACCTATCAGCTTTTGAAAAGCTGATAGGTCTCTAAAGACGCATAAGCTCCAAAAGGAACTAGGCAAAAATGTCAACAACCGCCGTGGCAATAGAAGCAACGCACCGTCGCTTGCGCTTTGCGCTGGCAATCATCGCTACTTTGCTCGTCATTGCGGCGCTAAGCGCATATAACTCCGTGCGTGGCGAACCCAACGTCAATCTCGTTGAGGTCTGGCAGGCCATCATCGAGCCACTCCCCGCCGAGGAGAGCACGGCCCATTTTGTGATCCGCGAATTGCGCCTGCCGCGCATTCTGTTAAGCATGTTTTGTGGGATGGCGCTCGGCGTGGCTGGCGTGCTGCTGCAAGATTCGCTCCGCAACCCACTGGCCGACCCAGGGCTGCTGGGTATCGCACAGGGCGCATCGTTTGCTGTGGCGCTGGCGACCATCTATCCAGAGATCATGCCACCGATTCCACGCCCCTTGCTCTGTCTCATTGCTGGCACTCTGGCTGGCTTTGCGGTGGTGCTCTTTAGCGGCACGGTACGCGATCCCGTACGCGTGATTCTTTCGGGGGCGATTCTTTCTGCTATCTTTGGCGTGTTGACCACGGCGGTGATCTTGATTGCCCCTTTTGACCGCACGGGCAACTTCGGCGCCTACTATCGTTTTGTGGCTGGTTCGGTGGCAACGGCAGAGTGGGATTCCCTGCGTATGGTTGCGCCATGGTTGGTCGTGGGCATACCCGCAGCCCTGCTATCCGGACGTGCGCTCAATCTGCTCCAGTTGGGCGATGAACTGGCAACCGGCGCCGGATTAAATCCCTTTCGCGCGCGAATCGTGTTGATTCTCATTGCCATGGTGCTGGTTGCGCCAGTGATTGCGGCGATTGGGCCGATTGCCTTTATCGCGCTCTTTGCCCCGCATATCGCACGCGGCTTTCTGGCCAGCAGCGATGCGCGGCAGACGCTAGTTGTTGCGGCCCTGTGCGGTGCGGCGCTGCTCTTGGCTGCCGATACGCTTGGGCGTCTGCTCTTCTTTCCGGCGGAAATTCCGGCCGGTATCTGGACCATTGTCATCGTTGGCCCGGCTGCCATTGCGCTGGTTGGGCGCAGAAAAGGGGGCGGGCGATGAAGAGCGTTACATCGGTTCACAGTCGGGCGGAGCAGTCAGCTACAGCGCAGATGCAGTCGCTGGGTCTGGGTGTGCGTTGGCGGCGCTGGATGTTCGCTATGCCAGCGCTTGCCCTGCTCTGTTTGGGGCTGATCGTGCTGTCGGCAATCGTCGGTGTTGGCAGCATAACGCTCACACCAGCCCAGATTTGGCGTGCGCTCGCCGACCCTGATGCAGCATCGCGTCTAGAGATCGTCGCAACCAATGCGCGGCTTTCCCGCGCTGTAATGGCGCTTGGCGTCGGTGTGGCGCTAGGCATGGCCGGGGCGCTTTTGCAGGCGCTCTACCGCAATCCGCTGGCTTCTCCCAGCATCACGGGCGTCACACAGGGCGCAGTCACGGCAACGGTTGCCTGGATTGTCTTTGGCCCAGAAGTTGCGCCGGATCAGGTTTCGTGGGTATTGCCCGGCGTTGCTAGCGTGGGGGCCCTGATCTCGGCCACGGCCACGTGGAGTTTTACCCGGCTAGGCGGCAAAGTAGAGCCAACGCGCCTGATTCTGATCGGCGTGCTGGTGGGGGGCGTGCTGTCGGCCATCACCTCTGTGGCTCTGCTCTGGGCTGGCGAAAGCACCCAGTCGCTCGTGACTTGGCTTTCTGGCTCGCTGGCCTCTGCCACCTGGCAGAAAGTGCAGCTGCTTGGCATCGGCATTGTGATTGTTGTGCCGTTGCTGCTGATGGCGATCCCCCGTGCCAATCTACTGCACTTTGGCGATGACGTCACGTCTGGCCTGGGGCAGAGCGTGACGCCTGCGCGCGCCATCGTCCTGATTGCGGCATGTCTACTTACCGCCGTGGCCGTCTGCACCGTGGGCGGGATTGGCTTTGTGGGGCTGATTGCGCCCCATCTGCTGCGCTGGCTGGTCGGCAGCGATCTGCGGCGGCTGGCGCCCGCAGCGGGGTTGGCTGGCGGTGCGCTGGTGCTGCTGGCCGATTTCATCTCGCGTAACTTGCGCCCGATCGATGTGGGCGAGTGGCTCAACATTCCAACCAACACCTATTCGGCCGTTACGCTGCCGGTTGGCGTTTACTTGGCCCTGCTCGGGGGCTCATTCTTTCTTTACTTACTGCGGAGGACGCGTGGATAACAACAACCACTCTGGCGCAATCCAGGCCCAAGCCATCCGCGCGGGCTATGGCCAACACATCATTCTCGAACAGATCGATCTGCAGGTGCTGCACGGCGGTATTACGGCGCTGGTTGGCCCCAACGGATCAGGCAAATCGACGCTGCTCAAAGTCTGTACCAAGCTGCTTGCGCCGGAAGGTGGTTCGGTGCTGCTCAACGGTGAGAACATCTCGCGCCTGAGCACGCGCGAAATGGCCAAACGGCTAGCGATTTTGCCCCAAGGTCCAGTGGCCCCTGCCAACCTCACCGTGCGCGATCTGGTCGAGCAGGGGCGCTATGCCCAGGTCGGCCCGTTCCGCATGTTGCGTCGGCAGGATCACGAGGCAATTACACGGGCGATTGACCTGGTGCGCCTCAACGACTTTGCCGACCGCGACGTAGACACGCTTTCTGGTGGTGAACGTCAGCGGGCCTGGCTGGCGCTCGCCCTGGCACAAGATACGGCAATCCTCGCGCTCGACGAGCCGACCACCTTTCTCGACATCGGCCATCAGCTAGAGGTGCTGGAACTGGTGCAAGAGCTAAACCGCGAGCAGGGGATGACCGTGCTGATGGTGCTGCACGATCTCAACCACGCCGCTTCCTTTGCCGACCAGATGGTAGTGCTCAACCGCGGCCAGATCGTCGGTACGGGTCAACCGTGGGAGACGCTACAGCCGCAGCTATTACAAGAAGTTTTTGGCGTGGATGCCTCCATCATCAGCGATCCGCATACGGATAAACCACTCATCGTTGCCCACCGTTCTGCACTGCGCACAGGAACAGTTGAAGCAATGAAGCCAGCGAACGTTTGAGCATTCTATTGCTCTACAAATAAAAAGGACCAACAACAGAGGACAAAATAATGAAACACCTAACCTACTTCCTCACCACCTTCCTATTGCTAATGCTACTGGCGGCGTGCGCGCCTGTCGAGACGGCAAATCCCGCGTCCAACGAGGCCGCCGCCGACGTGACTTCTGCGCCGGCGTAAATAGAAAAGCTGGGGATGCGCTTCTAGCACAAAGCGCCCATACGAGATTCGGGCACAGCCGCCTTTTACGCGGTCACCCGTGAAGAATTCTTCAAACGGCGTGGCTGTGACGTAGCGGCCGCCTGACCTTAATGGATAGTTGTTGCCAAATTAGCATCGTAGCGCCAACAGTTTAACACGACAGAGCGTAACATATGACCAAGAACAAAGGACACAGTTTATGAAACCCACAACCCACCTCCTAACGATCCTCCTGCTGCTGGCGCTGCTGGCGGCCTGTGTGCCTGTCGAGATCACAAATCCTGCGTCCGAGGGGGCTGCGGCGGGCGCGACTTCTATGCCTGCCGAATCAATGGCCGAGACTCGCACCATTACCCACGCCATGGGCGAGAGCGAAATCCCCACCGATCCCCAGCGCGTGGTCGTGCTGGACGCCATGGACAACGTGCTTGCTCTGGGCATTCAGCCCCTTGGCGCAGCCAACTGGATGGGAACGGTTACCGGCGAACAGGCTGCCTTCCCCTTCTATCTTGACGAGGCAGATCTTGAGGGCATCGAGTGGCTTGGCAATAGTCGGACGCCAAGCATCGAGGGCATTGTGGCACTTGATCCTGACCTAATTTTGGGGCGCATGAATCGCCACGAAGAGATCTACGACGAACTCTCGGCGATTGCACCGACCGTGCTCGTTAACCAGCGCGATGTCGGTGGCTGGCGCGGCCAGTTTGAAGCATATGCCGACGCGCTCAACCGCACCGCCGAAGCAGAGGCATTACTGGCAGCGTACGACGCCCGCACGGCAGAGATTGCCGAACGGCTGTCGGCTCTTGACCCAGTGCCCGAAGTGTCGCTGATGCGTTTCGACTCTGACCGCGTTGTGGTCTACCAGCGGCAGATTTTTGCGGGCAGCGTCTTGCATGATGCTGGCGTAAACCGCCCCGAACTGCAAGACAAAGACCAGCGCACAGCAGAAATCTCGCTGGAGCAGTTCGAGATGATCGACGCCGACATTATGCTGACGACCGCCGCCAATCCCGAAGAATCGATGCTGACCGAACTGCAAGCAAACCCATTGTGGAGCCAGCTACGCGCCGTGCAAAACGAGCAAGTTTACGCAGTCCCGTTTGACATCTACATCGGCGGCTGGACCATCACTGGCGCCAACCTGATACTGGATGACATCGAGCGCCTCGTGCTGGGAGAATAGCCCTTGCGCACCGCTTGCGCACAGACACCTCGGCCATAAAACTATTGTAACTATTTACGCTCCATCACTCAACAAATGACCAACAACAAATGACAAACATCATGAAACAACTAATCCACCTCCTCACCACCCTCCTGCTGCTAGTGCTGCTGGCGGCGTGCGTGCCTGTCGAGACGGCAAATCTCGCGTCCGACGGGGCCGCTGCGGACGCGATTGCTGCACCGGAGGAAGAGGCAATGGCGGAAACGCGCACCATCACCCACGTGCTGGGCACGACCGAGGCGCCCACAAATCCGCAGCGGATCGCCGTTGTCGGCTACAACGAGGTCGAGGAACTGCTGGCCCTCAGCATTACGCCCATCGCCAAGCTCTTCGAGACACCCGCCCACTTCCCGCTAGAAGCAGAAGATATTCCGCTGATCGGTCATAACGGTCAGCCCAATTTGGAGCGGCTGTTGGTCCTTGAACCCGATCTGATTATCGGTGTGGAGTGGGCGATGGCAGAGTTCTATGACGAGTTGACACAGATTGCGCCAAGCGTTGTTGTGCCCCGTACCACCTTCGCCGAATGGAAAGACGCGCTCCGCTTTACAGCTGATGTGGTCGGACGCAGCGATCAGGTCGAGGAACTGCTGGCTGACTACGATCAGCGCGTTGCGGAAGTGCGAGTGGCCATCGGCAATGAACGCCTCGACACGATCAAAGTGACGGCTTTCCGACCCTACGGCGGTGGTGACGGGTTCTTGATTTGGATCGACCGCTCCTTTCCCGATGTGATTATGGCCGAAGTCGATATCCAACGCCCAGAAGCCCAGCGCGCCCAACTGCCCGACGATGCGGAACGAATCGATAATTTGAGCCTGGAAATGATCCCGCTGCTCAATGCAGACGTGATCTTCTTTGCGCTGCCTGAAAGCGGTGTATTTACCGCCAGCGCCAGCGAGGATTTGGCCAATTATATCGAAGATATCGAGGCCAGCCCGCTCTGGGCGCAATTAGAGGCCGTGCAAAACGATCAGGTCTTCAAGGTGGACGGCGCCGCCTGGAATGAAGGCAGCATCATCGGGGCGAATGTCGTCCTCGACGATCTGGAGCGTTTTTTGGCTGAGGCAGGCAACTAGCGTTATGAACGAACATCCCTTAACACAGACACTTGCACGCATTTCGCAGATTACGGATTACTTCAAATCGCAGCTTGGCGTAACGCAAACTGCGGGCTGGGTCGAGCCAACGGCGCTCTTTGCGCCTTCATCCGGTAAGCTGCGTGAATTACGTGCGGACGCTCAGAAGTTGCTCAAGACCAAGTCGCACAACATCATCGGCAGTACGCTGCTGCAAGGCTACCACTGGCCCATCATCGTCGCGCCGATTGGCTGCTACCTGCTCGACAAGCGGGCGCCCGACCTTGCGCTAGACAACCTGCGGGTGCGCCTCGGTGAGGAAGGCGGAGTGGAGCAGATTGCACTTGTCGCTGGCCGTTTTGCCGCGTTGCCCGATGATCCAGCGGCCTCCCACCCTGATGCCTACGTCGTGCCAGATGTGGACGCGCTGCGGGAGCACCTGCGCACGAGTCTGGAGGCGCACTTGGGCTGGGTGATCGAGCAGCTAGGCATGCAGGTTGGCACAAAACCGCGTGGTCTGTGGCTGGACGTGGCCGATCGCTGCGCCAGCACGCTCATCTGGCTGATGCAGGAGATCGCCGCGAACGTTGCAATTGCCGACATCGAACGCGAGATCGATGCCCTGCTCCGCGTGCCAAACTCGCCGCTGAATCACAAGAAGGTTGGGCTGTTTACTCTAAACTACGACGGAAAGACCAAAGCCTTTCTGGACCGCGCCAGTTGCTGCTACTGGTATCGCATGGAGGATGCCAACGGCGACTGCTGCACGACTTGTCCGCGTCGCCCCAGAGAAGAGCGGAATGAGCGGCTGTTGCAGTACATGGCCGAAATTTTGAAGCGGTGAGCATTTGAACGATAAAGCGTTGCAGCGTTCAAATGCTCCAGCGCGCTAACGATTACACGGAGAAATCTATGATGAACCGTTTTTATAGACTGTTTACAGTCCTGCTGGCCGCGACCCTGCTGCTGGCGGCCTGTGTGACGCAGCCTGCCGGCGAGGAGGCTGCAAACCAAACCGAGACTGCTGCTGAAAGTTCCGAGGGGAAGACAGCCGATGCACCCGCCGATGGTTCGTCTGACGCCATCACCGACGGCGCTGGACGTGAACTAACCTTTGATGAAGCGCCGGAGCGCATCGTCTGCACCTATACCCGCTGTATGGAAGTGCTGGCTGCGCTGGAGCTTGCGCCGATTGCTGTAGCCTCGTGGGTGGAACCGATTGCCGCCGATCCGGCCTATTTCCCTGCATCAAGCGAGATTGTCATTCTTGACGATGACGGCGACTTTCCCGACCTGGAACAGATCACCGCACTCGAACCCGACCTGGTGATGACGTGGGCCGAAATGGCTGAGGCGCTGGGCGATATTGTCCCCGCCTACATTGTCGCCAACGACCAGGATACCTATACGGAAAGCCATGACGAGATCCGCATGTTTGCGCAGCTGCTCGGGCGTGAAGAGATCGCCGAGCGCAACATTCAGCGTGCGCTGGATCGCTTGACGGCCTACCAAACCCTGGCCCGGCAAGATGTCAGCGTGATGTACGGCTTTTTCTCGAACGATGCCTTCAGCTATCGCGATGGGCAATCGGGCGCCTGTAACCTCTTTGCCGAGGTAGCAACCTGCGACTGGCCCGATCCAGAGGAGTCTTCAAGCTGGAGTGTGCAGATCAATGACGAAGGCCTCTTGCAACTCGATCCCGACGTACTGCTCATCGATTCCTACGGCTATGAAGGCCAAACTGATGACGAAATACTCGCCACCCTCTCGGAACGCCCGCTATGGGACGAACTCAGCGCAGTGCAATCGGGCCGCATCTTCATCGGCTCGCGTGAACTGGCCAACATGGACGGAATGGGCACAGTTGGCATGACGCAGATGTTAGATGTCTATATGCCCCTCCTCTATCCCGACCTCTTTATCGAACCGCTGACCGATGAGCAAGTGCAGGAGATTCTAGCGGAGCAGCAAACGTTGGAGCGGTGAGGCATTGGAGCAGCAGAGCATTGACACGGAAACAGGACCAAGTGGTCACACACTCGAACGCTGGATCACTGCAACGTTAAACGTGAAATGAAAAACATATTTGGCCAATTGGAAGAATAGACAAAAGCATACCTAGTACTACAACGAGACTGCCAGGCACACCTCGTTGGAACGCCGTCGACCATAACGCCCTGAGCCCTTCGGCTGTGCTCAGGGCCGGCTCCGCGCAGGGTCTCGCACCCGCTTCCCAGGCGATTCGTCACGTCGTGCAGCATGACATGGCGCGTTGTAG
>JAKSDJ010000143.1 GCA_022360155.1 Chloroflexales bacterium | reverse complement strand
GTTCTTGGCATAGGAGTGCTTATTCGCCTGCTCCAATATCTGGCTAATCGTTCAATCTGGTTTGATGAAGCGCGTATCGCCCTCAATATCACGAATCGCTCATTTGCTGAACTGCTACAGCCGCTTGACTATGATCAAGCCGCGCCGCTTGGCTTTCTCTTGATTGAACGACTTGCAGTTAAAGTATTGGGCAACAGCGAGTATGCGCTCAGGCTCTGGCCGTTGGTTGGAGGAATCGCATCGCTTTTTTTGTTTTATCGTCTATCCCAAGCTTTACTGCGAACACCGACAAGGTTTGTGGCAGTGTGATTGTTTGCTATCCTCGAACCTTTGATATACTATTCATCCGAGGTCAAACAATACGCTAGCGATGCGGCCATTACATTATGTATTTTGCTGGTTAGCTTTCAGTTGACCACAAAGCCAACGCGAGCACCGTATCTCGGGCTCTTTGGCGTCGTTGGCGTGGTCGTAGTCTGGTTGTCGCATCCGGCGGTCTTTGTTCTGGGTGGTGTGGGAATAATACTCGCAACTATGGCACTGTTCCACAAAAAGTGGAAAGATGTCGCGATTTTAACCATCGTATATTGTTGCTGGCTCGTAAGTTTTGCGTTGACCTATCTGCTTTCCCTGGGTTCTATTGCGGGGAATCAACAACTGCAGGATTTTTGGGTTGATGGTTATATGCCGTTATTACCGCAATCCTTTGCTGACATACGGTGGTATATAGACACGTTTTTCGGTATATTTGCCAATCCTGTCGGTTTTAAGGACTATGCGGCTGGTATCGCCGCCTTCATCTTTTTGCTTGGTGTGGAAAGACTGAGACTGGTACAACGCAAGCATTGCCTTATGCTGATTGCGCCCTTGGGGTTGACGTTACTCGCTTCCGGCCTGTATCTCTATCCGTTCAGTGGACGGTTGTTGCTCTTTCTGACGCCCATACTCGTGTTGATTGCTGCAGCAGGAATCGACTATATTCAAGACAAGACAGGGCACATGGGTCTGGTAATGGTCATACTGACAGCCATTTTATTCGTCGAACCGCTGTTATTTGCAGGCTATCGTTTGGTCAATCTGCGCGAGAAAGAGGAAGTACGCCCAGTTCTAGCTTATATGTATGATCACAAAGAAGAAAGAGATTTGCTATATGTTTATTATGGCGCAAAACCTGCATTTAAATACTATTTAAAAGATTATACCTTGGATGATGAGGCGTACATGATTGGAGTCCAGTCACGAGGAAAGTGGCAAAGTTATGTAAACGACATGAACAAACTGCATGGTAAGAAGCGAGTATAGTTCCTTTTCGCGCATGTCAATCGGAACAATGGGGCTGATGAGGAAAAATTATATCTATTCCATCTTGAGAAGATAGGACAGCGATTGGATTCTGTCAGGGCTGTTGGGGCGGCTGTTTGTCTTTATGATCTGAGTGTCATTAATCCTGAAAGTGGTTTGTGACATGCTGAGCATAATGATAGCACGGTTGCTTGTCAGCAGAACAGGCGCTTGATATAACAAGTAATCAAGAACAGGGACTAAAACGGCGTAACCTGGCAATGTAGGTGAAAGAAGTATATTTTAGGGCATCTTGATGCTGAAAATCAGTATTGATCCACTGGACTCGTTACCTGTGAGTCAGCAGAAGAACAACGTTCGCTCAGACTTCTGCTCTCATCGCTTATTCATAAACGGGTGTAGTACATAACAGTTTTGTCAACTCATTCTTTTTTTTTGACATCGGCTTCTCATCTGCCCATATTAAACCTATCTCAGCTATCATGAACATGAACATGCAATGCCAAAGCTCCAGACCTCACAGCCTTACAAGCGCAAGCATGACGAGCGTGTGCGTGAGTCGTATCAAATCCGTCTCGTATGATCCCTTTGGAGCGCAGGGATACTCCGCACTCCGCTGTGTTTCTCTAGTGTATTTCATGGCTTTGATATGAGGAGGATTGGAAACTTGGAACTCAAACAATATGTGACATTCTTACAGCGGTGGTGGCTGCTGATCGTGCTGTGTGCGGGTGTTTTGGGTATATTTGGTTATGTGTTTGGCCAAGAGGCGCCCAAGTACGTATCAAGCACTACCCTCATGGTCAACTCCTCGCGAGCCGGTGCTACCCGGGCGTTGCCGAACTTCGATACAATACGCACCAGTGCGGCGCTAGCACAGACCTATGCCGAGCTATTGACGACTCGTCCAGTGATGCAGCGGGTTATCGAAACCCTGGAACTGGAGATGTCCCCTGAAGCGCTGCGTTCGCGTATTGATGTCACCTCGCTCAATGATACGGATCTATTACTCCTGGAAGTTACGGATACTAATCGACAGCAGTCTGCTGCTATCGCTAATGAAGTTGTCGAGGTATTTAATGCCCAGGCTGGTGATCTGCTTTCTAATCCGTATGCCTTTGTCATAGAAACGGTTCGAGTTATCGAACTGGCTCAACCAGGTAAGCAGTTACCCTCCGAGGCGCCACGCAGCGGGATTCTTGCCGCTGTCGTAGGTGCGTTGCTGGCAGCAGCAATCGGGTTTTTACGCGATTTCTTCGATGATCGGGTGCGGTCGAGTGCGGTGATCGAAAGTCTTGCAGGGTTGCCGACCCTGGCTGAGATTCCGAATATCAAGGGTGAACCTGGTGCGGGCAAATTGGTGACCGCATTAGATATGCAATCGCCGATAGCAGAGTCATACCGGATGGTTCGCGCCCATCTCGATGCAGCGGAGATCAATCAGCCCATCCGTGCTATTGTGGTCACCAGCGCTGAACCGCTGGAGGGTAAAAGCACCACAACGGCAAACCTGGCTGTTGCTTTAGCTCAAACCGGGAAGCGGGTCGTAGTGGTTGATGCAGATTTGCGCCGTCCAACACTCCATACGATTTTTCAGCGCACCAATACGCGTGGTTTGGTAACGGCGCTCCAACGCTCATCAAACGAATCGATTGCTGATCATTTAGCGCCGGGCGGGGTTGAAAATTTGCACTTGATGTCGAGCGGTCCAAGCACATCCAACCCAACTGAACTACTTGGAACACAGCGCCTCTCAATGCTGATTGAAGAACTTAAAACACAAGCCGATCTGATCCTCTTTGATAGCCCGGCATTGCTCCATGTCGTTGATCCAATGTTGTTGATGCGTGCTTGCGATGCTGCACTCTTAGTTGCTCATGCCAATACAACCCGCATTGACGCGCTGATCAAGTCCCGTGACCAGATTGTCCAGTCGGGAACACGGTTGCTTGGTGTTGTCCTAAACCAAGCCACGCTATTCCGGAGCAAACAAACCGCATACTATGGCGGTATATTGTCTGCTCAAAAGCAACCTCAAATGCAGAAATCGCAAGGCTTGCAGCAGCCTTTTGCACAGAATGGGAGTAATGGCGGTTCGCCTTCACTTGGCGCTTCAGATGTGCCTGAATCGGCTAGAACCATCAGCGAATAAGCGACGTCGTGCTTGGTGATATTGCAATGTAGAATGGACGCGCGGGTGATATTTCTATGCAATATGCGGCATAGTCGAAGGATAAGGAATGATATATTGGAGAGTGCCGTATTGCGTGGATCTTCATCAACCCTGAGTACTCATACTGTTACTAGTACAGCGTGGCGGACCAAACCTAGCCGCTTTGTACAGCCTTTAGGTTGTTACAATCACGAGCGTGGAAGTGACACAATGACGCCTTCGCGTACGAGGAGTTGTTATGATGCGTAGACTCGTAACCGGAATAAGTATAGCAGTAGTGTTGTTGACCGGGTGTGCTCAGGAATCAGCGGAAGTAACACCGACTAGTACAACCGAATTAGAATCTGCCAATGAGACAGAAGCCGATTCTATTGCCGAGTCTGACCCGGATACCAATGATGTCGGTGCGCCCATGGCGGTGAATGGCTCAAATCGGCCGGTTGTCGCTGAGGGACGCATATTGCCAGTACGAAGCTTAACCCTCAGCTTTACCGCTGTCAATGTGCCAGTAACTGAGGTGTTGGTAAGTGAAGGCGACTTCGTCAAAGCCGGCGTCCCACTTGCTAGTCTGGATACTCAGGAATTAGAACTGCGCGTCAAAGAAGCGCAAGCTATGGTGGTGCAAGCCAAGGCTTCTTATGAGGATACGGTAGCAGAGGCGACGGAATTTGAAGTACGCCAATCAGAAGCGCGGGTTGATCGTGCTCGGTCTGATCTTCGCCAGCGTATTGGGAGTGTTACTGATACAGATATCGCCAATGCGAGAGCCGAAGTAGAAGAAGCCCAGATATACCTGCGCGAACTGGAGGCTGGTCCTAAACCTGAGGCAGTTTCTGCCGCCCAAGCTAGTGTTGACATAGCACAGTCTAATCTACAGCGAACTCGCGATGCTGTATCTGCTGCAAAGATACTGGCGCAGGGTGAAATGGAACAATCGGCCAACCGCTTGCGTGACTTACAGGCTGAATATAGCCAGCTCTATTGGGATAATCGTTTGTTGGAACGTGATGGCCCTTTGCCACCGGAGGCTATCGAGCGTGAAGAAACGGCGAAGCGCGCTATAGAAAACGCCGAGATCGATCTCGATCAGAAGAAAGTGCTCTATGAAGATGCACGGAATGCTGAGATTACCAAAATCGCTGAGGCAGAGGCTAAGTTATCCGCTGCCCAATCCAAGCTTGACCTGCTTCTCAGTGGCGCTGCTCCTGAAGATATAGCTTCTGCGCGCGCTCAGCTACTCCAATCACAAGCGAATTTGGAACGGTTGTTGGGAGAAAAACGAGCGGGTGATATTGGAATAGCTCAAGCGAATCTAGAGGGCGCTCAAGCGAGTCTAGACGAATTGCGCGCCGGCGCTTCGCAGACTGATATCACAAATGTCGAAGCAAAACTTTTGCAAGCTGAGATCGAACTTGAACGCGCCCAACTTGCATTGAGCCGAGCAACACTGCGTGCGCCAATAGATGGTACTGTGGCTGCTCTCAATCTCACGATCGGAGAATTCCCGAGTAATCCTGCCGTTATGTTGGCTGATTTTTCGAGTTGGGAAATTGTTACCAACAACCTTTCTGAGTTGAGCGTTGGGCGAGTTCGTGAGGGCGACAAAGCGCTGCTCTCCTTCTTGGCAATTCCTGATCTTGAATTGACTGGTACGGTCAAACGAATCCGGGTTATGGGCGCAAATGATGGGCGTAATGATACGACCTATGCTGTAATCATAACACCTGATCGCATTGATGAACGGTTGCGTTGGAATATGACTGCAACAGTCCAAATTATGCCGACTCAATGAACAACTGTGGCTTGGCTGCCGCGTTGATGCAGTATGGCCAGGAGTTCTGTTGTTTCCATGATGAGGTGATATGCTGATCCTGGATGATCCTTGCGTCGCGTTGGCAGCGAAAGCTATACAGAGTCGAATCAACGATGAAATGCAGAGGATACAACGATGGCAACACACGCATATTCGGAACGACCGCGAGTATTGATAACGGGCGGTGCAGGCTATATTGGCTCTATGCTTACAGGAATGCTTCTAAGTCAGGGGTATTCTGTAACGGTGGTTGATGATCTTCTTTTTGGCGGTGAGTCGTTGTTGGGCTATTGGAGCCATCCCAACTTTCGCTTTGTCAAAGGAGATATATGCGACCACGAGACCGTTAAGGTCGTTGATGCGCGATTGCAAGTTGGACATTTGTCGCCAGACTCCTATCAGGCAATCATCCACCTCGCGGCAATTGTTGGATTTCCAGCCTGTCAGGCAGTTGGCCATCAAGTATCCTGGCGTTACAATGTCGAAGGTACGAAGCGCATGTTTGCTGCGGCTGAAGAGTCGGGCTGCGCGCGTTTTGTCTTTGCTTCGACCTATAGTAATTACGGTTTATCACAGGATGGTCAACCCGTTACTGAGGAATCGCAACTGCATCCGCAGTCAATCTATGCGGAGACGAAAATTGCTGCCGAGCAATACATCCTGCAACAAGCCGCTAGCGCTCGTTGCGCCCCGATCATCTACCGCTTCGCAACCCTGTTTGGCGTATCTCCCCGTACGCGCTTTGACTTGATTGTCAACCAGTTTGTGCTCGAAGCTCTCACTAAACGCAAGCTGGTGATCTACCAGCGCGGCTATGCGCGTTCATTTGTGCATGTGCAAGATATCTGTACAGCAATGTTACTCGCCCTGCAAGCGTCGCTTGATACAGTGCGCGGCCAGATCTTTAATGTTGGGTCCGATGACGGTAATTATACCAAGGACCAGATTGTCGAATTAGTGCGGCAACATGTTGCCGGCATTCATGTCGAGTACAAAGATCTTACCTTCGGCGGTGATATGCGCGATATCCGGGTCTCCTTTACAAAGGTCCGCGAGGTGTTGGGCTTTGTGCCGAGGATAAGCGTCGAAGACGGCGTCATCGAAGTGCGCGATGCACTGGCCCTGGGCGTTATCCGTGATGCGCTAGACAGTCGCTACCGCAATGCGCAATTTATTGTGCAGTGAGATTGAGATAGGTTATCGTAGCAATATGTACTTGTACTATTAACCGATCTTGTTAGGTGCTGGTGCTATGCGTTGTCCGTCACTATCTGATCTACCCTCGCCGCCACAAGATAAAGCTGGTTGGCCTTGGACTGAAGCGTCTCCGCAACTTCCCGATACATTGCCCAATGGTAAGCCTTGGCCGCGGATTACTATTGTCACTCCATCGTACAATCAGGCGCGTTATCTTGAAGAGACGCTGCGTTCAGTGTTGCTCCAAGGATATCCTAACCTGGAATATATCGTTCTGGATGGCGGTAGTGCTGATGGGAGCGTAGAGATTATCCGTAAGTATGAACCATGGTTAGCCTACTGGCGTAGTGAACGTGATGAGGGTCAGTCGGCAGCAATTGCAGAAGGTTTTGAGCGAGCAACTGGTGAAATCCTGGCCTGGCTCAACTCCGACGATCGCTATCAGATCAATGCATTGGGGCGCGTAGGAAGCTTCTTCGCGACCCATCCACGCGTGGTGTTTCTCAATAGCGATCTTCACGCGATCGATGCAGAGAGTCGCTTTACCCATCGACACTTTGTGGCCAAACCATTGCGGGTGTTGGCAATAAACCTGGGCTATCATACTTGGCCGCAGCCTGGGTGTTACTGGCGGCGCAGCGCTTATGAGAAGGCTGGCGGAGTCGATCCGTCGCTGCGCTTCTGTATGGATCGTGATCTATTTATTCGGCTGGTTGCTGTAGGACAATCAGCCCGATTGCGAGGAACTGCAACGGCTGACATGCGCAATCACAGTGAAAGTAAAAGCTCGACTTTGCTTGATGTCGCGGCACAAGAGAGCACATTACTCAGTCAACGCTATTCATCGATGTTCTGGCGGAACTTTCCCCTCTATCGACAATTCCTGCGCATAACTCTGCGTGGGTCATTGGCATGGCGTAGTCTCAGACGGCGGTTCGCAAGCATTGGTATTGAAATCTAACTACTAAAGGCTTGATTTCAACGATCCCGAGCAGAAGACCCTTAACAATAGGGTTCAAAGGTTTACTGAATGACTTACAGCAGTATCAAACAATACGTCAAAAAACTTGACTTTTTGCGCTATGGTATTGCACCGGGCATGCGACGTCTTCAGTTGAGTTGGAACAAGTTTCGCGCAGACCGATCTGTCTTTTCTCATATTACTGATCTCAAGTCGGTTTCGTCGACGCGAGGTTGGGTTTATCGAATGGCAAGTCCAGGTGTAATCCAGCATGTGGCTCCGTCTAAAACAATACCAGAGGCAGCGCTCGAATTGGTCCACCAGGCTGGGCAATGGGTCAAAACCCATGATCGGCGCAACGAGGGCTCCGATCATATGTATGAGCTCTGGTACGCCCACTTGGTCTCAATGATGCGCTATCCTGTCGATGAAACATTTACGTGCCTGATCCCAGATGTATTTGTCGGTTCACCAAGAGGCGAGGTGATTACCAGTGATTTTGGGGCGGTCGTGCAGTCTTCGCGGCTCAACTGGGATGATGTCTTTATGCCTCGTGTGCCAGTGCAGGGGCAGTGTTTGCCAGGGACATTTGTTTCACTGTTGGCGAAGAACGGCAATAATTACGGGCATTGGCTGATCGATATCTTGCCGAGAACATCGCTTATACCAGACAATACAAATAACATTTGCTATGCTGTTCCGACGACGTTTCCGTCATATAAACAGGAAAGTCTCGAATTACTTGGGATCACGCCTGAGCAGATCGTACAATTGCCGCCTGGTTGGCATCGTTTGGAACAGGCGCTGGTTTGCCACGCGGCACAACGCTCGCTTCGCCCCAAACGAGAACATATCCTAACTATGGTCGATAGGCTCACGAAAGCAGTGTTTGGTACGGAAGAACGACCTGTACCGTGGCGCAGAGTGTATGTCAGCCGTAGTAAAGCTCAACGCAGAATCGTGAACGAGGAAGCGCTTTTGCCCGTGTTGCAGGCATATGGATTTGAAACTGTCTTTTGCGAAGATTTGAGCCTACGTGAGCAGATCCGGTTGTTTGCTGAGACAAAATATCTGCTTGGCGCTCACGGTTCTGGCCTCAACAACGATATTCTGTGCCCTTCGGGCGCTATTGTCATCGAGTTATACAACCCTGTGCGCTGGAATTATTGTGTGCGTGGAGTCGCGAGTCTGATGGGGCACGAGCACTGGTTTCTGTTTGGAAGAAATGCTTCAGTAGACTTTGATATGATACTTGATCCAAAGAAGCTCGAAAAACTGCTGGCTTATGTATTTGGGACAGGCGATTTCATCGAGCCCGTCTATTAGCTGCTTCCGATATATGAAAAACAAACCTAAGATCTCATTTGGTATCATCGTTCTGAACGGTGAGCCATTTACGCGCTATAATTTGCGCGCACTCTATCCATTTGCCCACGAGATAATCGTTGTTGAAGGGGCTAGCCCGTATGCCGCCTCGATTGCTTCTCCCAACGGTCACTCGGTCGATGGAACGCTAGAGATCTTATATGAGTTCAAGAAAACTGAAGATCCGGAGCAGAAGATCACCATTGTCACTGCCGAAGATGAAGGTTACCCCAATGGCTTCTGGCCAGGAGAAAAAGATGAGCAGAGCCAGGTGTATGCGCGGCGCGCCACTGGCGACTGGCTTTGGCAGGTAGATATCGATGAGTTTTATCTGCCAGAGGATATGTCGCGTCTTTGCGAACTGCTGCAGATGAGATCTGACCTAGCAATTCTTTCGTTTCAACAGATCCAGTTTTGGGGCGGCTTGAACTGGTTTGTTGACGGTTGGTATCTCCGGCATATGGGAGGCGGCGAATGTCATCGTTTGTTTCGCTGGCAGCCAGGGTATCGTTATGCCACTCATCGCCCGCCTACGATAGTGACACCCCAAGGTGTGGACCTGCGGCGTTTGAATTGGTTACGTGCTAAAGATGTAGCATTGATGGGTATCACTATGTATCACTATTCCTTAGTGTTTCCTTCACAAGTTGACGTAAAAAGCCGCTACTATACAGCAAGTTTTGGCCGTAAAGCTGATTGGACGGATCAACATTATATGGCCTTGAACCATCCCTTTCGGGTGCATAATGCGAAACAGTATCCCAGTTGGCTTGAGGCATACAATGGGCGGCATCCGCCCCAGGTATTGAAGATGTGGGAAGATCTGAGTCAGGAACAGGCTGCCCCAGCGACTCTATTTCGGCATACCGATGACATCGAACGGCTGCTGGCTTCGCGCTGGTATCGGTTGGGGAAATGGTGCTTGAAAAGAAGCGGCCCAATCGTTTATACCTGTCGCGGACTTGCCCTGCGGGTGTTGCAGCTCTTGCCTCAGTCGGCTCGCATGCGGATAAAGCGTTTAGTTCCTGGCTTGAGTAGGTCTGGGCAATGAGAATTTTGCTGCTGAACACCTATGATCGGGCTGGCGGCGCAGCACGTGTAGCCTTTGATCTCTTTCGGACCTATCAGTCTCTAGGTCATGATGTACGCATGCTCGTTCGCCATAAGCGCACCAGTGATGATGATGTTATCGAAATAGATCCCTATGCATACACAACTACTTGGGCGCCGCTCTGTGCGATGCTAGAAAAGCAAATCATGCAGCTGCCGCGTTTTCGCGGGCGTTACCGACTTGCAGATTGGCTGCGGCGTTGCGCTATGCCACAGCGTTGGTTTGACCACATGCGTGGCATCGAAGATTTCAATTACCCCTATTCATATCATATCTTACAGAACCCAGAATGGACGCCCGACGTTATCCATGTTCACAATATGCATGGCGATTTTTTTGATGTACGGGCGCTGGCTCCGTTGAGCCAGCGCATACCTGTGGTTTGGACGTTGCATGATGCGTGGGCATTAACGGGTCATTGCGCTCATCCTATTAATTGTGAGCGCTGGCGTATAGGTTGTGGCAAATGTCCGGATTTACACCGCCCACCCTCAATTCAAAGAGACGGAACTGCACAGAATTGGAAACGTAAACAGAAGGTTTATGCTAGTAGTCGCTTGGCGATAGCAACACCAAGTCAGTGGCTGATGAAATATGTTCATCAGTCGATTCTGCGAGCGCAGCATATGCGCGTAATTCCGCTTGGTGTGGATCAGACAGTCTACAAGCCTGGTGACCGCATGCACGCTCGTACCCTTTTAGGATTACCATATAATGCGTTCATTTGTGTGTTTGTCGCCTACAGTGCAAAAACAACCAACCCCTATAAGGATATTACAACTATCAATCGAGCCGTACAACAAGTAATCACCCAGTTAGACTCTCGTAATATGTTGTTCTTGTGTGTTGGTCAGAGCAAGCACCAAAATACGCATCAACATTTCGCTTTCACCGGATACGTCGCCGATCCCAAGAGGGTGGCGTTGTATTATCAGGCAGCTGATGTGATGATCCATGCGGCCAATGTCGATAATTTCCCTTGCGTTATTCTCGAAGCCTTGGCGTGTGGTACACCAGTCATTGCAACAGCGGTGGGCGGCATCCCAGAACAGATCGACGATGGTGTGAATGGCTACCTGGTGCCGCGTAGTGATGCAGAAGCAATGGCGGATCATATTCTTGATCTGGCTCGGCATCCTGCGCGCGCCCGACAGATGGGGCAGTTAGCAGCAGAATCTGCGAAGAAGTCCTTCGGTTTGAACCGGCAGGCAGCGCTATATATCGAGTGGTTTCAGGAATTGCGCGAAATGTATCAGCTGGGGGATTTATGCGATCAGCGTTCGTAAGTCAGATTTTTATCTCACCGGTTGAAACCGTATTAGTGTTGGCGTTGTGCGCCTACATCGTCTGGACTGGCCGTTCGTATCTAGCAGTTGGCATCTACCTCTCTATGACATTGTGGACTCGTATTGTCTTTGTCGGCCCGGTCGTACACACGTATGTACTGCTTGGGACAATGTATGCGGCGGCGCTAGTTGATCTCTATCGGCAAAAAAAGATACCAGTGCTTCCTCCGCGCTACCGCGGGATTGTCCTCTGGATGGTGCTATGGTGGACCTGGATCTTGCTCCTCATTCTCTTGTTTCAACCAACCGATCAACGCTCGATCCTTCGATCGTTGATCTTGTATTTGATGGCTCCGCTTCCAATCATTTTGACGTTTGGTCACGATCTGCGACGGATCAAAGGTTTTACGCTTGCCTATGTCGCAACAACGCTCGTTGGCGGCTGGCAGGCGCTTCAGATGTTGAATATCCCGTTGAGTTATCTGCCTGGCGACCCTGCATTGACCCAGCGAGGTGTTGTAACATTGGGCATTCCCAATTATCATTGGGTTGGCTATATGTTTGCCATCGCGCTTATCCTGACCATCACGCTCTATTTAAGCTCACGACGAAATATGCTCAAGCTAGTGCTGCTGATTGCCACTGCAACATGCTGCGCCTATTTTCTGCTACTAGCCGGCTCGCGTCAGTCAGTAAATGGTGCAGTAGCGGTGTCGCTTTTGCTGCTAGCCTGGGCGATTTTACGCAAAGGTGTGCCGAAACTGCGGGTGATGCTGCTGGCCGGTATTGTTGGATTTGTCAGCATCTCGCTTTATCTCACTGCGCCGCAGTTGATTGTGCGCGAAAATGAAACGGGTCTGTTCGATGCAATTAATATCTTATCAGATCGGGGCAATCTCTGGCGTATCGGCTGGGAGAATTATCTGAGTTCTCCGATTTGGGGCACAGGATTCAAATACACCAAGTTCTCACACAACATCTTTATCAGCACCCTAGCTGACCAGGGTATTGTTGGGATTGTGTTTTTTGCTGGTTTTCTGTTGTTTATGATTTGGCAAACCCGCGGCATTTTTACCAATAACGGACCTGGAGAATACGCTATCTGGCGGATTGGCTTCCTGGGTATTGTATTGTTTGGCCTGATTCATGGCCAGGCTTCTGGTACAGTATTCAGCACCTGGCATCTCTTCTGGGCTACGGCGTTCCTGTGGTGGTTGAGTTGGCAGTCGGAACAAGCGTCGGAGTCAACTCTGCCAGTTGCTACTGACGAACTCCAGGGGCGTCGGTCAATTGGCGTATGGCAGCAGCGTGAACATAGTCTGTGGCAACAATCACAGCGAAGAGATGTATCTCCCACACTCTAAGCGCTCCTCATTTATGGTGCAGTGCTGTCATCACAATCATTGGGGACTGCTCTAATTCATGTGATCAGAAAATAACTCATGAAAACCCCGCTCTTCAGTATTATCACGGTTACGCTCAACTGCGCCGATGCTGCAATACGCACAGCTAGAAGTGTGCGCACGCAACGGCTCACTGATTACGAGTATATTGTCAAGGATGGCGACTCGACCGATGGAACAGTAGAACAGTTATCCGCACTGGGTATCGGCAACGTTGTGTCGAGTCCAGATGGCGGTATCTACGGCGGGATGAATGCCGGGTTGGCGTTAGCGCGTGGACGCTACATCTGCTTTCTCAATGCTGGCGATGTTTTTACTGGGCCTGACACATTGACGCATGTTGCGCAGTATATTGCTACAGCAGATCAGCCGGATTTTCTCTATGGCAATATTCGCTCTCTGGTCAATCATCCATATCTTGGTATGGGAACTAACCAGACTGCACTAGGGCGGCCGATCTGTTATCCTAACCGATTGGGTCGTTTCTATCTTTATCGCAAGATGATCTGCCACCAGGCATGGTTCGTCAAGCGGGAGATTTATGCCCGCCAGAACTTTGATCAGAGCTATCGGATTCTTGCTGATTACAGCTATTTGCTGGATATGATTCTGGTTCGCAAGGTTCGTTATACGCACATTCCACACGTTGTTGCTGTTTTTGACGGCGATGGCGTGAGTAGCAAACCTTCACTAGTTCGTGACGAGGAGCGTCGGGCTATCCTGAAGTCCATCTTTTCTTCATATGAGCGCGGTTTGTATGAACTTTTGTTTCGTTCGATGCGGTTCGTCAATCGGGCAATTGTCTATCGCTGGATCTATCCATTGCTGAATGAACAATTGCGGGGTAAGGCGAGCGGCTTTTGATCGCTGTGGGGGTAGCAACATGCAAGCGACAACCGTCGCACGTGTCCATGCAATACCGTCTTGCTGTCCGCTCTGTAACTTCGGCGGGTTTGAGAGTTCTTTCGCCGAGCGGGGCTATCAGCTAAGACGATGCATGCGCTGTGATCTGTTCTACATCTGGCCGTATCCTAGCCCGAGTGAGTTGCAAGCACGGGTAGAGCATTTTGATTATGAGAATTTCTCGGTTATCGATCCTGAAGGGGCCTATAACGCTCAGAGTCTATTCTATCAAGGATTGTTCCCTAAGTTTCAAAGCTATTGTGAGCAAGCGCAAAGTGTGCTGGATGTGGGTTCGGGAGCGGGTAACTTGCTCAAATTGATCAATGAGGTAAATCCGTGCGCCGAACTCTTCGGTGTCGAATTGAATGTACAGCGGGCCGCTTTCTCACGCGATTTGACTCAGGCCTCTATCTGTGAACTATCCATTCTAGAACTGCCGGAAAATCGTACATACGATGTCATTACCCTAATCAACGTGTTCTCACATGTACCGGCAGCAGCCCTATTTAACAAGCTGTCGGCGCTGATGCACGAGAACAGCCGCTTAATCCTTCGTGTCACGGAGATGCAAGCGAATGTTGCAAAGACCGATCTCCACGACTGGGAAATCCCCGACCACATCCAATTCCCGGGCATGCGCACCATCGAGCACGTGGCGCAAAACTGGAGAATGGAAATCGAGTTTCACGAGCGTGTTCCGATTGCCGATGTCATATTTACCCGGAAACGCTTTGCGGCGGTTGGCAAGAGTCGCGCGCGCAATTTGCTCAAACGGCTTGCGCTCAACATACCTTTTTTCTTGCCTTTGGCCAAACAAGCTTACAAGATGATGAAAGGCGAACGTCTCTATTCGACCGTTGCAGTGCTGCGGCGGAACTAGTGCGGCGAATTGTCTCAATTCTTATGATGCCATTGGTTGCCCATATTTCAACAGTTCATGCACCTTTCGATCAACGTATCTTTCATCGGGAATGTGCGAGTTTGGTGCAGGCGCAATATGATACCCATTTGCTGGTGCAGTTCCAACAGCCCTATGCTGTTGTAAAAAGTATTCATATTCATTCTTTAGGACAGGTCAGCAATCCGACATTGGGCTTACGCGCTAAGCAGCGTATGCAGCGCCTACAGCGGGCAGGTCAGCAAGCCCGACAGCTGCAGGCCCGTATCTATCATTTGCACGATCCAGAACTTATTCCATTGGGGCTATGGCTCAAAGCAGTAACTGGCGCTATTGTCATTTTTGATTGCCATGAAAACAATATTGCCTACTTAAGGCAAAAACAATATTTACGTCAGACGATGCGGCATGGTTTAACCATCGGGATGGCATTGATGGAACATCTGGCTGCGCGTTGTTTTGATGCCATCATCACTGCCGATCAGGGAGTTGCGACACTCTATCGGCGGCGTTACCAAGCACGGCGAGTGGTGACACTCCATAATTTTCCGCAACTCAGCCTCTTCGAGTCCTGGTCTGCCCAATACCAACCGAGACGGTCGTTTGTGTTTGATCTGGTCTACCATGGAACCATCCCGCGTTACCATCTGGAGATAGCTTTTGCCGTCGCTGAAGTTGTCCGATCCCGGGGTGTATTGGCACGTTGGCTCTTTTTCGGGCGTTGTCCAGAAGCGGAGTGGGCTCAAGCTGAAGTGAGGCGACGGAAGTTATGTGATCATTTTGTCATTGACCCGACCGCGATCCCCCATGAACAAGTGGCTGATCGTGTGCGTCAGGCGCGTATTGGCTTTATTCCGCTGCCCGACTTGCCGAAGTTCCAACACAATATTCCAACCAAACTCTTTGAATTTATGGCGCTAGAAATGCCAGTTGTGCTGAGTGACCTACCTCCGAGCCGACCCTTCGTTGGCGACGGCGTCTGTGCATTGATGGTGAAGCCCGATGATCCAGCGGCCTATGCCGATGCAATTATTCAGCTCTTGCGCGATCCAGAGCGGTGTCGAACCATGGGTGTTGATGGGCGACGGCGCGTCGAGTATGAGTATAACTGGGAGCAAGAGTCGAACAAACTACTCGACCTCTATGCAGATTTGTTGGCGGCATGAAACAACTCATTATTACAGCAGACGACTACGGATTGTGTGAATCGGTTAATCAGGCTATCGAGTCATGCTTGGCTGCTGGAGCGATGCGTTCAACTTGTGTGATGACGAATATGGCGGCCTATGCTGAGGCTGAGGTATTGCGTAAGCGCTTTCCTGCTGCGTCTATCGGTATTCACTGGACGCTTACCCAAGGACAACCGGTGTTGTCGCCACAAAAGATTCCAACGCTTGTGAATACCATGGGTGAGTTTTTCACATGGTCGGAATTGCGACGGCGGGTGCTCAAACGCCAGGTTGATCCGGCTCACATACGGGCTGAATTGGTCGCTCAACATCAACGCCTTACCGCGTTGATCGGCCCGGTGGATTTTTGGAACACGCATCAGAACGTACATGTGTCGCCTGGTTTGTTTCACATCTGCGTGTCATCCGGTCAAGAATTAGGCATTCCGGCGATGCGCTGTCATCGGCGGATTACTATGCCCCGTCGTGGCTCGGCGACGTGGTATCACATGTGGCACCCGCTCTATTGGATCAAGGGGGTAGTGATTGATCAGTGGTCATTATGGGCGGCGAGACAAGGTATGGCGATGCCGGCTGGTATGATTAGCACTCCTGGGTATGGTCGCGGCAAAGCAGCGATTGAAGAAATGATGCGCCAGGTGCGCTGGCCCACATTGAAGCGAGCGGCTGAGTTGGTCATTCATCCGGCTACGTCGATTGTTGGCGAGCTTTTTGGCCAACTTCGCGAGTCGCGCCTGCGCGAGTATGCGGTTTTTAGTGATCCTGGCTTGAAGGATCGATTGTGGGAGATGGGCTTGATAACGGTTGGCTTTGAGTCGCTATATCTTCGTTCAACTGGATGAACGTTGTCTTGAGTCTCCTTCTGTTGGCAAAACAGGTCTGGCATTGTTTTTTCGGTTTCAGTTTGGTGTGACAAATATGACTGTGTTAAGCCATGCTTGGCAAGCTATCTTGCAAAGTAATATGTATCACGTTCGCGATGCAGCGATCAATCTGTATGGACTCTATCTCAAACGACAACGCTTCAATGCTGCATTCTGGTCGGAGTTGGACCGGTTGCAAGCGTCCGAGTGGCTGACGCTTGCAGAGAAAGAACAGGCGCAATGCAAACTGTTAGCGGCTATGATCCAGCATGCTTATGAACATGTGCCATTTTATCGGCGGCGCTTTGATGAGTATGGAATACATCCGAAACAGATTCAGAGCATCGCTGACCTTGCCAAGATCCCGGTCTTGACGAAAGACGATATTCGTAAAAACTACGATACGTTGCTAGCGACGAATGTCTCAGCAAAGAGCTATCTGGTACATCATACCAGTGGCACCACTGGGACTAAACTGCGCTTTGCGATCTCGAAGCAGTTGCATTGGACACTCAAGACTGCACATCTCTATCGCCACTATGCTTGGGCTGGCGTGAATCCCGGCGATCGCCGGGTGACGTTGGGCGGCAGAGCATTTGCTGCTAAACCGCCCTACTGGATTTATAATCGCTGGGAAAATCAGCTGCTCCTTTCGATTCACCATCTAACCCATCAGACTGCGAACGACTATCTGGCGAAAATCAAAGAATTCGCACCTGTGTTTCTGCAAGGGCATCCGTCGGGTCTAGCACGGCTGGCCGAATATATGTGTGAAGCTGGCCAGTCCTATCCGGTGAAGGCTGTCTTTACCACGGGCGAGACGCTTCTGCCTGACCAGCGCGAGCAGATTGCAGCAGCATTTCAGTGTTTGGTCTTCGACTTCTATGGTCAGGGTGAGGCGCTGTTTCATGCCGGCGAATGCGACCGACAGCGCGGGTATCACGGATTCTCTGAGTTAGGCGTCATTGAGTTACAACCAGTGCCTAATCCCGGAAATCTGGCGCTAGTGATTGGTACTAGTTTGCATAATTTTGCAATGCCCATGCTGCGTTATCAAGTAGGCGATTTGGCACAACCGGTTGATCATGTCGAATGTTCCTGTGGTCGTGGCTTGCCGCTCCAGATTGCTCATGTCGTCGGTCGCGTCGACGATCGGATCTATTTTTCGTTACATCCGCAGGATTATATCTTGCCAGCGACGATCCGTATGTACATCAAGCCATATTTGCAAGATGGGCAGAATTATCAGTTATATCAGCGTGACTTCAACTGTTTCGAGCTGTATTTAGTTGCCGATAAGCGTATCTCATCCGAGCAAAAAGGGAAACTCAGGCAAATGCTCTGTGATGTATTGGGCTCCCAGGCTCATATTACGGTTGAGCAGCGTGAGACCTTGTTGACAAAAGGGGGTAAGATGCGGAATATCATTAGCAACATCAGACCAACTGACTCATCTGCAGCGAACTGAACCTTGTTGTGTTACACAGCCTTTGCGCTTTTTGAAAGAAAGAGTACATATACAATGCGTATTAGTATTTTTGGCTTGGGTTACGTGGGTGCGGTAACAACAGCCTGCTTGGCAGCGCGGGGCCATCAGGTGATTGGGGTCGATGTTATACTCAGTAAAGTGGAAAGCATCATTCAGGGACGGTCGCCCATTGTTGAGCCAGGCCTGGATGAATTAATTGCCGAACTTGTGCAGACCGGACGCCTGGCTGCGACAACTGATTTTGATCGGGCGGTTGCGGTCTCCGATCTGGCATTGATCTGCGTCGGCACACCGTCGTCAGACAAGGGCGGGCTCGAAACGCACTATGTCGAGCGTGTTGCAACTCAGATCGGCGCGGCGCTACGCAACCGCTCCACGCCATTCCTCATTGTCCTTCGTAGTACTGTGTTACCTGGCACGACGCGCAGTCGTATCGGGCCAATCCTTGAACAAGAAACTGGTCGTGCGTTGGGTGAAGGTTATGACCTGCTTTTCCATCCCGAGTTCTTGCGCGAGGGATCGTCGCTCTATGATTTCAGCCATCCAGCAGCAATTGTAGTTGGCGAAGCGCGCCCAGGTGCTGCCAAACCCTTGCTCGATCTGTATGAAGGGATCGAAGCGCCACGTTTTGTGACTAGCCTGGAAGCCGCTGAGATGATCAAATATGCGAATAATGCATTCCACGCAATAAAAATCACTTTTGCAAATGAGATTGGACAGCTCTGTCAGTCAGTCGGCGTGGATAGCCGCGAGCTGATGCACATGTTCTGTACCGATACTCAGTTGAATGTCTCTTCGGCATACCTGCGTCCAGGTTTTGCATTTGGCGGCTCGTGTCTGCCGAAAGATCTGCGCGCGCTGATGTACTATGCGCGGCATCACGACCTCGGTTTGCCGCTACTAGAGAGCGTGTTGCCCAGTAACCACGAACAGATCGAGCGAGTCTTTCAGCGCATCGTGCAGTATCATCCGGCCAAGATCGGTCTGATTGGGTTGGCTTTTAAACCCCATACCGATGATCTTCGTGAGAGTCCATTGGTGATGCTTGCCGAACGCTTGCTTGGCAAAGGCTATTCGCTCACTATTTACGATGCGCATGTGCAGGCGGCGCGATTGGTTGGGAAAAATCGTGCGTATATTGAACAGCATATGCCTCATCTCTCGCGGCTGCTAGCGCCAGCGTTGAGCGATTTGGGTGATAGCGACTTGCTAGTGTTAGGACATCCGTTGCCTGATCCGACGTGGCTGGAACACTGGCTCGCTTCTGGCAAGAGGGCGATTGATCTGACAGGGGGACAGCCAATGCCGATAACGTCTGGTTATGATGGTTTGTATTGGTGAAAGCTATGCATATTCTCTACTTACATCAATATTTTATCACGCGGAACGGTATCGGCGGAACACGCTCCTACGAGTTTGCACGCTATCTAATCGACCAAGGCCATCAGGTGACGATGGTGACATCGGCTGATCCCACTTTGCCCTGGAATAGCGGTCTGGTACGTAAGCGGTTAATAGACGGCATCACCGTCGTCGAACTCAAGGCAGGTTATGCCGACTATCAGGGTGGTACGGCAGTTACCTATTCGCGCCGTATCCTAGCTTTTGCCCAATTTGCGCTGGCCAGTGCAATGGCAGTGTTGCGTTTACCGCAACCAGATGTTGTGTTTGCCACATCGACGCCGCTGACCATTGGCTTGCCGGGAATGTTGGCGAGTAAGTATCACGGTGCTCCAATGGTTTTTGAGGTGCGTGATCTCTGGCCAGAAGCCCCGATCCAAATGGGGGCGCTGCGTCATCCGGCGGTGGTTTTACTTGCGCGCTGGCTCGAGCGCAGCATCTATCGGAACGCGGCGCATATCGTCGCCTTGTCGCCCGGCATGCGCGATGGTGTACTGGATACAGGTATCCCTGCCGATCGGGTATCGATTATACCTAATGCGTCGGATCTCGATCTGTTTTCGCCTGATCTTGACGGAACAGCCTTTCGCGAGCGTTTAGGACTCCAGGGCAAATTCGTCTGCACCTATTTCGGAACAATGGGCGAGGCGAACGATTTGTCGCAGGCGGTCGAAGCTGCCCGCATACTCCACGAGCGCCAGGAGCGCAATATTGTATTTGTTTTGCATGGGAACGGGCGGCGGCGACCTGTGCTGGAAGCGTTTTGTCGCAAGCATGGTCTCACGAATGTGATTTTCTCTGATCCCATCCCAGACAAACAAGCTGTCGCGCACCTGTTGGCTGCTGCAGATGTGGGGATGATCATCTACCGTAATGTCCCCATATTGTATACCTGTTCGCCCAATAAGCTGTTCGACACATTCGCCGCCGGGCGTGCAGCTATCGTCAACACCCCCAAGTGGCTCAAAGAGCTGGTCGAGGATAATGCGTGCGGCGTCTATGTGCGGCCAGACGATGCGCTTGATCTGGCCAATCAAGTAACGTATCTGCGCGACCATCCGGAGCTGGTGCAGACCTATGGGCGAAACGCGCGACTCCTCGCCGAGCGGAGTTTTGACCGGCGGAAATTGGCCGCCCAACTCCTCGATATCTTTGAACAAGTTGCGCCGCGTCCGCTTTTACAGCCACTTTAGATGTGATAAAGCCGCTCAGTCTACGATTGTTTCCACGTAAGACCTTTCACCCGTTCGTATGGAGCCTCTTCATTATCGCCGCACCCATAGGCGTGAAAAGAGCTGTCTAATGTCGAGCTATCGGCTATCGGTCTATCAGTCTATCGGCTATTTCTCCTCAACAGGGTAGTTTCGCGAAAGTAAGCCAGGCATTAAGCGCCCGGCTTTTCGGCCTCTGAACGAGTTGCACACACGAGAGCGGGCGCTTGATCACGAGCCCCGCTATTGGTAATACCGCCAGCCGGCGTTGGGCCAATTCAAGCTGGATTGCGGCGGTCGAGACGATCGACAGGCCCAGCCCCGCTGCTACGGCTTGTTTGACCGCTTCAGTGCTGCCCAACTCCATCGCCACACTAATCGACACCCCATGCTCTGCGAGCGCCGTCTCCATGACTTCTCGTGTTCCCGAACCAGGTTCGCGCAGGATGAAAGGTACACCAGCGAGATCCGTGATGCCAACGGTTTCTCGTTGTACAAGCGGATGGGTAGGCGAAGCGATAACGACCAAATTGTCCGCGCGCCAGGGTTTTACCACCAATTCGGGCCCCTCAGTCGGCCCTTCGACGAGAGCAATATCAAGCTGGTGCGCCAGCAGATGGGTGACAATCTGCTGAGTGTTGCCGATATCCAGGAATAATTCGATCCCAGGGTATTGCTGGTGAAAGTCGCCCAGCAGCGGCGGGAGAATGTAAATGCCTATCGTGCTGCTTGCTCCAATCGCTAGATGCCCATGTTCCAGCCCGCGCAACTCCGCCAAAGCGGTCTCTGCAGCGCGCTCCAGCGCGAAGATCTGGCGAGCGTGAGCGGCGAGGATCGATCCTGCTTCGGTCAGGGTAATGCCGCGCTGCCAGCGATCAATCAGCGCCGTGTCGAGCTGCCGCTCTAATTCTTGCACTCCCCGCGATACTGCCGATTGGCTGATCCGTAGCGCTTCAGCGGCGCGAGTAAAGCTGCCCTGTTCGACAACGGCGATGAAAATGCGTACGAGATGAAGATTAAGCATGACTATTCTCTTAGATCATAGAAAGTATCGAGAATATATATTTGAGTTATACCACGGCGCCTGCTATGATAGTAGTTACTTCCTAGCGGTCATCATCAACAGAATACCGATGGATCAGAAATAGAGAAGTTGGTCATAGGCAATCCTGAGGTGGTTGTGCAAGCGATGGAATGCGCCTCTGGGTTTTGATTTGCATAATGTTTGGGCGCTGCCTTGTGAATACGACAAGCAATGCTATCCCTAATAGCGTATTATATGTATTATCTATGCTTCGTTCTTTGTTCTTGCGGTTTCGCTCCATAGTAAAAGACGATGATGTAGTTCCAGAAAGGGCTGGGTATGCCAAACTATGGGTTTCTTATTGATCACCGCAAATGTATCGGCTGTCATGCCTGTAGCACCGCATGCAAGTCGGAGAATGAGGTGCCGCTGGGCGTTTATCGCACCTGGGTGAAGTATGTCGAGACTGGTACCTTCCCAGACGCACGTCGCCATTTTCAGGTGACCCGCTGTAACCACTGCGCCAACCCACCCTGTGTGCGCATCTGCCCGGTCACGGCGATGTACCAGCGCGCCGATGGCATTGTCGAGTTCGACCCCAATGTCTGTATTGGCTGCAAAGCCTGTCTGCAAGCCTGCCCCTATGACGCCATTTACATCGATCCAGAAACACATTCCGCCGCGAAGTGCCACTTTTGCTCACATCGCACCGAGATTGGCCTCAAACCGGCCTGCGAAGTGGTTTGCCCTGAAGAGGCGATCATTTCTGGCGACCTGGACGATCCTGCCAGCTTGATCAGCCAGTTGATCGCCCGCGAACCGGTGACGGTGCGCCGGCCAGAGCAAGGAACCTCGCCCAAGCTCTTCTACATCGATGCGGATGCCTCCACGCTTGCGCCAACGGCGTCCCAGATGCGTAACACTTTCATGTGGGCCGATGTCCAGTCTGACCAGGCCCAGACCATTGCTCAGAAGTCAAAACCACAAGAGATTATTCCGCTTCAAGCTGTTGAGCCGAAGCGCAACGGCCACTATGCCGCCAGTGGTACGCCCATCTGCACCCCGCAGGAGCAAGGGCTTGGCGTGGGGAACAATGTCCTCTCGGTGGGCGGACGGGTTGCCGGGCAGATGGTGCAAACTGCGTACAACGCGCAGCATAAGATCCCCTGGCACTGGCCGGTACCAACCTATCTCGTCACTAAGGGGATTGGCAGCGGGGCTTTCATGGCTGTTGCGTTGGGAGTAGGCCTGGGGCTTGTCGCGCCCAGCGGTCTGTTTCTCGCAGCCGCGCTGTTTGTCGCGCTGTTGTTTATTGGCATTACCACCGGGCTCCTGGTCATCGATCTGGAAAAGCCGCACATGTTCTTGACTATCCTGACCCGCCCACAGTGGAAGAGTTGGTTGACGCGCGGAGCCTTTATCCTGGTTGGGTTTACGTTGCTGGCGGGTTTGTGGTTCTTGCTTGAGGCGGGCGCAGCGCTGGGGATGCTGTCGCCTGATCTGGCGGCGACCTTTCGCGTACCGCTGGCCTGGATCGGTTTCCCAGTGGCGCTGCTGGCGGCGATCTACACCGCGTTCCTGTTTGCTCAGGCTGAGGGCCGCGACCTGTGGCAGAGTCCGCTGACGCCATTCCATCTGGCGGTCCAGGCGCTGCTGGTCGGCTCGGGGACATTACTGCTGCTTGGCCTGGCGATACCGCTACCAGAGGGGATGCCGACATTGCTGAGTTGGCTCTTCGGCGTCAGTCTGCTTATCGACCTGTTCGTCACACTGGTTGGCGAGTTTGGCATCCCGCATGCCAGCGAGACTGCTGCCCGCGCCGCGCACGCGATCAGCCATGGGCGTTATCGCCGCTGGTTCTGGGGAGGCAGCATCGCTCTGGGCCATGGGCTGCCGCTGGCGCTGCTGGTTCTGGCTGTGCTTGCGCCGGGATTTGGCCTGATATTGCTGGCATTGGCGAGCCTGGCCGCCATCGTTGGCCTCTATGCCTTCGAGTACGCCTTTGTGATGGCGCCGCAGGAAATTCCGAATAGCTGAGTCGCTGCAGCACTGCAATGGTGACGATACTGCATATGTCGGGGCGCATCAAAGTCCTGCAATAGCACGCAGATGACGCAAATGGTCGCCGATATCGCCGCAGATAGCTTTAGATTCGGTGGCAATCGTGCGGTTGATCGTTCGCTGATCTGCGGCTGATGTTCTACTTTGACGCAGTCCTAACTATATATAAGGAATACCATGATAAACTCAATGCTTGGTAAGCTGATGCATGCTCTGGTGCAGCGCGAGCTGCCGTCCTCGGCCAACCCGGTTGGACAGCAATCTGTAGCAGACACGCCCGCCGTCCACGCTGCTTCGACAGCGGAGGTTCAACCTGCCGCGACCAATGGTCTGGTCAATTATCCTCCGTTCGAGAAGTGGGAGCATTGGATCGAGTATGACCCCAAAGCCTGGCCGCGCAAAGTACCACGTCGCTACACGCTGGTGCCGACGGTCTGTTTCAATTGCGAGAGCGCCTGTGGATTGCTTGGCTACGTCGACAAAGACTCGCTGAAGATCCAGAAATTCGAGGGCAACCCATTGCATCCGGGCAGCCGTGGGCGGAATTGTGCAAAAGGTCCGGCAACGCTGAATCAGGTCTACGACCCGGAACGGATTCTCTATCCGCTCAAGCGGGCGGGCAAGCGTGGCGAGGGCAAGTGGAAACGAGTGAGCTGGGATGAGGCGCTCGACGATATCGCCGCCCGCATTCGCACCGCGCTGCTTGAGAAACGGCAGAAGGAGATTATGTATCACGTTGGGCGGCCCGGCCACGATGGCTTCATGGAGTGGGTGTTGCCGGCCTGGGGCGTTGATGGGCACAACTCGCACACCAACGTCTGCTCCTCTGGGGCGCGCTGTGGGCAAGCAATATGGATGGGGCTGGATCGACCATCGCCCGACCATGCGAACGCCCGCGTGATCTTCTTGATCAGCAGCCATCTCGAGACCGGCCACTATTTCAATCCCCACGCCCAGCGGATCATGGAGGGCAAGATGGCCGGGGCCAAGCTGATCGTGATGGACACGCGGCTCTCCAATACGGCCTCGATGGCCGATGAGTGGCTCGCGCCTTGGCCGGGCAGCGAAACGGCGATCCTGCTGGCGATTGCTAATCATTTGCTTCAGACTGGCCGCTACGACCGCGACTTCGTGCGGCGCTGGGTGAACTGGGAGCAGTATCTCGCCGCCGAACATCCTGATGCGCCGCCCAGTTTCGAACATTTCGAGCAGAAGTTGCTTGAACTCTATGCGCCTTACACCTTCGCCTTCGCCGCGGCGGAGAGCGGCGTACGTGAGGAGCAAATTGCGCGGGTGGCCGAGATTGTAGCGCGCTGTGAGGGCAAGCTGGCGGTGCATACCTGGCGCAGTGCAACGAGCAGCAACCTGGGCGGTTGGATGGTCGCGCGCTGTCTTTGGTTCATCAATGTGCTGACTGGTTCGATTGGCGTCGAAGGCGGCACGTCGGCCAATGTCTGGGACAAATGGACGCCGCGCCATCCGAACATGGCGCCCCACGTAAACCTATGGAACGAGTTGACCTGGCCGCTGGAATACCCGCTTACGTTCTACGAACTGAGCTATTTGCTGCCCCACCTCGTCAAAGACGGTCGCGGTCGGATTGATACCTACTTCACCCGCGTCTACAATCCGCTCTGGACCAACCCCGACGGGATGAGCTGGCTGGAAATGCTGACCGATGAAGCGCAGATCGGGATGCATGTTCATCTCTCGCCAACCTGGAGCGAGACGGGTTGGTATGCCGACTATATTCTGCCGATGGGATTGGGCGCCGAGCGGCATGACACCATGAGTATCGAAACCCACGCCGGCTGCTGGATCGCCTTCCGCCAGCCGGTAATGCGCGAGGCGCTGCGCCGGCTCGGTCGCCCCGTCGCGGACACACGCGAGGCCAACCCCGGCGAGGTCTGGGAAGAGGTCGAGTTCTGGATCGAGCTCTCCTGGCGGATCGATCCCGACGGTGCAATGGGCATTCGCAAGACCTTCGAAAGCCCTTATCGCCCCGGTGCAAAGATCACCGTGGACGAGTTCTACGGCTGGATGTTCGAGAACCACGTGCCGGGCCTGCCCGAAACGGCGGCGCGGGAAGGATTGTCGCCGCTGGAATACATGCGCAAATATGGCGCGTTCGAGCTGCGTCAAGGGGTCGCGCCAACATATGACCGACCGTTATCGCCTGCCGAGCTAACCGAGAGCAGCGTTGATCCGGCAAGCGGGGTGATCTATACCAAAACAGCGGCAGCGCCATCGTCGAATATCACGCCGACACCCTTCTTCCAACCCGATCCTGCAAAGGGACGCCCAATTGGCGTTCAGATCGAGACTGGCGAAATGATGGTCGGCTTCCCCACTCCCTCGCGTAAGCTCGAGTTCTATTCCGCGACGCTCCGCGACTGGGGCTGGCCCGAATACGCCATCCCGACCTATATTCACAGCCATGTCCATCCGAGCGAGGTCGATCGCGAGCGCAACGAGGCAATCTTGCTTTCGACGTTCCGCCTGCCAACGCTGATCCACACCCGTAGCGGCAATGCCAAGTGGCTCTACGAGATTAGCCACAAGAACCCGGTCTGGATTCATACCAGCGACGCGATCAAATTGGGTGTCCAAACCGGCGACCTGATCAAAGTCGTGACCGAGATTGGCTACTTCGTAGACAAAGTCTGGATCACGGAAGGCATCCGCCCCGGCGTGATCGCCTGCTCGCATCACCTGGGTCGCTGGCGGCTCCAGGAAGACCAAGGCGGCAGCAAATTCTCGACAGCGCTGGTCGAGTTGACTCAACTGGGGGCGAACCAGTGGCAGATGCGCCAGATCCACGGTGTGCAGCCCTACCAGAGCGCTGATCCGGATACCGCGCGGGTCTGGTGGGAGGACGCCGGCGTGCATCAGAATATGACCTTTGCGGTGCATCCCGACCCGATCAGCGGCATGCATTGCTGGCACCAGAAAGTACGTCTGGAAAAGGCTGGGCCGAACGACCGGTATGGCGACATTTCCGTGGATACGAAGCGATCCCACGAAGTCTTCAAGGAGTGGCTGGCGATGACCCGCCCCGCGAACCAGTCTTCGCCGGGGGGCCTGCGGCGCCCACACTGGCTGTTGCGACCGTTCCGCCCCAATATCGAGGCCTACAAGCTGCCTGCCGATCTTATGGACAACGGGAATGGCGTTCGATATGAGCCGGCGCCGGCGGCTGAGGCGTAATTACGGAGGAAGCAGTGATAACCTTGGTCGCAGACGAAAAAGACCGTCAGGCGCGCCAGGCCGCATATGAGTTCCTGGCCTGGATCTACCTGGATGAGCCGAGCGCGCCGCTGCTGGATTATGTGCGTGACCTGCCTGGTTTCACCGAATTGGTCCATTCTGGAGCGCTGGAAGATCTTCAAGTCGAGTACCAGCGGCTGTTCGGCATCAACGTGTATCCCTACGAGTCGATCTTCATCGATCGCGAGTTGATGCTGAACAGCGCAGCGACCGACCGAGTCGTGCGCCTGTATCAAGCCTGTGGGTTTGATACGCTGCCCGCCCACGTTGGCGCCGCCGATCATCTTGGTCTAGAACTCCGCTTGATGGCGCATCTGATTGTCGCAGAGCGCTACGCTGCCGGGCGGGCGGACGAGACTGCCGTGCAGTGGGCGCGCGCCCAGCAAGCCAGGTGTTTGCACGAGCATCTGGCTCGCTGGGCGCCGATCTTGGCCCAGAGTTTGGTGCGGGTAGCGACGCAACCGCTCTACAGTGCGGCGGCGACCTTGACGACCGAACTTGTGCTGACCGATCTCGGCACATTTCCAAGTGCTCATTGGATTGACGAGCTACCCATAGTGAGCCGGGAATCAGCTACGGAAGGTCAGTTCGCGGCGCCTGATCCGCAGTTACTGGATCTGTTTAACGACCTCGATCCCGAGGCGCCGATCCCGCTGCGTCCCTACACCGATACGCCGTCTGAGGCTGGTGAAGATGAGCGGGGCATCGGCAGGATTGTGCGCCAGTTGCTGACGCCGCAGGAGGTAGGTGTGTTTCTGTCTCGAGCCGATATCGGTAGTTTAGGCCAGGCGCTGCAACTACCCCTGCCAATGGGCGAGCGCTTCCAGATGATGCGCGGTCTCTTTGATGCCGCCGGGCAGTTTGATCAGATTCCTGCGCTGCTCGATGGGCTCATGCAATTGTTTGTTCAGGCTGAGGAAATGACGGCAACGCTCATAGCCAACTATCCCGCGTGGACAAGCTACGGTCAATTCTGGCAGCAGCGGATTGCTAGCGGGCAGGCCTTGATCAGCGAGATGCGCGACCAGGTCAGCAACTCGTGAGTAATCGACCACAGCGCTTGCTCGTCTCATCATATAGGGGTGATGTGATCGCTTTTCAGTGTACTGCGCCATCACTTGTGGCAATGAATTATAATATTCTATCCCTGCCGGAGGCGAATCGGGATACATCCACAGTTTAGTGTGTGGAACTGCATCGGTTATGTTATTGAGAAGTAGCATGCGGCTAACGCGCTTCTATCAAGTGGCGGTTTGGTTTCCGCATGCTAAAAGGTATTTTTCGGACAATCATGCTCGGCACGATTTTGGTTGTTGACGACGAGGCGAGCATCCGCAATGTGACCCGCGCTTACCTGGAGCATGCGGGCTACCAGGTTGTGTGTGTCGACAATGGTCCGGGGGCGCTGACGCTGGCGCAACAGCACCAACCGGATCTGATCATCCTCGACTTGATGCTGCCGGGGATGGATGGCATGGAGGTGGCGGCACGGCTGCGCGAAACCTCGGAGGTCTTCATCCTGATGCTGACTGCGCGTAGCGAAGAGGCGGATCGGGTTGCCGGCCTGCGGATCGGCGCCGACGATTACCTGACCAAGCCGTTTAGCCCGCGCGAACTGGTTGCCCGCGTTGAGGCGATCCTGCGGCGGCGGCGCGGTGTGGCGGCGCCGAGCGACCGGATACTCCGCTTTCGATACTTTCAGATCGATCCCGAAGGCCGCGAAGTCCACGCCGGAGACACCTTGCTTGAATTGACCACAACCGAATTCGATGTGCTGTTGGCCTTGGCTCGCCACCAGGGTAAAACGCTCAGCCGCGAACGCATTATCGAACAGGTGTGGGGCGCCGATTTCTATGGCACGGATCGGGTGGTCGACGTGTATGTCGGTCAGGTGCGCCGCAAGCTCGAAGCTGCCACCGGCGAGACCTTGATCCATACCGTGCGAGGTGTAGGCTATAAGTTCGTCGACGAGACAAAACCCTGACAAAGTGACAGAAGTGTTGGGTCCACCTCCGCTAATGGCGCGCAGATGACGTAGACCTCCAACCAATCCTGTATGTAATGGTGCGCCCTGACTACGGGGGTTACGGGTCATGATTACGCCATGTGATTTGTAGACTTCGAGGTTTGTGATGGGCCTTTGGCGACAGTTGCGCTGGCGGATCGTCGCGGCGCAGATGCTCGTGGTGGTGGTGGGCGTCATTACGTTGATCACGACGGCAGACGCGCTGGCAGTCCGCAGTGTCGAGCCAGCGTTGTTGGCGGATTTTCAGTCCGCAGTGGTGCAGGCGCTCGTGGTTGCCGCCCTGATGGCTACGGTGGCTGGTCTCGCAACAAGCCTGCTGTTGATGCGCGAGATTCTGCGCCCGCTGCGCGAGATCGCCCGGAGCAGCCAGCGTATCGCTGCCGGGCATTATGATGAGCGCGTGGTGCTTCCCGCCAGCGACGAACTGGCTGCAATGGCTGCCAGCTTCAACCAGATGGCGGCAGCGCTTGAACAAGTCGAACAACAGCGCGTGACTCTGATCGGAAATGTCGCCCACGAGCTACGTACACCGCTCGCTGGTCTGGAAGGCTATCTCGAAGGACTGCTTGACGGCGTCTTAACCAATGATCCCGAAACACTGAGCACGATGCAGCACGAGGTGCGGCGACTCCGGCGGCTGGTCGATGATTTGCAGACCCTCTCACGAGTCGAGGCTGGTCAAGTTCAATTGCATTTCGAACGGGTCGATCTAGCTGGTGTTGTGCAGCGGGTAGTGGCCCAGTTGCGTCCACAAGTCCTGGCGCGCTGTCTGGAGTTCGAGCTCGAGAATCCAGATGTGGTGCTTCCAGTCTATGCAGATGACGATCGCACCGCACAGATCCTGCTCAACCTGATCGGCAACGCGATCTGTTATACCCCGGATAGCGGTTGCATCACGGTACGTGTTGCGACGGCGGACGGCAATGCGCAGGTGGTTGTGCAGGATACCGGGATCGGGATTCCCGCCGAGGCGTTGCCGTACATTTTCGAGCGCTTCTACCGGGTGGACCAGTCGCGGGCGCGGAGCAGCGGCGGGAGCGGAATCGGGTTGACAATTGCGCGCTATCTCGCCTGGGCGATGGGGGGCGAAATTACGGCGACGAGCGCGGGCCTCGGGAACGGCAGCACCTTTACCTTGACCCTTCCGCTGGACCAGATCCCGGAGTCGTAAAGCCCTTACCATTCTCTTACCATTCTCTTGTTCGCCCCTTACGTCGCGGTGTTATCCTGTAGTCATCAATAAAGACTTGTGATTTCTATCGCAACGAATGGAAAGGAACATAGACAATGACGGTCTCAGAAGTTCAAACTAAAGCAACATCCATCACCGCGAACGAACTCTATGCGAAGCTCTTAAAGAACGAACCGTCCTTTATTCTCGATGTACGAAACGAGGAAGATTTTAAGCGCTGGCGCGTCGAGGGTCGTGCAGCATTGGAGGTTATGAACCTCCCTTACTACGACTTCATCGAAGATGAAGATGCAGCCGTAGCCAGGGTTCCCAAGGATCGCGAGATATTGGCTATCTGTGCGAAGGAGGGCGCTTCGCAATATGTCGCGGATATTCTGACGGAACGGGGCATGTCGGCCTCGTATCTGCAGGGCGGCATCACAACTTGGGGGAACTATTACCATGTGCGCGATGTGGTCAACGAGTCATATGGACG
>JAKSDJ010000031.1 GCA_022360155.1 Chloroflexales bacterium | reverse complement strand
TTTGCTTGGGGCGACGGTGCAGGCTATTTATCGCTATCCCGATGGTCGGGAAACAGAGCGCACGGTCGGACGCGATGGCACGCCCAACACCTTCGTTCGCGGCTGGCGCTGGCTCAACAACGACATGGTCAACTTCTTGAGCTCGGTTTTTGGAGGGCTAGTGGCTGTGGGTGTATTCGTCGCTATTGGCGGCTGATATAGTCCATCTTGCTGCACACGCAGGTACGTCCCTGCTCATTTTACCTGAGGGCGCTTTACGAAGCGCCCCGCCGCCTCATCATCCCCTCACTGTCGGTGTTATCTGCTCCAACGTCAATGCTCACCAGCGCTCGTCAAAGCGCCTAGTATACCGCCTTAGTGAGCATATGACGAATTGATAAGATTCACAATCTGATCAATTCCTGGCAAATATTCTTTCTCTGTTAAAACATGAATCGTAGGCGCGTTGAAATTCGGCGCCACATAGTTGCCGGGAGGCGACATTCTGCCAGTTTCCCTGTAGGCGGCTACACGCTTGTCGCCATGGTAGTACTCACGACTCGGATCTGCCAGACCCTTTGCAAGTGTCGCTGTGCCGCAAGCTCACCGTCAACTGAGCAGATAACAATGAATGGGTTGGCGACTTCAACAATCTTGGGCATCCTTGGCGCCCAGACCTTGTGTTGGAAAGCTGCCTCAATGATAACAGAGACTTTGCTAGTGAGGTATTGGTTGACAATCTCAAAGAAGATATGAGACACTACCCCATTCGTGTCCGATGGAAGTTGATCGTGTCTCACACCATAGGTGTTAACATAGCCCTCTTTGATCTCATCACGACTTACGACTGGCATCCACAGCCGTTGTCCAAGTGTCTTCGATAGCGTGGTCTTGCCAGCCCCTGGTCGGCCCGTGACTATAATGCACCTTGGCTTGTTGCTCATAGTTTGGAATGCCCAACAATACATATGCCCAGTAATCAACACCTTCACGCAAAACTGCGCTGATATCGATAGGCGTTGCGGGGATTGGCGCGCCATAGGCGTTCAACCCCAGATCGTGCATAACTTTGAGGCTGAGGAGAAGCGTGTTGGGCTTGTCAACGATTAAGATGCTCTCGATGCCTTCACTGCGAGCGATATCCGCTGCCTGTTGTAATTGAGCGGTTCGGCTGCCGCTTGCTTCGGCCAAGACAATAGTTTCAGGGGTGAGACCTTGAACGGCAAGCGCGTTTTGGATTTCCGGCAAATGCTCGCCAGTGAGCAAGAAACGGCTGGCATAGCCACGCCGGTAGAGATCAACGGCGTAGGCTAGGTGGGCTGGCGGCGGCGGCGGCGTCCCAACCAGCACAATTGCATCTACGCGACGTGTCTCGTCATTCTGGCCTTGAATGATTGCGAGACCGCAGACTAGCAGCCAGGCTGCCAGGATCATGCCGATCAGAACGCGAAGATAATGTAGAATGCGAACAATGATTGGGCGCGTCATGGGCTATTGTGTAGTCAACTCTATCTCAAGGGCCAGCGCCTGTCGTCGCAATCAGCGCCGCCGCTCTTATGGTCTTTGATCCTTGGCGGCCAGGCGTTTCAACAAGTCTTGGCTGCGCTCAACCGAAGCAATGAAGATGTCATTATACGCTGCTGTTCGTAACTGTGCAATCAGGCGTCAAAGCTGTGCAACTTGTCTACAATAGAAACAGTTTCGCCCCTGGTCAATATATGGGTTTGTTTCCATCGAATCGCTTCTGTACAGATCAGCGCAGTGTGAAGCTGATAATGTTTCGTTTAGGCGACGTTGGACAACTTTGTGCAATTTGCACAAATTCGACCTTGACAGAATCCTTAACGCTGTGGTATGCTTGCCTCAGTAAAAGTGAAGGGATTGTTATTAATGAAATCGGCATACTTCTCGTTTCTCCTTATTAGCGGCCTCGTACTCCTCCTTATTGGACGGAGCAAAATGTGCTTTGGAGGAATGGAGCGGTAGACCTAAATAAAGCAAAGACTGAACCAAAACCTCCCAAAGCGACACGGGAGGTTTTTTAATGGCATAAGTCGTATCGTTTGAGGAGCAGCATATGAATACGATTGTTCGGTTTGTGAAAAAGATGTATGCGTCTATGCGCGGCCCGCAACCGGCGCCGGCTACTGTGCCGGTGCGGGCGTCGGCACAACAGCCACGCAGGGTTCGCTAAGGGGGAGTCGCACGAACAATTTCTAGTGCAACTCCTTTTCTTTATGCTAACGATTTGATCGAGCTTTACACTTTGGGTGTCGCTTATTGGCGACATAAGGACAACGCGATTTCGTAGCACTGAAGAAACCTACCGCTTCCCGCTCGTCGCATTGCTCCGCGACAGCGCTGACCACAATGCAGTGGATGGCGGTTGTAGGCTGGTGTCGCGTATGGTGCGCAGCCAGTCACACACAAAGATATTCACTGGGCTCGGGACAACGAACTGAAGATATTTGCATACGTTGCAGGTGGTGTTAGGCTACGCTGTCTTGGTTCAGTATTGTCTAAAACAGCAATACTATCGAGCTGCTATATCTGCATTGCGGTTCTCTCATAGTCGATGATCAGGAGGCAATCACCCATGTCCGAACAGAAGACAGGCGCGCAGATTATGTGCGAAGCATTGATCCGCGAGGAAGTGGAAGTGATGTTTGGTATTCCCGGCGGGGCGATTATGCCCTTCTACTATGCCATGTGGGAATATCGCGATACGCTGCGTCACATCCTCTGCCGCCATGAGCAGGGCGCTGGTCACGCCGCCGAAGGGTATGCCCGCGCGACCGGCAAGGTCGGTGTTTGTATTGGCACAAGCGGCCCCGGTGCGACCAATTTGGTTACACCAATCGCGGACGCGATGATGGATAGTACGCCGTTAGTGGCGATCACCGGCCAAGTCTCTAGCGCGGTTCTGGGCAAAGACGCCTTCCAAGAGACCGATATCACGGGCATTACTATGCCCATCACCAAGCATAACTATCTGGTGAAGCGGATCGCGGATCTGCCGTATATTTTCAAAGAAGCTTTTCATATTGCCAGCACTGGCCGCCCTGGTCCTGTGCTGATCGATATTACTAAGGATGCCCAGCAGGCGCGGATGACGCCCAACTGGGATGTCAAGCTGAATCTGCCTGGCTACAAGCCAACCTACAATGGCAACCACAAACAGGTTCGCGAGGCGATCCGGCTGTTGGTCAATGCGAGGAAGCCGTTGATCATGGCTGGGAATGGCGTGATTATGGCCAATGCAACCGAGGAGCTAAGAATGTTCGCCGAGCGCACCGGCATCCCGGTTATTACCACGCTCCACGGCATTGGCGCTTTCCCCGAGGATCATCCATTGAGCATCGGGATGCCTGGAATGCACGGTTGGGTTCACGTCAACCGGGCGATCCAGGAGTGCGATGTCCTCTTCAACATTGGTGGACGTTTCGACGACCGTGTAACCGGTAAGGCCAGCACGTTCGCGCCTAACGCCAAGGTGATTCACATCGATATCGACCCCAGCGAGATTGGTAAGAATGTCAAAGTCACTGTTCCGATTGTCGGCGATGCTCGCAATGTTCTGCAAGCCTTGTTGGAAGAACTGCCCGACCGTGAGGCGATGGCCGCTCTGCATAGCCATGCTAGCGACTGGATGGAAACGATTCGTGAGATGCAGGCCAAGCATCAGCATAAACAGCAGTACATGGTCCGCCCCGATGTGCCGATAACGCTTCCGCCGCACGATGTCTATGCGGCGCTGAATCGCATGATCAACGAGCGCGGCGACTACCACATTTGCACCGATGTTGGTCAGCACCAAATGTGGGCGGCCCAATTGATTGATTGGCATTGCCCCCGCACGCACATAACCAGCGGCGGCGCCGGGACGATGGGCTTTGCTGTTCCGGCGGCGCTGGGTGTGGCGGTTGCCTATCCGCATGATACCGTTTGGGCGATCTGCGGCGATGGCGGCTTCCAGATGACCAACCAGGAGATGGCGACGATTGCCCAGGAAGGCATCAAGAATGTCAAGGTAGCCGTCATCAACAACGGCTATCTGGGAATGGTGCGCCAGTGGCAGGA
>JAKSDJ010000285.1 GCA_022360155.1 Chloroflexales bacterium | reverse complement strand
TCGCGACCGGGTCCGCGCCTGGCTGATGCGCTTGAGATCATAGCGGCGCAGCTCTATCCGGAGCTATTCGCGTGATGGCTGGCCGAAACAGCCGCTCGGTGCTGCGAGTGACGTTGCTGCTTGCCCTAGCGTTGGTGGCGACAATCCTGCTCAGTTTAGGCGTGGGAGCGGTCGCGTTGCCGCCGAGTGCGGTGCTGCGCGCGCTATTCACGCCCGACAATCTGGCAACGAACGCAACCGAGGCGATCATTGTCTGGGATCTGCGTCTGGCGCGGGTACTTCTGGCCGCGCTGGTCGGCGCCGGGCTCGCCGCTGCGGGAACAGCGTTCCAGGGCTTGTTCCGCAACCCCTTGGCCGATCCCTTCGTGATCGGTGCGTCGGGCGGGGCGGCGCTGGGTGCGACCCTGGCGATCATCGCCGGCGGGCGCTGGGATTGGGCAGGGCTTGCGCTAACACCGCCCGCCGCCTTTGCCGGGGCGTTGCTGGCGGTACTGCTGGTCTACAGCATTGCCGAGTCGAGCAGCGTCGCCCCGGCTATCGCCCTACTGCTGGCAGGCGCCGCGCTCAGCACGCTGCTCTCGGCGCTGGTCTCACTCTTGATGCTGCTGAATGATCAACAGCTCCAGGAAATCTTCGCCTGGTTGCTGGGCGGTTTTTCGGGGCGTAGTTGGCCGCACTTGTGGGTCAGCGGGCCGCTGTTGCTGCTGGGCCTGTCGGCCCTCCAACTGTTAGCGCGCCCGCTCGACACGCTAGCCTGTGGTGACCTCACGGCACGCAGTCTCGGCTTGCCGCTGGTTCAGGCGCGCAGCGCCAATCGTTGCCGCCGCGAGTCTGACCACGGCTGCTGCGGTGGCTGCGAGCGGCATTGTCGGCTTCGTCGGCTTGATCGCGCCGCATATCGCCCGGTTGCTATGCGGCGCCAGCCACGCCCGGCTCGTTCCGACCAGCGCGCTGATCGGCGCGCTGCTGCTCCTGCTGGCCGACAGCGTAGCGCGTACCGTGATGGCGCCGGTCGAACTGCCGGTGGGTATTATCACCGCGCTGCTGGGCGGTCCGTTTTTTCTCTATCTGCTGCGCACGCGGCAGCGCGAGTGGGGCGGGTAGCTAGGCGACTGACCGGAGAGAGCGAATGACTACACTGACAGCCCACAACCTGATGTATGTCGTCAACCGGCGAACGATTCTCGATCGGGTCCATCTCGTCGCTTGCCCTGGCGAGGTGCTGGTGCTGATCGGACCCAACGGAGCGGGAAAAACGACACTGTTGCGAGCCATGGCTCGTCTGTTGGCGCCTTCAGGCGGGGCCGTGTCATTGGATGGGCGGCACGTCTGGCAGTTGGCGCCGCGGGCAGTTGCACGCCAACTTGCATTCACGCCCCAGGACGGTGATGGCGCCTCGTCGCTCACCGTCGGGCAAATCGTTGCGCTGGGGCGCGCGCCGCACCGGGGTTGGCTGCTACCGCTGTCGGCAGATGATCGCGCTGCCGTCGAACGAGCGATGGCGCGTACCGGCGTCTTGCCCTTCCGCGAGCGCTTGCTGAGCGAGCTGTCCGGCGGCGAGCAGCGGCGCGTGATCCTGGCACGGGCGCTGGCGCAAGAGCCGCGGGCGCTATTGCTCGACGAGCCGACTGCGCATCTCGACCTCAAGTACCAGGTCGAATTGCTCGACATGGTGCGTTGTCTGGCCCACCGCGACGGCCTCACAGTCGTCGTCACGCTCCACGATCTCAACCAGGCGGCGCAGTTTGCCGACCGGGCGGCGCTTTTAGCCGAGGGGCAAATACTTGCTGTTGGCGCGCCTGCTGCCGTGCTGTCGCCGGCGCTCTTATCGCAGGCCTATGGTACGCCGGTGATCGTGGTCAGCCATCCGGTGTATGGCACGCCGCTCGTAGTACCGCTATCTAAACCAGACGAGGAGAAGCAACAATGACAGAGTCGAGCGCCCCGACAATGCGGCCCTATGGTCATCAGATCCTGATCTGCGAGAACGGCGATTGCGCCGACCCAGAGCTTGCTACCCAGCTCCAGCAGCGTTTCCGCGAGTTGGCGCTTGTCCACGGCCTGGCCAAACTGCGCAATCCAAAACGGGTGAAATGCACACTCACCGACTGTTTGGGGGTGTGCAGCGGCGGCCCGATCCTGACCGTCTATCCTGACGGCATCTGGTATCACCACGTGGACGCGGCGGTGTTGGAGCGGATTGTCAACGAACACCTGATCGGCGGGCAGCCGGTCGAGGAGTACATCTTCCACCGGCTCGGCGCGGCGGGCACAGAAACAGCGCCCACAGACGAGCAGAGCTATGCCCCGGATCGCAGCGGCGATGCGCAGGAAGAAGCCGCCGACGCGCCGAACAGCGTCGGCACGCAACTGTACTCCACCCCAGAGGCGCGCGATCGGCGCGAAGCAAACCGCAAACACCGCCAGCAGAAGGGCCTGGTGATTGTCAATACCGGCAACGGCAAGGGCAAAACGACCGCCGCGCTTGGCGTCCTGACTCGCGCGTGGGGCCGCGATATGCGTATTGGCGGCATCCAGTTCTTCAAGCACGAGAACGCCAACTACGGCGAACTGCGCGCGCTCAAGCGTATGGGCGTCGAGTTGACCCCGATGGGCGATGGCTTCACCTGGACTAGCCGCGATATGGACGAGACCCAGGCCAAAGCGTTGCACGGCTGGGAGGTGGCAAAGCAGCAGATTGTCAGCGGCGACTATGCCATCTTCCTGCTCGACGAGTTTACCTACGTGATGCATTTCGGTTGGCTGGACGCCAACGAGGTTGTCGCCTGGCTGCGCAAACACAAGCCGCCGATGCTGCATCTGATTATCACCGGGCGCGATGCGCCGGAAGCGCTCGTCGCCTTCGCCGACCTGGTGACGGAGATGCGCGAGGTCAAGCATCCGTTCCGCGACCAGGGGATCAAAGCCCAGCGAGGAATCGAGTTTTGATCTGATGGTCCCCGCGTACACGGAGAGGAGGCGACTTGGTCGCCTGGTCAGGAGATCACATGGACGAAGGACTCAAACGGAATATGGTGCAGCGCCTTGACGGGCGCATGGTCAACGCTGGGCGGAAGCGCGGCATGCTGCTGGTTTGTGCGACGGGATGCTGTTGTGGCCATACCGAGCGTGGCCACGCCCCGGTCTGGACCGATCTGTACCACACCGAGTGGGAGCGGCGCAAGTTGCGCAACCAGGTTCATCTGAATATGGGCGGCTGTCTGGGGCCGTGCCCGCTTTCCAATGTCGCGCTGTTGATCCTCGACGGGCGCCCCATCTGGTTCCACTCGCTCAACGAAACCGACCTGATCGTCGCAATCTACGACTATATCGAGGCGCTGCTCGGCGCGACGCGCCCGCTGCCGCCGCCCGACATCCTCGCGCCGCACATCTTCAATGGGTTTGCCTGGGATGGTGCGCATAGCGGCGACAGCTCCGCTACCGGAGCGGGTCCGGCGACGGCGCGCTCGGCAGATGCTTCGCCAATCCGCTTGGGCAGCGGGATCGTAGTGCTGACCCAGGCCGACACCGATTTGCTGACCTTGACCCAGGCGCAGAGCCGGCTGCCCGCCGAATTCGCACCGCTACAGGCGGCGCATATCGGACGGCTCGCCGATGAGACGGCGGTCGACGCGCTGCTCGACGCCGTCTTGCCCGGCGCGGCGGTTGTGCTATTGCGCCTGCTCAGCGGGGCGCGTTCGTTTGCCTATGGTCTGGAGCGGTTGCAAGCGTGGGCCGCGGCGACCGGCGGCTTCCTGCTCTGCATCCCCGCCGCCGAAACCCTCGACCCTGAGCTGATGGCCCAATCGAATGTTGGCGTGCCCCTGGCCCACCTGCTCAGCGCCTACTTCCAGTGTGGCGGCAATGCGAACCTGGCTCAGGGTTTGCAATGCCTCAGCGACCATCTGCTACTCACCGGCTGGGGCTACGACCCGCCCCAGGAATTGCCCCGCCATGGCCTGTATGTCGCGCCCTCGTTATCGTGCTGTGCGCATGAAAAGGAGATGGCGGATGAGGAGGGCGTCATTGGCATTCTCTTCTACCGCGCTCACCTGCTCAGTGGCAATACGGCATTCGTAGACGCGATCAGCGCCGAGTTGGAAAGGCAAGGGCTGCGCGCGCGGGCGGTCTACACCCAGTCGCTCAAGGAGGGCGGGGCGGGTATTCTTCCGGCGGCGCTCGAGCTGTTAGCGGCGGATGGCCCGGTGGACGCCATCATCTCGACATTGAGCTTTGCTATCGGCGACGGGAGCCCGCACCCGCTGGCGCATCTCGACGCACCGGTGTTGCAGGCGATTACCAGCAGCAGTTCGCGCGAGCAGTGGCGGCGCAACGGGCGCGGTCTCGGGGCGCTCGACACAGCGATGAATGTCGCCATCCCCGAGTTCGACGGGCGGATCATCACCGTTCCGGTCTCCTTCAAAGAGACGCCGGACGACAGCGGCGCGGCCCAGTATGTCCCCGACGCCGAGCGCGTGCGGCGCTTGGTCGGGCTGACCCGGCGTCTCGTCGCCCTGCGCCGCAGACCAAACGCCGCAAAACGTGTCGCCTTTGTGCTGACCAACAGCAGCGCCAAAGCGTCGCGCGTCGGCAACGCGGTAGGACTGGACGCGCCGGCCTCGCTGCTGCGTTTGCTCCACACGATGCAGGCTGCCGGCTACACGCTGCGCGATCTGCCGCCGACCGGCGACGAGTTGATCGCCGACCTGCTGGCCCGCTGCTCCTACGACGAGATCTGGTTGACTACCGAACAGCTTGCCCAGGCGAGCAGCGTCACAGCCGAGCAGTACGCGGCATGGTTCGCCGACCTGCCCGCGTCGCGCCAGGCCGAGATGGTACAGCAGTGGGGCGAACCGCCGGGAACGGCCTATCTCGCCGATGGCGCACTGGCTCTGGCCGGGCTGGAGTTCGGCAACGTCTTTGTCGCACTCCAGCCGCCGCGTGGCTACAACATGGACCCCAACGCGATTTATCACCGGCCCGACCTGGCGCCGCCGCACAACTACTACGCGCTCTATCGCTGGCTGCGCGATGAGTGGTGCGCCGATGCGATTATTCACGTCGGCAAGCATGGCACGCTCGAATGGCTGCCCGGCAAGGGCTTGGGCTTGGGCGGCGAGTGTTTCCCCGACCAGTTCCTCGGCGACATGCCGCTGATCTACCCGTTCATCATCAACGATCCGGGTGAGGGCAATCAGGCCAAGCGGCGCGGCCACGCGGTGATCATCGATCATATGACCCCGCCGATGACCAGCGCGGGCGCGTATGGACAATTGGCCGAGTTGGCCCAACTGGTGGACGAATACTACCAGATCGAACAGCTCGACCCGGCCAAATTGCCCATCTTGCAGCGCCAGATCTGGGATGTCATCAAGCAGAGCAAGCTCGATGACGACCTGCGCTACATCCTCAAGGCAGATCACGGCGACCACTCGCACGATTGGGACGGCAGCTTCCTTGACGACGGCACGCCTACCGCCTTCGCCGAACTCGAAGGTCAACATGTCGCGCACCTGCTCGAAGATATCGAGGGCTACCTGTGCGAGCTGACCGGCGCGCAGATCCGCGATGGCCTGCATATCCTGGGCGATATGCCCGACGACGAGCGCCTGGTCGAACTGCTCTACCATATGCTCAAGCTACCCAACCTGCACGTACCCAGCCTGCCCGCCGCAGTAGCCGCCGCGCTCGGCGAGGACTGGGCCGCGTTGCAGGAACAGCCCGGCTTGCGGATTGAGAGGACGGCGCAGCAGTACGCTGACATGATCATCGCTCCGACGGGCGGCGCGCTGCATACGAATGCCGATTGCATCGCCTGGATCGAAGCTGTCTCCAAGACGCTGCTCCGCGCCCTCGACACCCAAGCTTGGGATACCGCGACCATCGATCTGGTTATCGCTCAAACGTTCAAACGTTCAAACGCGCAACCACTCGTTGCTCATCACTCGTCACTCGCCACTGCTCTGCGCTTCGCCTGTACCGACATCGTACCAAAGCTGCGCCAGGGCGCCCACGACGAGATCGCTTATCTACTCCACGCTCTGGCGGGCGGGTATGTGCCGCCGGGACCGAGTGGCGCGCCGACACGGGGTATGGCCCACGTGTTGCCCACCGGGCGAAACTTCTATGCGGTCGATCCGCGGGCGCTGCCAAGCGTCGCCGCCTGGCAGACGGGTCAGGGGCTGGCGGATAACCTGATCGCCCGCTATTTGCGCGAAGAGGGGCGCTACCCCGCCAGCGTGGGCATCAGCATCTGGGGCACCAGCGCGATGCGCACCTCTGGCGATGACATTGCCCAGGTGCTGGCTCTGCTCGGGATGCGCCCGCGCTGGCAGCGCGAGAATCGGCGCGTGCTGGGCGTCGAGGTCATTCCCTTGAGCGAGTTGGGCCGCCCGCGCATCGATGTGGTCTGCCGCATCAGCGGTTTCTTCCGCGACGCCTTCCCGCATCTGATCACGCTGCTTGACCAGGCGTTTCAAATGGTGATCGCGCTCGACGAAACGCTCGACCAGAATTTCCCGCGCCGCCATGCCCTGGAGTCCGAGCAGCAGTTGCAGCGGAGCGGCGTGCCGGACGAGGAGGCGGTGCAGCAGGCGCGCTACCGGATCTTCGGCTGCAAGCCGGGCAGCTACGGTGCGGGCATCCTCCCGCTGATCGATGCGCAAAACTGGCATAGCGACGCCGACTTTGCCGGAGCCTACCTGACCTGGGGCGGCTACGCCTATACGGCGACAACCCACGGCATCCCCGCCGAGGACGCCTTCGCCCGCGCGCTAAGCGGCGTGCAGGTGGCGACCAAGAACCAGGATAACCGCGAGCATGACATTTTCGACAGCGATGATTACTTGCAGTACCACGGCGGGATGATCGCGACGATCCGCGCGTTGACGGGCAAGAATCCGCAGCGCTATTTTGGCGACAGCAGCGACCCATCACGCCCGCGGACCCGCGACCTGCGTGAGGAGGCGCGGCGCGTCTTCCGCAGTCGAGTGATCAACCCGAAGTGGATCGAGAGCATGAAGCGGCATGGCTATAAGGGCGCGCTGGAACTGGCCGCGACGGTCGATTATCTCTTTGGCTACGATGCGACCTCTGCGGTGGTCGAGGATTGGATGTATGAGCAGGTGACCGAGCGCTACCTGCTCGACCCGCAGATGCAAGAGTTCCTGGAAGAGGTCAACCCTTGGGCCTTGCAGGCGATGACCGAGCGAATGCTGGAGGCGGTGCAACGCGGTATGTGGGCGCAAGCCAGCGAGGAGACGACCCAGGCGCTCGCTAACCTGTCGCGCTTGACCGAGGCGATGATCGAAGGCCAACATGCGTGATTTCGATGAGGCGACGTAGGGGCGCACCAGCGTGTGCGACCATGGCGCCGGTGTGTGCGCCCGCGCCGATATGTAGGGGCGCATCGGCGTGTGCGCCCGCACCAGGTGGCGTAACGGTAGGGGCGCACCGGTGTGCGCCCGCGCCGGGCAGCACCGACGTGTGCGCCGGCGAGGAGGAATGAATGTCCGGATTAATTGATCGAACAACATCCAATATCGCCCCGCTCGACGGCGCGGCGATGCAAGCAGCGCGGGCGCGCCAGGATCGGCTAACCAAACCCCAGGGCAGCCTGGGCCATCTGGAGGCGCTATCGATCCAGATTGCCGGGATTACCGGCCTGGCGCGCCCGCGCATCGTCCAACCTGTCGTGATCACAATGGCTGCCGATCACGGCATAGCGCAACTAGGGGTGAGTGCGTACCCACCCGCAGTCACCGCGCAGATGGTTGCGAACTTCCTGCGTGGCGGGGCGGCAATCAATGTGCTGGCCCGTCATGTCGGGGCGCGGGTGATCGTCGTCGATATGGGCGTCGCCGCTGAGCTTGCGCCCCATCCCGAACTGGTCAATCGCAAAGTTGCCCTAGGCTCGCGCAACTTCGTGAACGAGCCGGCCATGACCCCGGAGCAGGCGCGGCAATCGGTCGAGGCAGGCATCGATCTTGCTAATCGCGAGATCGAGCGCGGCGCGGACCTGCTGGCCACCGGTGATATGGGGATTGGCAATACGACGGCGTCGAGCGCCATCGTTGCTGCGATCACCGGCCAATCCGTTGTAGAGGTGACCGGGCGTGGCGCCGGCATCGATGATGCCGGTCTGGGCCTGAAGATTGCGCTGATCGAGCAGTCCCTGGCGCGGCATCGGCCCGATCCGGCGGATGGCCTGGACGTGCTGGCAAAAGTAGGCGGCTTCGAGATTGGCGGGCTGGTTGGGGTAATCATTGGCGCGGCGGCGCGGCGCGTGCCGGTTGTCGTCGATGGCTTCATTTCGGGGGCGGCGGGCTTGATCGCGTGTACTATTGCGCCAGCCGTGCAGCCCTACCTGATTGCTGCGCATCGCTCGGTCGAACGCGGTCATCAGGCGGTTTTTGCTCGGCTCGATCTCGATCCACTCTTCGATCTGGGGATGCGCCTTGGCGAGGGCACCGGCGCAGCGTTTGGCATCTCGTTGTGCGTCGCGGCGTGCAAACTGCTCGACGAGATGGCGACGTTCGGCGAGGCGGGCGTTTCAGAGCGAGCATAACGGTAGCAGGTTAGCACGTTGGATGGTTAGCAGGTTTGTTGTGTCATATGCCGGGTGTACACAAGACCATAGGGGCGACCGGCCGGTCACCCCCCATCGCCTAAAAGATATATGCCGAATCGTGCAGTACAACATCTGATCCTGGCTCTGGCATGGGACTGGCTGCTCGGCGAGCCGCCAAATAATTTGCACCCGGTGGTGTGGCTGGGGCGACTCATTGGCTTTCTCGATCACAAGACGCCGCGCAGCCAACCGCACCGCGAGCTTGGCTATGGCGCTGCGATAACGCTGCTGAGCGTCGCTGCGGCGGCGTTGCCAACGCTTGCGCTGCGACACGCGACAAACGACGGTGGACGAGCGGCACGATCAGGTCGTGTGTCGGCGATTACTGCGCTGCTAGCTGTCTTCCTGCTCAAAACCGGCTTTTCGTGGCGCACGCTGATCGCCGCCGGGGAACGGGTGCGGATAGCTCTGGAGAGCGACGATCTCGCTGCGGCGCGGGCGGCGTTGCGCAGTTTGGTCAGCCGCGAGACCGCCCAGCTCGACGAGTCGCTCATTGCTGCGGCAACAATCGAGTCCTTGGCCGAGAACGCCAGTGACTCGGTGCTGGCGCCGCTCCTGTATTACGCGCTGTTTGGGCTGCCGGGCGTTTGGGCGTATCGCGCCGCGAATACGCTCGACGCGATGCTTGGCTATCGCGGGCGCTACGAGTTCCTGGGCAAGATTCCCGCCCGCTGCGACGATCTGCTGAATCTTGCACCGGCGCGTTGCACTGCGCTATTGATCATTGGCGCGGCAGCCCTGACCGGCGTCGATCTGCGCCGGACCTGGGCGGTGTGGCGCTCCGACGCGAGCCGCACTGCTAGCCCGAACGCTGGTCACCCCATGAGTGCGATGGCCGGCGCACTCGATGTACGGCTGGAGAAACTTGACCATTACTGCCTGAATGAAACTGGCCACGCGCCAGGCGCTGCCGATATCCGCTGCGCTGCCCAGGTGGTGAATACGGCCCTGGCCCTGGCGGTAGTGATCGTTCTATTCGCCGGAAGGATGCGAGACGAAGAGGCGATGAGGTGCGAAGAGAAAGATGTGTGCCAACGTGTCAACGTTCAAACCCCAGTCCTGAGCCCTTCGGCTTCGCTCAGGACTGGCGCAGCGAAGGATGCCAACGTTTTTGACAATGAGGATTGAGGTGATGGCTGGAGCAATCATACCGCGTCCCGAACTGGACGGCGTGCCGCCTGTTCCCCACGGTGGGCACGCGCACGCAGAACCGGCGAACATACTCGATTTTAGCTCGAATGTCAACCCATTCGGCGCTCTGCCGTATATCTGGGAAGCCATGCGGAGCGTCCCGATTGAGCGCCATCCCGACCCACGAGCTGCGCCGCTACGCAACGCGCTCGCCGAACGAGCCGAAGTGCATCCGGCATGCGTGTTGGCGGGCAATGGATCGAGCGATCTGATCTATCAGTTGGCGGTGGCCTTCATCCGACCGGGCGATAAGGTCTTGATCGTCGAGCCCACCTTTGGCGAGTATCGCGCTGCTGCCGCACTGATGGGCGCGACAATCATCTCATTCGCGACCCGCGCGGAGGAGAGGTTTGCCCTCGATACCGCCGCGCTGATCCGCACGGCGCAGCAGGTTCAGCCCCGGCTGCTTTTCCTGTGCAATCCGAACAACCCGACCGGCGTCTTCCTCGATCAGGCCAGCGTTGCCGCGCTGCTGGCCGCCTGTCCGGCCACCCTGCTAGTCCTCGACGAGTCGTATATCAACTTTGTTGCCGATCCCTGGTCAGCGTGCGATCTGCTCGCGGCGGGCAACCTGCTCATCCTGCGCTCGCTGACGAAGGACTACGCGCTCACTGGACTGCGGGTAGGCTTTGCGCTCGCCGCGCCCGAGGTCATCGCCGCCTTGGAGAAAGCCCAGCCGCCCTGGAGTGTCAATGCGCTGGCTCAGGCGGCGGCCATCGCGGCGTTGCGCAACGAGAGCCATCTGCGCACGTCGTTGGCGGCGCTGGCCCTGGCCAAGGCGGCGCTGGTGAGTAATTTGATATTGGCGGGGTTGGCGCCGCTGCCCTCCGCCACGAGCTTTTTCCTGCTGCCAGTAGCTTCGGCGGTCGAGACGACCTGCATGTTACGCGAACGCGGCATCAAGGTGCGCGACTGCACATCGTTTGGCCTGCCCGCCTTTGTACGGATCGCCGCCCAGCGCCCGGAAGCGAACGCCCAATTGATCGCCGCCCTGGCTCTGCTGCGCAACAAAGTATTGCAGAAATGAAGAGTTGCAATGCGCAACTCGGCGCTTAAGGAGCACCTATGTCGGGAAAAGTGTTAATGGTTCAGGGCACGATGTCGTCGGTCGGCAAGAGTCTTCTCGTTGCCGCGCTCTGCCGGATCTTCAAGCAGGATGGCTGGCGAGTCGCCCCGTTCAAGGCCCAGAACATGGCGCTCAACTCCTATGTGACGCGGGACGGGCGCGAGATTGGGCGTGCGCAGGCGATGCAAGCCGCCGCCGCAGGAATCGATGTCACGGTGGAGATGAACCCGGTGCTGATCAAGCCCGAAGCCGACTCGTTCGCGCAGATTGTCGTGATGGGGCGGCCCTGGGCGCGGCAGTCCGCCCGCGACTATTTCGACCGTCGCCAAGAACTCTGGGCGACGGTCACCGGGGCGCTCGACTCGCTCCGCGCCCAGTATGACCTCGTGATTATCGAGGGCGCGGGCAGCCCGGTCGAGCTCAACCTCCGACGCGGCGACCTGGTCAATATGGCAATCGCCGCTTATGCCGATGCGCCGGTGCTCCTGGCGGGCGATATCGACCGGGGCGGCATTTTCGCCCAACTGCTAGGCACGCTGATGCTACTCGATCCGAGTGAGCGGGCGCGGGTGCGCGGCCTGATCGTCAACAAGTTTCGCGGCGATATCGACCTCTTCGCCGACGGGGTGACCATCTTGGAGCAGCGCGGCGCTGTGCCAGTACTCGGCGTTGTGCCCTTCATCCGCGATCTCCAGATTGCGGACGAGGATTCGGTGGCTCTGGACGAGCGTCAGGACGGCGCCGCGAAACAGGCTGACGCGGGTCTCCCAATTCAGGGTCTCGATATTGTGGTCATCCGGCTGCCCCATATCAGCAACTTCGACGATTTCGACCCGTTGCGAGCCGAAGCAGGGGTGAAGGTGCGCTTCGTCGATCACCCAGCGGATCTGGGCTACCCCGATTTGATCATCGTGCCTGGGACGAAGACCACCGTGGCGGATCTGGCCTGGATGGGCGAACGTGGGTTGGCGCAACGGATCGTAGCGCTAGTTGCGGAAGGCGTGCCGGTCCTGGGCATTTGCGGCGGCTACCAGATGCTTGGCGTAGCCATCAACGACCCGCTGCACGTCGAGTCGGACCAGGATGCAGTGGAGGGGCTGAGGCTGCTGCCGCTCGTCACGACCTTTGCCGCGACCAAGCAGACGCTGCGCGCAGAGGCTCGAGTTCTTGCCGATTATGGGCTCTTTGCCGGCATCGGCGCCCTGGCGATATCCGGCTACGAAATTCATATGGGCGATACAGCGCCGCTGCGTGAGATGGCGCCATTCCTCCAGATCACCAAGCGGGGCGATCAATCCACGAGCGAGACCGATGGCACAATCAGCGCGGACGGTCGGGTGGTTGGAACCTATCTGCACGGCCTGTTCGACAACGATGGACTACGCCACGCGATCCTGCGCGAGCTTGCCACGCGCAAAGGGTTGGCGTGGACGCCGGCTGCATCCCGCTTCGACCGCGAAGCCGCCTATGAACAGCTTGCCGCGACAGTCCGCGCCAGCCTGGATCTGAAACGCTTGCAGGCGATTGTGATGAGGGGCGACTGATGACTGAACGAAGTTTGACGCTGATCACCGGCGGAGCGCGGAGCGGCAAGAGCCGGTTTGCCCAGCAGTTCACCGAGTCGCGCGGCGCTGCGACCCTCTTTGTCGCTACCGCCGAAGCTGGCGATGAAGAGATGGCCGACCGGATCGCCTGCCATCGCGCCGAGCGTCCGGCCCACTGGCGCACGCTGGAGGAGCCGCATCGTCTCGCGCAGGCTTTGGCCGCAACAACGCCAGCGCCGATCGTCATCCTCGACTGCGTCACGCTCTGGGTCACAAACTTATTGCTGGCCGAGGAAATAGATCGCACTGCCGCGCTGGCCGAACTCGATGCGCTGCTGGATTGGTATCACAGCCAGGTAGTTGACCTTGTAGTGGTTACCAATGAGGTTGGTCTGGGAATTGTTCCCGCCGATGGGCTGAGCCGGACGTTTCGCGACTGGTTGGGGCTGTTCAATCAGCGCCTGGCCGCCGAGGCCAACGCCGTCTACCTGATGGTGGCCGGGCTGGCGGTTGATATCAAGGCGCTGGCTTTACCCGCCCAGACAGCAAGACATAGTTCATAGCTGCTCAAACATCGTTGGTGCGGCTGCTAATCCTACGTCAAGCCTCTCTCCGCATGAATTTTGACAATCAAAATGGAAAAAGCCCTCATAGTATCGCTTTTAGGCGGCTGTACTGCCATAAAACCGCCTAAAAGCAATGCTACGTAGGCTGCCTCTGTTGGTGCTCAAATGTCATGAGAGAAAGTCAGCGCGGCGGCAAGCCACGCCGACTATCCTGGCGCCATCGAAGAATAGATGCCAATCTTGTGTCATCTGTGGATTTTCAGATCAGCGTGTAGCTCCAGTTCAGCGGCTGGCCGTCTTCATAGGGCATAACGCCGTGGAATTGGCGTGGGTCGTCGCTGAAGACCAGGGGAAGGAAGTGGCGATCGCCAGGCCAGAGGTTCAAGGTTGGAATCGCGGTAATCGGCACCCATTCGAGCGCGCCTTCGGGGTTGTGCGTCAACGGCGTGCCGCTCCAGCGCGTGATCACAAAGATAAAGCCGAGCCAGTCTTCACCATTCTTGCCAAAGCCATGCCAGTTAATCGTCCCGCGCAGTGTCAAGTCAAGCGCTTCGATGCCGGCTTCTTCGCGCAGTTCGCGGCGCAGACCCTCGACAACATTTTCTTTGGGCTCGATCTTGCCGCCCAGTCCGTTATATTTACCATAGTGCAGGTCGTCCTGCCGCGCATTGCGGTGGATCATCAGCGCCGATGCGCCGTCGGGCGAGAGTACATAACCGAGGGTTGCAATAATTGGTTGGTAAGCCATGTTGTACCAGTTCACCTTGAATATGTCACCTGAACCATACTAAAAACCGTGTGCCGATGCGGCAAAGCCACTCATCACTGCCATTATGCCCATTCTCGCGACAAACCCGACTCACCGCGGAGATACTCATCGATACGGCGCCGGCTACCTGGGTCGGTGTTCGCCGGCAGAGCGCGCAGCGGCACATACAGCGCAGTCGCAATCTCGATGTCATTGAGCGGAGGCTGCAATTCGCCCTGCGGCACACAGACGAAGACGATAGTATAGTTCCGAAAGCCAAGCTTGTAGTCGTAAAAGACCCCGTGGAGATGTTCGATGCACACAGGACAACCAGTCTCTTCCAGAGCTTCACGGCGCGCCGCGTCTGCAAGCGACTCGCGCATCTTGATCCCGCCGCCGGGGAGCCCCCAAGGATATCGACCACCCCGATGGCGCACCAGGGCTACCGTATCATTCTTTATAAGCAGCACCCGTACGCCGATTTCGGTGGGCCTGACAATGAAGCGTTGTACTGCGCGGACCTGAAGGGCCAGGTTATAGGCGAGGTCGAGGACACGATTGTTCATCAAGGCCTTGTATTGGCTGATTCGCATAAGCAAGCGGTTTCCGGCGTCGGTCTCTGCTGCGTCCTTTCGAGAGGGACTATAGCACAGCAGGGCATAGTCTGCAACCTGTGCTATACTGGCTATATAGGGTTTAGGCGCTTGATAATGCGTTACGACAGCGAGACCGATGCGGGGATGAGGCGCTTATCACATTAGTGCATCATCGGATCATTCGTTCATGGAATCGGCCTCTCGTCCGCCCTGCGCGGCATCCGCAGACTATTGCGAGAAACTGCTCAATATGCGGAATGAACAGGTTATCAACCACGAAGCAGGGTCGCCGCCCGCCTCCAGCACAGTCAACCTCTTTGGGGTGCTGTTGGTGGCGCTCATGTTGGCGAGCCTAGTTGCGATTGGCGCCGGGTTGGCCCAACGCCTCTTTCCCGACTTGCGCCCTGGCGCGCTGATCGGCGCGAGTTTCCTGATAGCGCTGGAAGTCGGCATTGTGCATTACACCGCGCAGCTCGACCGAACCTGGTTCTTGGAGCGTTTTCATTTCATCGTCGCCGAGATGACAGTGCTCCTTGTGCTGATGCGCATTGTCGCTACGCTGATCCTGGGCCTGGAAACGCTGGGCGCTGATCTGCAACTCTGGCTGCTCTCGCCGCTGGCCGCGCTAGACAAAGCTTTTTTCGCCTGTTTGCTCGTCGGTTTGATCGTGATCTGGCTGGCGCGCGATATGATCCAGAGTCTGCATATGCTCGCCCCGCAGCCATTCGAGCAGCAGACTGGCGACGACAATCCGAGCCGTATGGCTGCGAGCTCGCTCAATCAGGAACGCGGCGTCAATTTTCAGCGCATCAAGTCGTATTTCGTTGGCGGCGGCGTGGTCATGCTGTTGGCCATTGCGCTCCAGGTCGTCGATGTCAAACATCTTGCCACTCCGCCACTGATGATTAGTCCGCTGACTGCCCTGGCCGGCCTGGTGTATCTGGCTTGCGGCTTCTTGCTCTATAGCCAGGCTCGGCTGTCCCTGCTGCAGGCGCGCTGGCGTCAGGATGGAGCGTTGGTTGACGAGCGGATCGCCCGTACCTGGAATCGCAGCAGCGTGCTGCTGGTTGTTACGATTGCGGTGGCAGCGTTACTGTTGCCGCGCACGTATGGCATGGGACTCCTCGACACGTTCGGTCTGATTGCCAGCTATGTTATTTGGCTGCTCAGTCTGCTGCTCTTTGGAGTGGCTTCACTCATCCTCGGGCTGATCGGGCTGATCCTGGCAATCCCGGCTTTTCTACTGTACTGGCTGGGTCTTCAGGGCGAGGTCAATCCGTTTCCCGCCGAGCCGTTGGTCCTGCCGCCCGAACCGCCGGCGCCCGTGGACAGCGCCCCGGATTCGATCATCCCCTCGCTCATTTTCTGGGCCTGCATCCTGATCCTGGGCGGTTATGCGTTGTGGACCGTCGTCCAGCGCCACCCGCTGGCCCAGCACCTGATCGCCCAACTAAAGAGCGGCGTATTCGGACGGGTTGCGCGGCGCATAGCAATGCTCTGGCAACGGGTGCAGCAGCAGGCGCAACAAGTCTCACTGACGTTGAGCAGGCATGCGCGCCATCCGGAGGCGGAGCGAATGCAACCGGCCATCCGCCTAAGCAAGTTAGCGCCGCGCGAGCTGGTGCGCTACTTTTATCTCTCAACGCTGCATCGCGCCACATTGCGCGGCCTTGGGCGACGCGTCAGCCAAACGCCCTATGAATACAGCAATACTCTGACCGAGCAGTTTCCGGAGGTGCGCGACGATATTACCGATCTAACCGAGTCGTTTATCGTCGCGACCTATAGCCCGCGCTTAACGACAAGCGCCGACGCCGAACACGCGCGTAGCTCCTGGCAGCGTCTTCGCCGCTACTTGCGCTTACATCGTGAGAAAGACGATATGGAACGATGACCGGGTGAAAAGGTATAGTACAAGGAGCCACACCAATGTCCATGACCCATCGCGAGCGGATGGCCGCCGCTATTGCCGGTACAGACGCGGACCGTGCGCCGGTGGCGCTCTGGCGGCATTTCCCCGTAGACGATGCCGACGCCGAACAACTGGCGCTTTCGGTCGCAGCATTTCAATATCAATATGATTGGGACTTGATTAAACTCACTCCCCTCAGCAACTATTCAGTGGCCGACTGGGGCAGCAATGCCGTCTATCGAGGGCATCCGGAAGGGACGAGCGAGCGGATTACGTCGCCCATCAGCAGCCCTGCCGATTGGGAAAGCCTCCAGCCGCTCGACCCTCACACTGGCGCGCTTGGGCGACAACTGAAGTGCATCCGTCGCCTGCGTGAACTGGTCGGCCCCGATATACCCATCCTCGAGACGGTGTTCAACCCGCTTTCCCAGGCCCGGCACCTGATCAGCGCCGGAATGGAGGTTGTGCATTTGCGCCAGCACCCGCAACAGCTCACCGCGGCGCTAGAGGCGATCACCGCCACGACCGTCGCGTTTGTGCAGGCAGCGCTGGAAGCCGGCGCCGATGGCATCTTCTACGCGATCCAACACGCCAGGGCGACGGTGCTAAGTCCTGACGAGTATCGCGAGACCTGCCGCGCGCTGGATCTGCGCATTCTTGAAGCGGCCAGTCCAGGGAGCCTCAATCTCTTACACCTGCATGGGCAGAATACCTATTTCGAGCTCTGCGCCGATTATCCAGTCCATGCTCTGAACTGGCACGACCGCGAGACTGGCCCCTCCCTGGCTGAAGGCGCGCAGCGTTTCGCTGGTCTGGTTGTTGGCGGCCTGAGTCAGGCCGACCTGGTCGAGGGCAATTCAACCCAGATCCACGAGCTGGCGCAGCAAGCAATCGCCGCAACAGGCGGGCGGCGCGTTTGCTTGTCGACAGGCTGTGTGCTGCCCACGGTCGCACCCTGGGGAAATATTCGCGCGTTGCGCGCCGCGGTCGAGACGTAAAAGATAGCCGATAACCTGCGAACGCGCCAGTCTGCCAACGTGTTATCCTGCAATAACACGCTGATACCGCTGATAGACGCCGATCAACGCCGCTTGAACGCTCAAACCTGTCAACGTTCAATTGTTCAATCGTTTGAATGTGCCAACGTGTCAACGCGCCAACTTTGCAAACCTGTCAACGTGCTAACCTGCCAACGCGCTAACCAGGAGCAGCCATGCATTCACGAATTGTCCTTGTCCTACTGGTCTTGCTGGTGTTGAGCGGTTGCGGTTTCTTGGGCGACGCGCAACCAAATAATACGACGGTTCCTTCGGAGAGCACATCTGTGGAGCGAACGCCTAGCCCAGGCATCGATCCCGTGGCGCCGTCCGCGCCGCAACCCGTTGCCAGCCAGGGCGTTCAGCGCTTTAGCATCGAACAAAGCGTCAACAGTGATGACGACGTGCTCAGCATCGTTGCGCTCATTGTGCGCAGCGCCGAGCTGACCGACGAAACCCTGGCGCTGCGGGTGGCATTCCAAAATACCGGTGACGAAGGCTTCCAATTGCTCGGTGGTCTAAGCGGGCGCAACGCCGTACTTGTGGACGCGGCGGGCAACGCATACGAGCCGCAGGACGTAAGCGACAATCTGCGCGCTAGTATTGCCCCATCTGGCGGATTCGCGCCTGGAGCGTCGAATGTAGGTGTTTTGACTTTCCCGCGTCCGAGTGGCGGCGAACCCTACGAGCTGCATTTCCCGCGTTACGATCCGGTCATTTTTCGGCTCGACACGCCGCTGGTGGAAACTGTGCTCGACCTGGCTGCGGGCGATTACCCCGTTGCTCAGAGCCTGCACAGCAACCAGAGCGCGCTGGCCCCAATCGAGTTACACGTGCGCACGCTCCAGATCGACCCCGAGCAACTGTCCTTTGAAGTCGCCTTTGTCAACACGGGTCGCCAGGGCCATAGCCTGCTTTCGGGGCCGAATGGCAGTGACGCCCATCTGCTCGACGCCGAAGGCAGCCAATACGAGCCTGCCATGGTCAGCGACTCGCTGGCAAGCTCGATTGCGCCGGAGCCAGGCTGGGCGCCCGGCGAGGCATATATGGGCGTCATCACCTTTCCGCGTCCAACAGCGCTGGAAGAACTTCGCTTTCTCTTTCCGACTTATGACGCGCTGACGATCCAGTTCAATAGCAACGGCATCGCCGCAGCCACAGTAACGTCGCCCTCTGGCGGCGCGCCGCAGCCCACCGCCACACCACAGCCTGAAGCCGTAGCCTTTGCCGCCTTGGACCAACTCCTTGCCGCGCAGGCTCAGGCGTTGCTGGCGGGCGACCGCGACGCCTATTTGGCGGGATTCGATCCGGCGCTTCATGCCGAACAAGAACAGATCCTCGATCGGGCTAGCCGGATGCCGTTGGAGCGCTATAGCATCGAGATCGCCCCAGACGCTGCGATCTCCGCGTCCGATGCTGAACAGGGCGCGGTCGAGGGCATCACCGTGCAGGTGGAATACACGCTACGCGGCATCAACCCGGCCAATGTCTTTATACACGATCTGCGCTACGACTTTGTTCGTAATGGCGCTGCCTGGCGGATTAGCGCCGTCGAAACAGACGAAAACCCGCCTTTCTGGCATCCGGGCGACCTGGTGCTGCGCGAAACCCCGCATTTCCTGATTGTCGCACGGCCCGATGTTGCGACAGAACTGGCAGCGTTGGAACAGGAGACCGAGACCGCTTACGCCGAGTTGCAAACTAAAGGGTTGCCGCTCGAAGCGCGTTATGTCGCCTACTTCACCAACGACCCGGACGACTTTCGCATTTTGACCGGGCAGTCAAGCAGCCGCGCGCTGGGCGTCGCGCTCTCGCGCTACACATTCGAGGACAACACCATCGTTGCGACAGGCTATGCGTTCTATCTCAACGGCGAGGCGTTTTTGGAAGAGCAGAGAGGCGCTGACGCCCGCCAGACGACGATTACGCACGAACTGGTCCACCTGGCGCTGGCCTCCGATACGCGGCCTTTCACGCCGCTCTGGGTCAGCGAAGGAGCGGCGGTCTACTACTCCGAGTCACCTGGCGCTGACCAGCGCCAACTGCTGGCTGACAACGGAAACCTCGCCGACATGTCCCTCGCTCGGCTGACGATGGCGGACTCGCTGGGCGAACACGACTTGCTTGGTCAACAGACCGGGGCCGAGTATCTCTTCTCCGGCTTGACCTTCGCCTACCTGGTCGAGACCTTTGGCGAGGCGCGGGTCTTAGAATTCTACCGCTCGTACACCAGTGTACCGGCTGCGGATGTCCAGGAACGTATGCCTGACTTTGGCGGCGCGCTTGTCACCAATAACGTCTTTGCAAGTTTGCGCGAAGAACTGACGGCCCAATCCATTCCTGCGTTCTTTGGCGTGGATCTCGACCAACTCGACGCCGATGTGAAGGTGTGGATTGGGCAGTAGAAAGGTGTGAAACGATTTACGCCAAGTGTTTTCTTCGTTCTAACATCACCCGGTCACGCGACGGCGCACCAGCAGCAGCGCGATGGCGCAAGCCGCCACATGGCTCAAGGTGTCGGCGGTTTGTCCGGTCAGCACAATCGGCGTGCGCGCGCCCATGATGATCCCGGCGGTCTGGGCTTCGGCCAGGTATTCGAGTTGCTTCGCCAGCAGACTACCCGATTCGAGATCAGGGACGACGAGGATATCAGCTTGCCCGGCGACAGGCGAGATCACGCCTTTGGTACGGGCGCTCTCGTCCGAGACAGCGCTGTCAAACGCCAGCGGGCCGTCCACAACGCCGCCATGAATCTGGCGGCGATCGGCCATTTTGCAGAGCGCCGCTGCGTCGAGCGTCGAGCGGATCTTGGAGTTGAGCGTCTCGACCGACGAGAGAATTGCAACTTTGGGCACAGCAATGCCCAATGCGAGTGCCAGGTCAATCGCATTTTGCACAATGTCCCGCTTGGCCTCCAGATCGGGCGCAACATTCAGTGCTGCGTCGGTGAGCAGCAAGGGGCGTGGGTAGGTTGGCACATCCATCACAAAGATATGGCTCATCCGCCGGCCTGTGCGCAGCCCCGAATCGCGACTGACCATCTCGCGCAGAAACTCGTCGGTGCGGAGATTGCCGTCCATCAGCGCATCCACCCGGCCGCTGCGCGCCAGCGCCACGGCCTGCGCCGCCGCGGCATGGCTGTGCTCGGTAGCGACAATGGTATAGGGGGTGAGGTCTTTCTCCGCAAGCTCAGCGGCCGCCCTGATTCGGGCTTCGGGACCGACGAACACCGGGATGATCAAACTGGCCTCGGCAGCCGCGATCGCGCCGTTCAACAGTTCACCCTGTACCGGATGAACGACGGCTACGCGGATCGGATCGAGCCTGTCGGTGAGCGCGATAAGCTGGCGGTAGCGTACGCCGCGATCGTGTAGATGGACATCGGGGAGGATGACACGGGGACGCTTGATCTTCTCGGTTGGGGCGAGCACTTCGGCGCTGCCGGTGATCACAACCTCGCCATCTTGATTGGTACACTGGCAATCAAAGGTGATCCGGTGTTTGGCGTCATCTTTGGCAGTCACAACAACTGAGACGGTGATCGTGTCACCCAGCCCGATTGGACGGCGGAAACGCAGCGTCTGACCGAGATAGATGGCGCCGGGACCAGGAAGTTGGGTGCCAAGCAGGGTCGAGATCAGCGCCCCACCCCACATACCGTGGGCGATAATCTCGCGGAACATGCTGCTGCGGGCATATTCTTCGTCCAGGTGCGCCGGATTGACATCGCCTGACATAACAGCAAAGAGCTCGATATCCTTCATCGTCAGTGTATGACTCAGGCTGACCGAGTCGCCGATTGTGATTTCGTCATAGGTGCGATTCTCGATAGAGTCCATTCTGTACTCCTTTTGTAACCATAGATCGTATAGAGTCTACCAAAGTCGGTTACGTTCGCGCTATAATAAGGAGTAATACCAGTGTCATTGTGTAGCGCCGGATTTCAAGATATTGCCGCTTTGAACGTAGTTATAGCCCAGGTCTGTGTCAATGCCTCAATATGAGCCTGATCCTGCCGCAACGGAGCAGCTATGCCGCCAGGCGGTGACGAGCCTCTGTCATCGTTGGGGGTGGCGGTTGCTCGATCACGATGTGTTCGTTGAGCGGACAGTTGAGTTTTTTTGCAACGGAGTCGCCGTCAATGTTGAGAAGGCGGCAATGCATGTCTATAACTACGCACTCTATGACGCCTGCTCGGGAAACGAGGGCGATCAGCGTCGCGAACAAGCCTACCATGAGTTGTGGGTTTATGTGAGCAGCGTCGCTCGTCTGCGCTATGCTGATGTCGCCGATGATGCCGCCCAGCGCGCTATTCTGCGCACACTGGAGACGTTTGAACAGTGTCGCGAGGCCGGAACATTTATGGCCTTCGTGCTCCAGCATCTGCGCGACGCGGCGCGAGCTATTCGCCGGCAAGACGGCCCGCCCAATCTCTCGCTTGGTCCAGGAGACGATACGCAGTCACCAGCGGAACCGCGTATCGAACAGCAACCAGACGCAGAGCAGAAAATCCTTGATTCTGAACGACACTCGGCATTGGAACAGCTTGTAGTATCGTTCCTACAGCGGCATCCGCGCGCGAAGAATCAGTTCGATGCGCTATGGTTAAAGTATGTCGAGAATCTGGATGAAGCGGAAATCAGCGCGCGGCTGGGGAAACCTGTCAACACTATCTATGTGTTGCGCGCTCGAGCAATCAAGAAATTGCGTAAAGATCCGGCCTGGCGCGAGTTAGCCCGCGAGTTGGGAATTCTCTCCGATGAATAGTAGCAAAGATTATAGAGATAAAGTGTAAGATCGAGGCAAGTTCTGTGCCTTATATAGATAGAGGCTCTGATTGTCTCGACCAGACCCAAAATCAAGGAATCTTGGATGAGCAAATCGTCGCAACACAGCAAACAGGTGTCTGGGCAGGATCCAGCCTGTGCGGCTATTCGCCCGCAGTTGCTCCGGTACGTGACCGATACAGCCCTTGGTCTGCATGCCGACAATCCGGAACTTATGGTACACATCAACGCTTGTGCAGCGTGTCGCACCTTGCTGGAAGAGTTGCAAGATCTGACTACATTGGCCTATAGCGAGCAAGTCATCCCCGATCCTAACCGATCTTCGGCAGGCGGCGCTTCTTTTTTGGAACAAACCAAACCATCAGGCAATACACAACGCCCTTGGCGATTCGATGAGTTGGGACGCTTGATTGTGTGGTTTTCAACAGCGCTGCAACCCCGAACGCCAAGAGCGGCTTGGCTTGGTGTTACGCGTGGTCAGTTGCTCTATGCCTATACACAAGATGTGTATGAAGAAGACACTTTCAAAGTGACCATCGAGATCTATCGCGACGTACAAAACCCAGCGTTATGCCGGGTGCGGATCAAAGTCAAACGACCGAGCGCTGGACCGCTTGATCAGGCGGGTACTGGGGTGATCATGCGCATCGGCGGTGAGACTTGGTCTAGCCAGACCGACGGAACAGGTTATGTTGATTTTACCGGTGTGTCGCCGGAGACAATCACAGGTTTGCGAGTAGAGATTACACCGCCGAATCTCAGAGCCCGGCTTAATGCCGGCCAACAAGGCGAAGAGGCGCAGACGTCGGGAGGCGACGAAGAAACGCAGAGACAATGAAGCGCAGGGGCGAGAACATCCACATTATCTACTCATTCCTCTGATCCATTCTATTCTATCCACCATTTTCTTCTGCTCATTGGCTTATTCGCTCAGCGCGTCAGAATCATTACGACGGTTTACCAATTAATAGAAATGCCGCCCAGTGGCACGGATCGGCGAGGATATGCTCGTCGCGTTGCTCAGGCACGAGAGTTGGGAGATCCAGGGCTGTGGCAAGTTCAGGAGTTTCGTCGCGCCAGCGAGCAATAATCGTCTCTAGGTCGCGCCCGGTCATTTCGCGGAGCATAACCTGAGCATCGCGGAGAGCCATTGCCGTTGCCTGGCCCTGGCGCAGGTTCGTATAAAAACGTTCCATCACCAATAACGCTACCAGATCAACAACATCCCATAGAGTACAGATGACAGTTGGCGCGCCAGCATAGAGGAAAGCGCGCTGCAAGCCGAGCAACTCGTCGCCGGCGACGACGTGGCTTAGTCCGCTGGTGCATGCGCTTAGGGTTGCCAGTTCCGCGCGGAGTTCCATACCGCCGATGATATCGCGTGCGCTCAGTGTGTCTTCGGCGCCGATGCGGAGTTCCGAACCTAACGGATCGCGCGGGTTGTAGACGGCATGGCTGGCAATGTGGAGTTGGCGAAGTTGTTGGCTGGCAGCCGCAAGGCGATCACGTTTTGGTGCAGTACCAGTCCAGGCCTGTCCGCCCATCAGTTGGGCAACGTAGTTGGCCTCGGCCTCAGCGTAGCGCAGCCGCAGATCGCCTGTATCATCGTAGCCTAGGGCGAGCAGATCGCCATCATGATGAGGCTGCCGCCTGAAACAGTTGCGTAGCAAGACCGTCGCGCTGGGGGCGAAGGCAAGATTTGGCCCAGCAGCGGACAGCAGGTAATCACCGGACGATGTTTGCAGGGCCTGGAACGGCACGTAGTGCAGCGGCCCATGGGGAATGAGGAAGAGTTGACTGTAGAGCGGGAGGAGATCGGCGACTGGGCCAAGCAATCTTTCGGAAAGATAGTTGAGGAGCGCCTCGTCGAGGAAACGGCTGCTTGGGTCAGCAGCGCCGGGGTTAGGTTGGAGTTGGTTCGGATCGAGGTCAGCAGTGTGGACAGAGAAATGGTCGCGGCTGATTGCGAAGATGATGATCCGGGGCGGCAGGAGCAGGTGTTCACGCAGGCGTTTGTTTTCCGGCGGCAGCTTGTTGAGCAGGTGCTCGCCGCGCGGCGCCACGCCAGTAGTGTAGTACTCGATCAGCAGCGCGCCATCCGGCAGTTGCGCCTGAACTTCGGCCAGAGTGACAACCGGCTGGTCGATGGCGGCAAAGAGTTCGGGAGCTTTCTTGGCTAGCGCATCGAGAAAGGCGCGCGAGCGGGCCTGTTCGACATAGTGATAAGCGTCGTCGTCGTAGCCCTGTTCGAGACAGAGCAGCACCATCGCCTCGTAGACCTGTTGAACTGTGCCGAGCAGTCCGATCTTGACTTCGTCGCCCTCGGTAGACTCGCGTAGGTTCTCGATACCGGCGATGGCTTCGCGGTAGGCGTCCAGCGCCTGCGCGAAACGGCCCTGGAGTTTGAAGATGTTACCGCACCGATAATACGTCATACAGCGCCAATGCTCACGTTTCAGTTGCGTTGCCAGAATACGTTCTTGAATATAAGCGTCTAGCGCCTCTTCCCATCGATGTTGCGTCTGGTAAAGCAAGCCTAAGTGAGAAAATGTATCAATTGCTGTAGAAAGATCGCTATAACTCGGTGATTGTGCAATGCTTAATGCCTGTAAGTAAGCTGCTTCACTCCTAGCTTCATTACCAAGAATATGAAACAGAAACCCTTGACTCCAGTAAAGGTATGCCAGACCGGAAGTGGTCTTGAGAGATTCATGAAGTTGAATAGATTGATTGAAATAATTCTGTGCTATCTGCCACTGACCTACATACATGGCATTTTTTCCAATGTCGTACAGAGCATAAGCTTCTCGATAACTGTAGTTTAGGCGTTGAAATATCTGCAGACTTTGTAAACCACAATTCATAGCCTTTTCATAGTTTTCTAGCTCACTGAAAATATTCGACATATTCAACAGCGCATGGCCTTGGTACAGTAAATTGTTTGTCTCGCACGCAAGAGAAAAGGTTTGTTGATAATAATCCAGAGC